>DASWRS010000552.1:0-6038 GCA_036403075.1 Kofleriaceae bacterium
ACGCGGCGGCGGGGGAGCCCTCGATGGTGGCGACGAAGGCGAGCGTAACGCCCTCGGAGGCGAGCCAGGCCCAGCACGCCTCGACGAGCTCGCGGCCGACGCCGCGATCGCGATGCGAGTCGTCGACGATCAGCTGCTCGATCATCCCGCCGCTCTCGTCGCGCAGGCCGTAGTCGGTGAACGTCGCGAGCAGGAAGCCGACGACCTCGCCGTTCCGCTCTGCGACGAAGCTCCGCCAGCCCTGACGCACGGTCCGGCGAACGTGCTGGCGGTGTCAGGATGGAGCGCGCACAGGAGCCGCGTCACGGCCTCGGCATCGCGAGGTTCAGCGGGGCGAGCCATGCGCCCATGCTGCGCTCGCGGCGTGGCGATGGCGAGAGGCCTTGACTATATCGCCGAACGGCAATATAGCTATGTGGCGATGAACAACGAGGCACGACTCTCGGAGGTCTTCTTCGCGCTCGCGGATCCGACGAGGCGCGCGATCCTGGCCAGGCTGGAGAAGGGGGAGGCGACGGTGGCGGAGCTCGGCGCGCCGTTCGGGCTGCGGCAGCCGACGATCTCGAAGCACCTGCGCATCCTCGAGGATGCCGGGTTCATCGAGCAGGGGCGGGATGCGCAGCGGCGGCCGCGGCGGCTGGTGGTCGGTGGACCATTCCAGGACATCGATCGCTGGCTGGAGCCGTTCCGCGCGCAGTGGGAGCGGCGGACCGACCGCCTGGAGTCATTCCTCGAGAACAGGCCGAAACGCGCCGCCGGCGCCGCCAAGAAGGGACCACCGCGATGAACAAGCTTGCGACCACCATCGATCAGGAGACATTCACCATCACGTTCCAGCGCGCGTTCGCCGCGTCGCGCGAGGACGTGTTCGAGGCCTGGACCCAGC
Source organism: Kofleriaceae bacterium (assembly GCA_036403075.1). Lineage (GTDB taxonomy): Bacteria > Myxococcota_A > Polyangia > Haliangiales > Haliangiaceae > JABFXX01. Next base: position 887 of record DASWRS010000552.1, read on the forward strand.
CCGAGCAGGTCACCGCGTGGTGGGATCCGTCGGGCGCGCCGCTCGCCGAGTGCCGGATCGACCTCCGGCCGGGCGGAGCGTTCACGTTCGTCAACCAGGGCGCGGCGCACAGCCCGCCGTTCAGCGGCGTGTACCGCGTGATCGAGCCGCCGTCGCTGCTCGTGTTCGACGCGCTCGGGTCGGTCGGAACCGTGAAGCTCGAGGGCGAGCGCGGCACGACGCACATGACGGTGACGATCCGCTGCGCGTCGGCGGAGAACCTCGCGCAGTTCGTGAAGCTCGGCGTCCACGAGGGTACCGATCGCACGCTCGACAACCTGGTCGCGTTCGTCGGCAAGCGCGCGGCGTAGCGACGCGCCGACGATCGCGCAACGACCGCAGCGGCGCGTGCATCGAAGCACCTCGGCTGGAGGCATACGTGGCGAACAGCGCTCTCGAAAATGTCGTCGACGACAGGATCTGGGCCTTCGATCGGCCGGTGTGGTTCAGCGGCGTGCGGCTGCGTGCGCGGACCACCGTCGTACGCCTCGACGACGGCAGCCTGCTCCTGCACAGCCCGGCGCCGCCGACCGACGAGCTCGTCGAGCAGCTGCGCGCGCTCGGGCCCGTGCGCTGGCTCGTCGTGCCCAACTGCTTCCACCACCTCGGCACGCCGGCGGCCGCGGCGCGGTTCCCGGAGGCGCGCGTCGTCGGGCCGGCGTCGGCGCGCGAGCACAACCCGGAGCTGCGGATCGACGTCGAGCTAGGGAACTCGCGGTTCACCGACGAGGTCCTCGAGCTCGAGGCGCTGCCGCTCGACGGCGTGCCGTTCCTCGATGAGACCGTGCTGTATCACCGCCCGACGCAGACGCTGCTCGGCGCGGACCTGGTCCTCTGCGCGCACGGCGCGGATCACTGGACGTGGCGGTGGGCCGCGCGCGTCACCGGCTGCTACGAGCGGCTCCGCGTGCCACCGGACGTGCGCAAGAAGATCGTCGACAAGGTGGCCGCGGCGCGCGCGCTCGCCGCGATGGTGGAGCGCCCGGCGCGGCGCCTGATCGTCGCGCACGCCGACATCCTCGAGGACGGCCGCCGCGAGCGGCTCACCGAGGCGTGGCGGCGCGAGGGCGTCGGCGCATGAGGTGAGCCCCGCGTCCCGAGGCATTCGACGCGCCTCGCAGCCGCGCGCACGGTGCTCGGCCCGGTGTTGATGGAAGATCCGGGTTCCCGTGGCCTGACGGGCCCGCTATGGTGTAGGCCGGTGCGGGCGCGCAAGCAGCTGGTGCGTGAGGTGCGCGAGGCATTCGCGGGAGCGGACCGGCCGGCGCCGCCGTTCGTACGCACGGACCGGCCACATGACCCGTGGATGCGCAAGCTCGAGGCAGCGTTCGCGGCGCGCGAGGAGCTCGACGCCGCATTCCTGCAGCAGCACGTGTTCGCCGCGCGGCACCTGCGGCCGCCCACGCTTCGCTGGTTCGTGCGCTCGCTGCTGCTCGAGCTGCTCGCGCTGCGTTGGGAGATCCGCCGGATCGATTCAGCTGCGCGCCGACGACGCCGCATCAGCAGCGCCACCGCGCCCGACATCAGCAGAGCGCCTTCCGGCTTGCTGTCGCCCACGGCGCTACGAGCGCCTGGCCGACGACCTCCGGCGGGTCAGCAAGCGATCGGCTTGCCAGCGATCGAGCTGCCCCCGCAGCAAGCGGCACGCGTCGCGATGAACCACGCCGCGTTCTACACCGCCGAGACCCGGCAGATCGTCGCCGAGCGCTACCGCGATGACGTCGAGCTGTTCGGCCATGCGGTCGCGTCGGCTTGAGCACCGGCGAGCTGCCGCGCCCCGGTCATCCGCTACAGCCGCTGCGCGATCACGACGACGAGCTGGACCACCGTGATCGCGCATGCGAGGCCGATGACGCCGAGCTGGCCGGCGGTGAGCATCGCGATCATCTGCTCGAGCTCGGCGGCGCGGGTCGCGTCGGTCTTGAATGTCTCGATCGTCGCCTGGGCGCGAAGCTTGTTGACCTGGTGCTTCACCATGGCCTCGGACAGCTCGCGCACTGCATCGTCGGGCAGCAGATCGGTATTGCAGAACGGACAGCGCATGGCCCAGCCGGTCAGCGCGGGTGACGTCGCGTTGCACCGGCTGCACTGCGCCACGCCGCAGGTCGCGGGTAGCTCGGCCAGCAAGGCGCGGCGGCGGGTCAGGATCAAGCGCAGGATCGCGACCCAGCCGGCCCAGAGCAGCATGCCGCCGAGCGCGACCAGCGTGCCGCCGCGCCGGTCGTTCGCGAGCGAGGGCCACAGCGCGAACGCGCCGAACATCGACGACACGCCGACACCGAGCCCGAGCACGATCCACCACGACACCAGCAGCGGCGCGAACACCATCACGATGGCGTTCACGCGGCGGCGGCCGCGCCGGTGCTGGTAATCGAGCTCGCTCGCCGCAGCGTCCGCCACGCGCGCCATCGCGGCCAGCCGCTGGAGGTGCGCGCGAATCGCGACCAGCCGCGCGCGCGGCATCGAGTTGCGACGCCCGCAATACGTACAGGCGATCCGCCGAGACCATGGATCGACGGCCAGCCCCGCGCCGCAGCCGGCACACGGGATGGCCATCCCAAACGGAACCCTGATCATACACCCAGTATGCCGCATCGGATGTTCCGCTGCGACGTGGTCAGCAACGTGCGCGACGCGGCGGGGCCGGCGGCATACCTCCGGATCCTCCACCTGGCGGCGAGCACGATGGAGGCCGACGTCGCTGTCGCGCTGTCCCTGCCTGCAGATGGCGGGCATGACGATCACGGCCGAGACCGCCAAGGAGAAGATCGCGGCGGCGCCGGCGAGCATCGATGTTCCGCAGCTCGCACCGTCGGTGGTGATCCTCGCGACCTACGACGCGCTGTTGCCGGATCAGCAAGTCCCAGAACGCCATGAGCGGCCTCAGGCGCGACCCGTGGAGGAGCTTGCGCCAGCGTACGGGGAAGTCCCTCCTGCCGCGCTCGGTCGTATCGGTCCACGCGTGCTCGAACTGCTGTCGATTCTTCGCGCTACCGCACAGGCGCAGCACGATGACTTTCAGACCGCCCGTTGGGCATGGCCCCGTCTGGTGCCAAAACAGGATCGGGTGAAACCAGTTGAGAATATCATGCCTTGCGGCTCGCCGTTGTCGGATGAAACCCGGCCGCGCCGGGCTCTGCGCGGGTAGGATCGTGGAAGATGTCGGTCGCACCGCTGCAGTTCTTGCTCCTGGTGTTCGCGGGCTGGATGAACCGCCACCAAGCCGAGGTCGTCGCGTACCTCCAGGAGGAGAACCGCGTCCTGCGGGAGCAGCTCGGAGGTCGGCGCCTGCGCTTCACCGATGCCCAGCGCCGGGGGCTCGCCGCGAAGGGCCGCCTCCTCGGTCGACGTGCGCTGGAACAGCTCGCCGGACTGGTGACGCCCGACACCATCCTGCGCTGGTACCGCGAGCTCATCGCCAAGAAGTACAACGGCACCGCTGAACGACAAGGCGGTCGCCCCGGCACGGCCACGTCGCTGCAACGCTTGGTCGTTCAGTTCGCCACCGAGAACCCGAGCTGGGGTTACACGCGGATCCGTGGCGCGCTCCGCAACCTCGGCCACGAGCTCGGGCGAAACACGATCAAGCGCATCCTCCTCGAGTATGGCTTGGATCCCGCTCCCAAGCGCGGCAAGACGATGCCGTGGAAGACCTTCCTCAAGGCGCACTTCGGCGTGATCGCGGCGACCGACTTCTTCACCGTCGAGGTCCTGACGCTCGGCGGCCTCGTCCGCTACGTCTGGTTCGTCATCGACCTCGAGTCCCGCCGCGTGCATATTGCCGGTCTGATCCGCCATCCGCACGACGCGGGGATCCAGCAGGTCGCTCGCAATTTGACCGACAGCATCGATGGCTTCCCGCGCGGCAAGCGCTACCTGATCCATGATCGTGACCCGCTGTTCACCGACGCGTTCCGCGCGGTCCTCCGCGCCGCCGGCATCGAGTGCCTCAAGCTCTCAGCTCGAAGCTCCAACCTGAACGCCGTCGCGGAACGCTTCGTGCTCTCCATCAAGCCTGAGTGCCTCGACAAGCTCGTTCCGCTCGGTGAGCTCCACCTCCGCGTGGCGATCTCGGAGTTCGTCGAGCACTACCATCTCGAGCGCAACCACCAAGGCGTCGAAAACCGGTTGCTCACCGCGGTCGCGGCGCCGCCCAACGAGAACGTCGATTCCGCTGCACCGATCGCGCGCCGCGAAAGCCTCGGCGGCATCTTGAGCTACTACTACCGCCCTGCGGCGTAGCCCGGCGTACACGCGGTGCTCGTCCACGTCGCCGATGACCGGGACGCCATAGATCCGCGCCGTCGTCATAGACGCTGCCTTGTCGACGATCGGCGACGCGCCACAACCGGTGGGGGGTCAGCGCGCCCAGACCCACGGATCTCGATCGAACCGCCGGGCCGCGATTTCGGTCTGCCCGTCTCGAATCGTCCGGTTCAGCGCGTTCTGCCCCGATCGACATCGGGCACCAGACGGGGTCGATCTGGCCGATCTTGTTGACGCTACTGCGCCTGCGTTCGTCGAAAGGCCAGCCAGCACCGGAATGAGCACCGGGCACATCGGCTTCGGGCGAGCGAGCTGTGCGAGTGCTGTCGGATCGGCTGCGACGTGGCGTCTTGCCACGTGCTCAGGGCCCGATCCTCTCGACGAGGATAGTCCGTTCTGCTGGGCGGATTTCGAAGTTGAAGTCCCTCAGAAAGTTCATTCCGAGCACGCCATCGATGCCATAGCCCAGGTCCGCGACGACCACGTGCAGGTCAGGTATGGTGAATCCGAGCGTGGTGATACCCGCGAGCTGAACGATGTAGCCGCGCTCGTTCGCCGCCGCGGTACGCGTTACGCTCCAGGCAACGCGATCGTTTGACGTGTAGCCGATCGCTTGGGCGACGCCCGGCACCAAGGTGGTGAGCACGGCGCCGGTGTCCAAAACGAGTCGCAGTTCCGCTTGACCGGTTGACCCGATGACGACAGCGTCCACGACGATCAGATCACCGTCGAACTCGAACGAGGTCTCGGATCTCATCCGTCATCTCGATGGCAGGCGTTCGCAACGGGCGTCCTCGCGTGTGCAGTAAGGCCGCATCGGTGTGCAGTGTACCGATCTGAGCGAGAG
>DASWRS010000553.1:0-2172 GCA_036403075.1 Kofleriaceae bacterium
CTCGCGATCACGATCGCGCGATCCGCGGGACAGCGCACGGTCGGGCTCGCCGGCGCGGCGCCGCACCCTGCCAGCGCCGCGATCAGCAGGGCCGCGGCCGGATCACTGCGTGACCGGGGCATCGACGGCCTCGCCGCGACACGCCCGGACGTAGCGCTGGACGGCCTCGGCGAGCCCCAGGTACAGCGCGTCGGCGATCAGCGCGTGGCCGATCGACGCCTCGACGACCTCGGGGACGAAGCGCGCGAGCAGCGGCGTGTTGCGCAGGTTGAGATCGTGCCCGGCGTTGACCTTCATCCCGGCCGCCACCGCCGCCGCGGCCGTGCGCTTGACCCGATCGAGCTCGCCGGTGAACCGCGACGTCCCCCACGCCGATGCGTACGGCTCGGTGTAGATCTCGACCCGATCGACGCCGGTCGCCGCGACCGCCGGCATCATCTCGGGCACCGGATCGACGAACGCCGCGGTGCGGATGCCGCGCGGCTTGAGCCGCTCGATGACCGACGCCACGGCGGCGTGCTGGCGCGGCAGGTGCCAGCCGTGATCGCTCGTGATCTCGCCGGGCTTGACCGGCACCAGCGTGAACTGGGTGACCGACAGCTCGAGCGCCAGCGCGATCAGCTCGTCGCGGTCGTCGCCCTCGAGGTTGAACTCGGCGCCGCGCTGCTCGCACAGCCCGCGCAGCGCCCGCACGTCCTCGACCCGGGTGTGGCGATTGTCGGCGCGCCAGTGCAGGGTCAGCCCGTAGGCGCCGCTGTCCAGGCAGGTCCGGCCCGCCACCAGCGGCGCCGGGTTGATCGCGCCGCGCGAGTTGCGCAACAGCGCGACCTTGTTGAGATTGACGGACAGGCTGATCGCCACGGTCGGGTCATATCACGCCCGGCGGTCGGCCGTGGCGCCGGCCATGGCCGTCGGGACGCGCGGCACGCCGCCGGCGACCACGCCGAGCCGGGCGACCAGCGCGTGCGTCGCGCGCAGATCGTCGGGGCCCCACACGCCGAGCGCGCGGGCGACCTCGGACGGCTTGGCCGAGCCCTCCGCCGTCGCCTGGATCCGGACGCGGAGCACCGGGCCGTCGGGCCAGTCGAGCGCGGCGCACAGCGAGCGCGCGGCGTCGCCGTCGATCACGTCGGCCGCCTGGACCAGCGGGCGCACGTCGATCGATTTGTCGCCGCGGCTGACCCGGGCCTCGGGCCGGGCGATCAGCGCCGCCGCGATCCGCGCGAGCCGCGCGGCGTCGTGCGCGATGCCATCGGCCGCCGGCTTGATCGCGATGTCGACCGCGGTGATCAGCTTGCCGAGGCCGAGGTCGGGCCTCGCCGCCGCCGCGGGATGCCCGGCGAGCCGGACGATCGCACACGATCGGATCTCGATGCCGGGCGGGCACACCGCCGCGAGCCGCTCGGCGACCTCGTCGGCCGAGAGCTCGGTGCGCGCGGCGTCGCCGATCTCCCACGACCGGAGGCCGGGCACGACGTGCTCGAGGTCGGCGTCCATCAGCTCGCCGAGCGACGGCACGCCCAGGCCGAGCGCTGGCCCGAAGCTGATCCGCGGCTTGGGCGAGAACCCGCGGGTCACCGCCAGCGGCAGGTCGGCGCGCCGGAAGCTGCGGGCGAGCAGGCGAATCAGGTCGAGGTGGCCGAGGAATGCGGCGCGGCCGATCTTGGCAAAGCCGATCCGGTACGTCGAGTACGGCGCCCCGGCGCCGTGGTGGCCGTTGAGCCGCACCCGCTCGGCGCGGTCGGTCTCGCGGTGCACGGCGCCGTCGCGGTGCTCGCGGGCCTCGTCGTCGGCGCGCTCGGCCGGGCTACCGCCGCCGCGCTCGGACACATCGACGAGCTCGGCCGCGGCGTGCGCCGGCTCGCCGCGCGGCGCCGGCGGCTCGGTGGCGCCGAGCGCGCGCAGCGCGACCAGCCGGTCGTCGCGCATCTTCGAAAGATCGCACGCGACGCCGCAGTCGTAGCACACCAGTTTCCGGCGATCGGGCTCGGCCTCGGCGAGGTTGGTGTGGTGGATCAGCATGCCGGCGATCTTGCCGCACGGCGGGCTCGCCCGGCCCTTGAGCGCCTTCCTGTACTCCGACAGCAGGAAGCCGTCCTCGAGGCCGACGTCGATGTGGTCCCACGGCAGCCGCGCGGTGACCGGCCGGGTGCCGAGGTACGCCGCGACCTC
>DASWRS010000554.1:0-11432 GCA_036403075.1 Kofleriaceae bacterium
TTGACCAGCGTGCCGCGCGGATGTCCGGCGGCCGGATGGACCACCAGCCCGGCGGGCTTGTCGATCACGATCAGGTCGGCGTCCTCGTACAGCACGGCGAGCGGCAGGTCCTCGGCGACGATCTCGACCGGCTCGGCCGGCGGCACGACCACGGCGATCGCATCGCCGGCGCGCACCCGCTGGCCGGGCTTGGCGACCACGGCGTCGTTGAGCGTGACCCGCGCGTCGTCGATCAGCCGCTGGACCGCGGCGCGCGACAGCCCCGCGACCGTGGCCGCGATCAGCGCGTCGACGCGCTCCCCGGCGCCGGCCGGATCGACCTCGAAGCGGTGGGCCTCCGCGACCGGCTCGTCATCGCCGTGGTCGCCGCTGTCCTCGCCGCTGTCCGCATCGGCGCCGGCATCGCCGCTGGTGCTCACTCGCCCTCGATGCCGTACTGGCGCAGCTTCTTCCACAGGGTCGTGCGGTTGATCCCGAGCAGCGCCGCGGCCTTGGTCTTCTGGCCCTCGCACAGCTCGAGCACGCGCAGGATGTGGGCGCGCTCGAGATCGTCGAGCGACGGCACGTGGTCGCCGCTGAACGTCTGCAGGGTCGCCGGCGGCACGCTCGGGCGCCGCGCGGCGACGTCGGACACGTCGAGCACGTTGCCGGTCGCGAGGATCACCGCGCGCTCGATCGTGTTCTCGAGCTCGCGCACGTTGCCGGGCCAGGGCTGCGCGACCAGGTGGGCGATCGCGGCGTCGGTGAGCTCGAGCCGGCCGCGCTCGGCGCGCAGCGCCGCGTCCTCGGCGAAGTGGCGCGCGAGCTGCGCGATGTCCTCGGGCCGGTTGCGCAGCGGCGGGACCTCGATCGTGATCACCGCGAGCCGGTAGAACAGGTCCTCGCGGAACGTGCCCGCCTCGGCGGCCTCTTGGAGCGCGCGGTTGGTCGCGGCGATCACGCGGACGTCGACCCGGACCGAGCTGGTGCCGCCGACCGGCTTGACCTCGCCGTCCTGCAGCGCGCGCAGCAGCTTGGGCTGGAGCTCGAGCGGCAGCTCGCCGATCTCGTCGAGGAACAGCGTGCCGCCGTCGGCGGCGAGGAACAGGCCGCGCTTGGCGGTGTCGGCGCCGGTGAACGCGCCGCGGACGTGGCCGAACAGCTCGCTGTCGAGCAGCGTGCCGACCAGCGCGCCGCAGTTGACCGGGGTGAACAACCGGCTGGCGCGGCGGCCGGCGAAGTGCAGCGCGCGGGCGACCAGCTCCTTGCCGGTACCGGACTCGCCGGTGATCAGCACCGTGGCGTCGGCCTTGGCGACCTTGTCGATGGTCTCGCGCAGCTGCTGCATCGCCGGCGAGTCGCCGATCATCGAGCCGTAGGCCAGCCGCTTGGTCAGCTCGCCGTGGACCCGGCGCAGCTCGTCCTCGTCGAGCGCCCGCCGCACGACCAGGCGCAGCTCGTCGGGGGAGAACGGCTTGCCGATGTAGTCGCGGGCGCCGAGCTTCATGCCGCGCACCGCGGTATCGATCGACGGATACGCGGTGATCAGCAGCACCGCGGGCGGCGCGTCGCCGGTGAGCAGCCGGGGCAGGAGCGAGACCCCGTCCTGATCCGGCAGGTTGATGTCGCACAGGATCAGATCGAACCGCCGGCGGGTCGCCGCCGCGAGCGCTCCGGCGGCGGAGTCGACCGCCTCGACCTCGTAGCCGGCGCGGCCCAGCACCTCGCTGCACAACGAGCGGATGCCGCGTTCGTCGTCGACAACGAGGATACTGCTCACCCTCGCGTGGGTATCACGGCCACGCGCGCCGCGCCACGGCGTCCGCGGGCGGTGCGGCGGCGTGCAGCGCCTCGGGCGCCGTCGGTATCGCATACGTACCAGCGCGCGCCGCGTTGCCGCGCCGGGCCATCGTGGATTTCCGGAGGTGTTGCGATGTACGACCGACGCGCCGCCCGCGGGACCGTCAGGTCGGTCCGGCAGCGTTGGGGATGACGACGCGGAACTCGGCGCCGCGGCCGCCCGGGCCGTCGCCGACCTCGATCGAGCCGCCCGCGGTGGCGACCAGGTGCTTGCAGACGGCCAGGCCCAGGCCGGTGCCCAGGCCCGCGGCCTTGGTGGTGAAGAACGGATCGAACACGCGGTTGCGGTCCTCGGGGCGGACGCCGGGCCCCTCGTCGGTGACCGTGATCAGCGTGGCGACACCGCCGGGCGCGGGCCGGGCCGCGAGGGTCAGCGTGCCCTCGATGTTGGCCTCGGCCATCGCCTGGGCGGCGTTCTGGCCCAGGTTGACCAGGATCTGCTGGAGGGCGTGGGCCTCGATCGCGACCGGCGCGGCCGCGGTGACGTCGAGCGCGAGCGTGGTCCGGGTCCGCCGCAGCTGGGGCTCGAGCAGGGCGGCGGTGTGGCGCAGCACCGCCGCCGGGTCGCAGTGGCCCGCGCCGGCCGCCTGCGCCACGTCGCGGGCACCCTTTCTGTGGGCGCGCGCGTACTCGAGCAGGCCGCCGACGATCGACTTCATGCGGTCGGCCTCGCTCGCGATCAGCTCGAGCGCCTCGCGGTCCGGGTGGCCGGGCGGCTTGCCCTCGAGCATCAGCTTGGCGTAGCCGAGCACCGTGGTCAGCGGGTTGTTGATCTCGTGCGCGACCTGCGCCGACATCACGCCGACCGAGGCCAGCCGGTCGCCGCGTGCCAGCGCGGCCTGGAGCGCCGCGCGCTCGGCGATCCGGCGCGCCATCTCGTCGATCCGCTCGCCGAGCACGCCGATCTCGCCCGGCCCGCGCACCGGCGGCGGGTCGTCGATCGAGCCCGCGGCGATCGCGTCGGCGTGGCGCGCCAGCTGCGCGAGCGGCCGGGTCAGCCGGGTCGCGAAGAACCCGCCGAGCCCCAGCGCGATCGCGAGCGCCGCGCCGCCGATGATCAGCGTGTCGCGCGTGGTCTTGCGGGCGAGCGCGTAGGCATCGCGCTCGGGCTGCTGGTGGAGGATCGCCCAGCGCACGCCGCGGCGCGACTGGTAGCTCGACAGGTTGCGGTACGTGCTGACCCAGCCGTTGGCCGACAGCGTGCCCTCGATCGTCGCGCCGAGCGCGCGATCGACCGCGGGATCGACCCCGGCGAGGGAGCGGTGGCCCTGGACCGCGACCGGGCCCGCCGCGCCGGTGTCTTGGCTCGACGCGACCAGCGCGCCGGTGCCGTCGACCACGACGATCCGCGCGCCCGGGTCGATCAGCGCCTCGGAGATCTGCTTGCGCACGAACGCGAGATCGAGCCCGGCGACGAACACGCCGATCAGCTCGCCGGTCCGGCTGCGCGCCTGGACCACGAGGTAGACGACCGGCCGGCCGTCGAGGATCTCGACGTCGCCGACGTAGCCGCCGAAGCTGTGCGAGCCGACGTCGAGCCGCGCCGGCACCGGGTCGCCCGAGCGCAGCGTACCGTCGGGATCGAGGATCGACAGCGAGCGGACGATCGGCATGTTGCTGCGCACCCGGCGCAGCAGCAGCTCGGTGTCGCGCGGGTCGCCGGGCGCATCGGCCCACGACGCGGCCGCGAGCTCGACGGTGCGCCACGCGTCCTGCAGCGTGCGATCGAGCATCGCGCCGAGCGCGCGGATGTGGGCGAGCGCGCCGTGGTTGACCTCGCGGGCGACGTCCTCGCGCGCCCGGACGATCGTCAGCGTGCCGACGATCACCGTCGGCAGCATCGCCGCGACCGACAGCGCCAGCAGCACGCGCCAGCGCAGCGAGGCGGTCGCCCGGGGACGCGCGGTCACGGCGCCGCCTGCCGGGTGAGCCGCCGCCACGACCGGCGCACGCCGGCGACCGCCTCCTCGGGGCTGGCGTCGCCGACGATCACGGCGCGGAGCGCGGCGTTGAGGTCGTCGAACAACAGCGGGGTCACGGGCTCGCGCGGCAGCATCGTCGCGCCGCGCAGGGCGTCGTATGCGGCGCGCGACAGCGCGGGCGCCTCGGCGAGCGCGGCGTTGCGCGTCGGCACGGTCGCGAACTGCGCGGCGAACCGGGCCTCGACCGGCAGCGAGGTCAGCTCGTCGGCGAGCCGCCAGCCGTCGTCGGGGTGCTTCGCGCAGCGCGGCACGACGAGCAGCTGGCCGCCGCGCGGCGCACCGGCGAGCGGGCTGACCGCGATCCGCGCGCGGTCGCCGAGCTGGTGGAACTGCCACGGGCCGGTGATCCAGTACGCGATCTCGTGGTTGGCCCAGCGCTGGTTCTCGTCGGGTTCCTCGAGCCCCGACGACGGCGGCGGCCGCGCGACGTCGCCGAACAGCGCGGCGAGCCGGGTCATGGCGCGGGCCGCGGCGTCGTCGAAGCCGCCGGGCGCGAGCTCGCCGCCCTCGGCGCGCAGCCACGGCACGAACCAGTAGCCGTCGACCCGGACGCCGAGCGGGTAGCGCCGCCAGGCGGTGCGCGCGGCGTGGGCGGCGGCGAGCAGATCGGTCAGGCTCGCCGATGCCGGCGCGGGCACGGCGGGCGGGCCGAGGTCGCGGATCACGAGCAGGCCATCGACCGCCTGCGGCGCGGCCCACCACTCGGCGTGGAGCTGGGCGAGCGCGGCGGCCTCCGGCGACCAGTCGTGTCCGATCAGCGCCAGCGGCACCTGGACCAGGAGGCCGCCGGCGACCAGCTCGGGCAGCCAGGTCGCGTCGATCCGGATCAGGTCCGGGCAGTCGGTCCCGGCGCGCAGGATCTCGGCGATCACCTGCCGGCCGCGCGCGAACGGCACCAGCGACGCGTCGACCACGATGCCGCGCTCGGTCATGGTCGCGTCGAACAGCCGGGTCTCCTCGGGGTTGAACGTGTGCAGGAACCGGATCGCCGCGGGCGGCGCGGACGTCCTGTGGCACGCCGCGGCGAGCGTCGCGATCAGCACGATCGACGCGCGCACACGCGGCATGCATGCGGACCGGGGCAATGGTGTGGCGCATGATATCACCACGCCATGCGCAGCATGACCGGATACGGGCGCGGCGTCGTCGAGCGCGGCGACGTTCGCGCCACCGTCGAGGTCCGGACGGTCAACCACCGGTTCCTCGATCTCAAGCTGCGCGGCGGGCAGATCCCGGCCGCGATCGAGGATGCGATCGGCGTGCGGGTCCGCGGCGCGATCGAGCGCGGCGCGGTCTCGGTCGCGGTCCACCTCGCCGGCGGCGCGCCGGGCGGGGTGCGGATCGACGGCGACGCCGCGGTCCGGGTCCACCGCACCCTGGCCGAGCTCGCCGCGCGCCTGGTGATCCCCGGCCCCGATCTCGCGCTCGTGCTCGCCCAGCCCGGCGTGGTGATCGCGGCGGATACCGCCGACGACGGCACGCACGCCGCCGCCGCGGTCGCGCTCGCCGCGCTCGACGCCGCGCTGGTCCAGCTCGACGCGATGCGCGCGGCCGAGGGCGCGGCGCTGGCGACCGAGCTGCGGCTCCGGATCGACGAGCTCGCCGCGCTCCGCGGCCAGATCGCCGGGCTCGCGGCCGCGGTGCCGCAGCACGTCGCGCGCCGCCTCGCCGAGCGCGTCAAGCGGCTGACCGACGACGCCGGGCCGGCCGCCGGGATCGATCCGGCGCGGATCGCGCAGGAGGTCGCGCTGCTCGCCGATCGCGCCGATGTCACCGAGGAGCTGGTCCGGCTCGCCAGCCACCTCGACCAGGTGCGCGCGCTGGTCGACGGCCCCGGTGCGGTCGGCCGCCGGCTCGACTTCCTGGTCCAGGAGATCGGCCGCGAGCTCAACACGATCGGCGCCAAGTCGACCACCGCCGAGATCACCACCGCGGTCGTGGCGGCCAAGGCCACGCTCGAGAAGCTGCGCGAGCAGGTTCAGAACATCGAGTAGATGAGGCGTGGAGGGCCGCTCTGATATGCTGTCGATGGTGACCGCGAGCAGCAACGCACCCGAGGCGACCGGCCCGCGCCGCGGCACGCTGGTGATCGTGTCGTCGCCGTCGGGCGCGGGCAAGACCACGCTGACCCGCCGGCTGCTCACCGAGTTTTCCGGATCGGGATCGCCACCGCAGCTCACGTTCTCGGTGTCGTACACCACGCGGCCACAGCGGCCCGGCGAGATCGATGGCCGCGACTACCACTTCGTGACGCCGGATCAGTTCGAGGCCATGGTGCGGCGCGGCGAGTTCGCCGAGCACGCCTGGGTGTTCGGCAACCGCTACGGCACGGCGCAGGCGCCGGTCGAGGCCGCGCTCGATCACGGCACCGACGTGATCTTCGACGTCGACTGGCAGGGCGGGGCGGCGCTCGCCCGGCGCTGGCCGCGCGACTCGCTCAAGGTGTTCATCCTGCCGCCGGGTCTCGACGTCCTGGCGTCGCGCCTGCAGGGCCGCGCGACCGACGCGCCCGAGGTGATCGATCGTCGGCTGCAGAAGGCGATCGAGGAGCTCAACCACTACGACGAGTACCAGCACCTGATCGTCAACGACGATCTCGAGCGCGCCTACGCCGTGCTGCGCGCGATCTACCTGACCCGGCGCCACGGCATCACCGACCGGCCCGACGTGCCGTACCGGCTCGGCGAGCTCGCCGGGCTGGTCGAGGGCAACCGGCGCTCGGGAGCCGATGCCCACGCGCGCGCCCTGATCGGGCGGCGGTGACCGGGCGGCGGTGACCGGGCGGCGGTGACCGGCGCGTGCCAGCGGCCGCCGCACAGCCGGTGATTGACGATCGCGAGGCATTGCGCCACGATCTGTGCATGCGGCTCGTGCACGTCGGGATCGTCGCCTCGCTGGCCGTGGCCTGGCTGGGCTGCGCGAGGACGTTCCGGGCCGAGATCGTTCAGCCCAACCCGATCGCGCTGCCCACCGAGACCTCGCGCAGCTCGGGCAAGGTCACGATCGTCACCGGCGACATGGAGCTCGAGGCGCCGTACGCGGCCGAGCCGTCGCAGCGCGCCTCGGTCGCGCGCAACCACCGCTATCCGCTGATCAACCAGGCGAGCTTCACGGTCGTGTCGCGCGATCGGCTCCGGTTCCACGTCCAGATCGACCACAAGTGGCAGGAGTGGGCCGACCTCACGACCTGGAACGTTCATCTCGAGGACGATCAGGGCCACGTGTGGGCGCCCGAGGCGGTCGAGCAGCCCCATACCCGGCTGATCAACCAGGTCTGGGATCGCGAGCAGCGGACCGCGGTGTGCAGCAGCGCGGGCCGCGACCCGACCGGCGCGTGCATCACCACCGTCGGCGTGCTCGACGACGGCTGGAAGCATCGCCAGACCTTCGGCACGCTGTCGGTGTTCCGCGGCAACGCCGACTTCGTGTTCTACCAGCGCGACCTGATGCGCGCCGACCTGCGCCGGCTGCGGCTGGTCGTCGAGCGGCCGACCGAGGCGTTCGTGTTCGGCTGGCGGTTCCGCGATGCGATCGCGTCGGATTGACGCCTCGGATTGATGCCTCGGACGGACCCGGCCGGCGCCGCGGCGGGCTACCGGATCGGGCCAGTCGGTTCGGGCGGTTCTGCGGCTGCCGCACTGCGTGGTACCTTTGACGCGGCCGCCCGTTCCCGCCCGTACCACGATGCATCAGCTCGACCAGATCATTTCCGAGCTTGCCGGATACTACCCGTCCGCCGACTTGCCGCTGGTCCGCCGCGCCTACCAGTTCGCCGCGCAGGCGCATGACGGCCAGACCCGCAAGTCCGGCGATCCCTACGTCACCCATCCGCTCGCCGTCGCCCAGATCATCGCCGAGCTCAAGCTCGACGTCGCCTCGGTGTGCGCGGGCCTGCTCCACGACTGCGTCGAGGACACCTCGGCCACGGTCGACCAGCTCGGCGACCTGTTCGGCAAGGAGATCGCGTTCCTCGTCGACGGCGTGACCAAGCTCGGCAAGCTGCCGTACTCGACCCGCGAGGAGCAGCAGGCCGAGAACTTCCGCAAGATGCTGCTCGCGATGGCGCGCGACATCCGCGTCATCCTGGTCAAGCTGTGCGACCGGCTCGACAACATGCGCTCGCTGCACCACCTGCCGTCCGAGAAGCAGGAGCGCATCGCGTCCGAGACCATGCAGATCTACGCGCCGCTCGCCAACCGGCTCGGTATCCAGTGGGTCAAGGTCGAGCTCGAGGACCTGTCGTTCAAGCACCTCCATCCCGGGGAGTACGAGCAGCTCGCAGGCGACGTTGCCAAGTCACGCGGCGAGCGCCTCGAGTACATCCACCACGTCGAGAAGCTGATCCACAAGGAGATGACCGAGCACGGCGTGCCCTGCGAGGTCATGGGCCGCGCCAAGCACCTGTGGTCGATCTACCAGAAGATGAAGCGCACGCAGCGCCCGTTCGAGGAGATCCACGACGCGATCGGCTTCCGCGTGATCACCGATACCCAGATGCACTGCTACCAGGGCCTGGGCGTCGCGCACCAGACCTGGACGCCGATCCCCGGCCGGTTCAAGGACTACATCGCGCTGCCCAAGCCCAACCTCTACCAATCACTGCACACGGCGGTGATCGGGCCGCGCGGCGAGCGCATCGAGATCCAGATCCGGACCCGCGAGATGAACCTGGTCGCGGAGCACGGCATCGCGGCGCACTGGAAGTACAAGGAGGGCGCGTCGTCGTCTCCGGTCGCGACGGTCGACGACAAGAAGTTCGCCTGGCTGCGCCAGCTGATGGAAAGCCAGAAGGAGCTGCGCGATCCGACCGAGTTCCTCGAGTCGGTCAAGATCGACCTGTTCGGCGACGAGGTCTACGTGTTCACCCCGCAGGGCGACGTCAAGGCGCTGCCCAAGGGCGCGTGCCCGATCGACTTCGCCTACGCCGTGCACTCCGGGATCGGCGATCACTGCTCCGGCGCCCGGGTCAACGGCATGATCGTCCCGCTGCGCTACCAGCTGCGCAACGGCGACACCGTCGAGATCATCACCAACCCCAACCAGAAGCCCAACAAGGACTGGCTCAAGCTGGTCAAGACCGCGCGGGCGCGCACCAAGATCCGCTACCTCTTGCGCACCGAGCAGCGCGACAAGGCGGTCGGGCTCGGCACCGATCTGCTCGACAAGGCGCTGCGCAAGCACGCGACCACGCTGCAGCGCGCCGAGAAGCAGCTCACCGCGGCGGCCAAGGAGCTGCGCTGTGTCACCGTCGACGAGCTGATCATCCAGATCGGCTACGGCAAGATCACGACCCAGCAGGTGCTCGAGAAGGCGCTGCCCGAGCTGACCAAGAAGGAGCAGGAGATCCCGGCCAAGACCGAGAGCATGCTGAAGACGCTGCTGCGCAAGGTCACGCGGCGGACCGCGACCAGCGGCATCAAGGTCGCCGGCGAGGAGGACATCCTGGTCCGGTTCGCCAAGTGCTGCAGCCCGCTGCCCGGCGATCCGATCGTCGGCTTCATCACCCGCGGCCGCGGCGTCACCGTCCACCGCCGCGACTGCGACAAGGGCCTCGATCTCGATCCCGAGCGCCGGATCGACGTCGAGTGGGACGGCAACGGCAAGGCCCAGCACGAGGTCGCGATCCAGATCCTGTGCGCCGACAAGCCGGGCCTGCTCGCCCACATCTCGCAGTCGTTCACCGATCAGGGCGTCAACATCTCGCAGGCCCACTGCCGGGCGACCGACGACGGCCGCGCGGTCAACACGTTCCACGCGTCGGTCAAGGACCTCGATCAGCTCAAGTCCGTGATCCGCTCGCTGTCGCGGATCAAGGGCGTGTACTCGGTCGACCGGGTCTCGGCCGACGTCAACTGATCGCGGTGATTGGTCCCGGTGATTGATCCCGGTGGCTGATCTCGGTGATCGGCGCGCGCCGGCGGCGCTACCCGCGGGGCGGTGCGGGCTGACCCGGCTCGCCGAGCGCGGCGAACAGCTCCGCCATCGACTGCGTCGACTTGCGGGCGAGCCGATTCTTGCGGCGGCGGCCGGCCTTTTCGTGCTTGTTCTTACGCTTGACGGTGGACGCTGAGGTGCGGGAAGCCATGGCGTTTCCTCGGGATGGACCGGGATTCTTAGCGCCTCCCAGCTCGGCTTGTCAATCGATCTAGAGGGGGCTTTCCCGCCCCCTCTGCGCCGGGCAAGCCGGCGCATTCACCCCTCCGCGCGTCGCGTCACGCGGATTTCCGGACCACCAACCTACGCGACTTTGTCTAGAGGGGGCTTTCCCGCCCCCTCTGCGCCGGGCAAGCCGGCGCATTCACCCCTCCGCGCGTCGCGTCACGCGGATGTCCGGACCACCAACCTACGCGACTTTGTCTAGAGGGGGCTTTCCCGCCCCCTCTGCGCCGGGCAAGCCGGCGCATTCACCCCTCCGCGCGTCGCGTCACGCGGATTTCCCGGGTGGCTGTGGTCGACGGGGCTCGCTATACAGAGGCCACATCGACGAGCACGGCCGTCCAAGGTTTGCTTTCCCGAGCAGATGTCCTTACGATTCGCGTGATTAGAGAGAACGAGGCATGAAGCTCTGCCCGAGATGCCAGAAGCACTTCAGCGACGACGCAAACTTCTGCCCGGTCGACGCTGCACGCCTCGTTCCTCTCGAGGCCGAGGCCGAGCCGGTGACCGCCGATCCGTTCGCGGCCCGGTTCGAGCTCGGCGAGCCGCTCGGCGGTAGCCGGACCGGCGTGGTCCACCGCGCCACCGACAAGACCACGGGCCAGGCGGTCGCGGTCAAGCTGATCGCGCCGGCGGTCGTCGCGCTGCCCGGCCTCGCCCAGCGCCTCGAGCGCGAGCTCAAGCAGCTCGAGCGGGTCCAGAGCGGCGGCGTCGCCAGGGTGCTCGCGTCGGGCAAGCGCGGCGACGACAGCTGGGTCGCGATGGAGCTGCTCGACAGCGTCCAGACCCTGGCCGAGGCGGTCGACGGGCTCGGCGCGATGCCGAGCGACAAGGCCGCCCGGCTGATCGGCGTGATCGGCGAGTCCCTGATCGAGGCCGCGCAGGTCGGCGTCGTCCACCGCGACCTCGCGCCCAAGAACATCGTGTTCGCCGGCGACGACGTCAAGCTGATCAACTTCTCGCTGCCGGTGCCGACCAGCGACAAGGTCCCCGGCGTTCCCGAGTTCGTCGCGCCCGAGCAGCACGAGGGCAAGCCGGTCGACCAGCGCTCGAACCTCTACAGCCTCGGCGCGTTGTACTACTTCCTCTTGACCGCGCAGCCGGTGCAGCTCGACGACACCGGCGCGATCCGGCCGCCGTCGGCGCTCGCCGAGGTCCCCGAGCCGGTCGACGCCGTGATCCTGCGCGCGCTCGACCGGAGCCCGACCCGGCGGTTCCTGACCGTGCGCCAGTTCATCGACGAGGTCGCCCGGGTCGAGCGCGGCGAGCCGAGCCTCCGGTCGACCCAGCCGCTCGGCCGCGTCGGCAAGCCCAAGGCCGAGGTGGTCCAGACCCTGGTCGACGTGCAGCCCGCCGGCGCGGCCGTCGCCGGCACGATCATCGGCGTCGGTATGCCGGCGATCGCACCGGCGAGCCAGCCGCCGGGATCCGATCGATCGCCGTGGGCGCCGCCGG
>DASWRS010000555.1:0-27688 GCA_036403075.1 Kofleriaceae bacterium
CCGACGCGACGCCGAGCGAGCGAGCGAGCGCGAGCAGCCGCGGCTGATCGACCGACAGCCACTGCCCGCCGAGATCGACCACGGCGTCGCCGACCCGGCCGCTGCACAGCCGGCCGCCGACCCGCTGCCGCGCCTCCAGGACGATCGCATCAGCGCCGGCATCGACGAGCCGGCGCGCGCAGACCAGGCCCGACAGCCCCGCGCCGACGATGATCGCGTCATGCACCATGGCGGCGAGCGCCACGGCCGGCGAGCTGCATCGCGCCCGGCCCCGGTGCAGTCATGCGCCGCGCGCCTCGCGGACGTCGCTGGCCTCCCGCGCCTTGCTGGTGTCGCTGGCCTCGCTGGCCCCGCGCGCCTCGCTGGCATCGCGCGCATCGCTGGTGTCGGTGGCATCGCGCGCCTGGGCCGGGCCGATCGCAGCGGGCTGGCCGGTCGCCGGCGCGTCGAGGTTCCCGGTTGACTCGAGGGCGGCGGGCGCGCGGCCGCGGAGGCCGAGGGGTAGACCGAGGGGTAATTGGAGAGCGATCGTCGCCATCGGCAGGAACGCCACGAGGATCAGGATGCCGAGCGGCTGGTGGAGCACGCCGAGCGCCGCGAGCAGCGAGACGGCCGCCAGCATGCCGATGCGAGCGAGCGCGTAGCGGCGCCGCCAGCCGGGGGCGAGGAACGGCAGCGCGGCGTCGAGCGGCGTGAAGACGAGCACGGCCTCGTTGTAGCGCACGGCGTCAATCGAGGAGATGATCGCCATGCCCCAGACCACGGCACCGAGCAGGGCGAGCTCGAGCGTGACCCAGGCGAGCGCGGCGCGCTGCCCCTTGCGCCGCCACTGCGCGAAGGCGAGCGGCAGCGCGAACACCAGACCGACCGCGAGCAGCTCGAGGCGGCCCGACGAGCCGCCCGCGGGAAACGCCGGGCCGTGACGGCGGTAGACCAGCACCGGCGCGGCACCGAGCCGGGTGGCGACCTCGCGCCGGAACACGTCGGGGTGGAACATCGCCTGCCACACCGTCGGGTACTGATCGATCTGCCGGCCGGCGACCAGATCGCTCGCCACCAGCAGCGCCGGCATCCCGGCGAGCCCGCGGCGGCCGAGCTCGCGGAAGGTCAGCGGGTACGGCATATCGGCGCCGGCGTGCAGCGCGCCGTGGGTCGCCTGATCGATCATGTCGCGCAGCCGGGTCGTGCAGTTGTCGAGGAAGTGATCGTAGTAGTAGTAGCGATTCTCCTCGCGCACGTCGTTCCACAGCCGGGCCTCGATCGCGCGGGCGTCGGCGCCGGTGATCGGCAACACCTGCTGCCAGATGTCGCGATCCTCCCAGCGGTAGAACCGGTACATCTCGGCCTGCGAGGTCGCCTCGACCCAGAACTTCTGCTGGTGGCGCAGAAAGTTCCACGCGATCGTCGAGCCGGCCTTGAAGTTGGTGACGCCGTAGTTGAAGCACACGGGCCGGTGCTCGGGCCGGTGGTAGCGCAGGCAGATCGCCGCGTGGCCGTACTTCTCGAAGATCTTGGCGCCGACGCCGAAGGTCAGGAGCTCGATCACCGGCGGCTCGTCCTCGATCGCGCCGCCGGGGACATCGCCGGGCGCCAGGTGCGCGGGCTGGGCGCGCGCCACGCCCGGACCGGCGGCGAGCGCACCGCCCGCGGCGGCGATCGCCGCGAGCGCGACGACGGCTCGCCGGCTCACGGCGCCGGCTTGGCGAACAGGTTGGGCTCGATCTTGGGATCGAGCTCGACGGTCTTGATCTCGAGCGTGGTCGACCGCCCGCCGCCGTTGGTGGTGCGCCGGTAGGCGACCTTCAGCCCGCCGATGTCGCGGTAGTCGGCGAAGTCGTCGGTCTCGGTGTTGCCGCCGTCGCTGTAGCTCATCCGGGTCACCAGCTTGGTCTTCTTGTCCAGGTACAGCGTGACATCGACCTCGCCGTACGGCGAGCGCAGCTTGACCACGGAGCACGGCTTGCCCTCGATGGTCTCGTCCGGCATCGGCGTCAGCTTGGTCGCCGGATCCGCGGCCTTGAGCAAGATCAGCTCGGGCTCACGCCAGCGCTCGAAGTCGACCGTGGCCAGCGCGTTGCCCGTGATGTCGACCACGGCGTAGTTGCCGGTCTGGCCGTCCGGCCCGCGCTGCCAGCCGGACTTGCCGTTGACCGCGACCGACACCAGGACGTCCTTGCCGGCGTTCGGCGGGTGGATCGTCGCGTCGATCCGCATCTTGTCGGGCATGACCAGCACGCGCGAGATCTCGACCGGCAGGCCCTGGCCGGAGATCGTCGTGATGCCGACCGCGGCGAGCTTGAACGCCTTGAGCGCGGCGAGCTTGTCCTTGCCGCCCTTGGCGACGAGCGCGTCGTCGATCAGCTTCTTCGCGCCGGCGGCGGCCTTGGCGTCGACCGGGACCTCGGGCGCCGCGTACGGCGCGGTGATCGGATCGGTGAACGCCGCCTTCTCGAACCGCCAGCCCTCCTTCATCAGCGCGGGCGCGAGGTCCTTGGCGTCGCCGACCATCACGATCACGTAGGCCTTGGGATCGAGGATCTCCGCGGCCGCGCGCTTGGCGTCGGCGATGCCGACCCGGGCGACCGCGACGGGGTAATTGCTCAGGTACTCCTGGCCGAAGTGGTGGAGCTCGGCGCTGAGCACGGCCGCGCCGAAGTCGGCCGCGGCCTGAAACCTCAGGCCGTAGCCGCCGGTGATGCCGAGGATCGCCGCGATCACCTCGTCCTGGGTCGGGCCGTCCTTGGCCATCCGCGCGATCTCGGCGAGCATCCGCTTGGTCGCCGGCACCGCATCGGCGCTGCGGGTCACCGCCGACGCGACGAACGAGCCGCGATCGAGGTTGCGATCGAAGCTCGAGCCGGCGGCGAGCGCCTTGCCCTCGCCGAGCAGCGCCCGGCCGAGCCGCGAGCCCGGGCCGCTGCCGCCGAGCACGTGGTTCCACACCAGGGTGTCGAAGAACCGCGGATCCTCGTGCTTGATGCCGAACTGAGCGATCCGGATCTGGGTCTGCGCCAGCCCGGGCTTGTCGACCAGCCGGATCCGGCTGCCCGACAGCCCCTGCTCCGTGAAGCTCGGCGTCGGCGGGACCGGGCCCTTGCGCCAGGTGCCGAGCGTGCGGTCGAGATCGGCGCGCAGCTTGCGCACGTCGACATCGCCGGTGACGACCAGGATCGCGTTGCCCGGGACGAACCACGCGCGGTGCCAGGCCACGATGTCGTCGCGCCGGATCGCGCCGAGCGACTGCTCGCTGTTGATCCAGCCCCGGACGTGGTCGTTGCCCCACAGCAAGTTCTGCGCGTGGGCCGACGCCAGCGCCGCCGGGTCCTCGACCCGCTGCTGGACTTTGGCGATCAGCGCGTCGCGCAGCTTGGCGAGCTCGGCGTCGGGGAACGTCGGCTGGGTGACCATCTCGGTCAGGAGGTCGAGGCAGGTGCCGCTGCTGCGCGACGCCACGCTGCACGACAGCAGCGTGGCCTCGAACGTCGAGTCCGCGGCGATCGTGCCGCCGACGAAGTCGATCGCGCGGGCGAGCGCGGGGCCATCGTGGCCGCGCGTGCCCTTGACCAGCATGTCGGCGGCGAGCTCGGACACGCCGAGCCGCGCGCGCGGCTCCTGCATCCGGCCGGCGCGGATCGCGAGCTGCATCGCGGTGACCGGCAGCTGGCTCGACCGGACGAAGTAGACCTGCAGGCCGTTGGCGAGCTTGAGCTCCTCGATCCGGGGCAGCTCGATCGGCGTGGGGGGTTTCAGATCCGGAATCCCGATCAGGTCGGTGCGGCCGGACCACGGATCGGGAGTCGGCGGCGGCGCCGGAGGTGGCGGCTTGACCACGTGACTGTCGCCGTCGCCGGGCAGCATCGGGATCTGCGCCGGGCCGGGCTTCGGCCCGCAGGCCGCGAGCAATGCAATGACCACGAGCGTACGCATGTTCATCGTGCCTTTGGAGGAATGACCACGACCGTGGCGCGGTCGGGGGACAGGTACTGCTTGACGACGCGCTGGATGTCCGCGGCCGAGACGGTCTCGAGCTCGTCGACCTCGCGCTGGAACGACGCCGGGTTGCCGCTGAAGATCCACGACCGGCCGATCGCCTCGCCGAGCCCCTGCGCGGTCTCGAGCGAGAACAGGAACCCGGACTCGACCTGGTTCTTGGCCTTGCGCAGCTCGTCGGAGGTCGGGCCCTTGGCGGCCAGCCTGGCGACCTCGTCGGCGATCGCCGCCTCGATCGCATCGGCCTGCGCCGGATCGAGGAACGCGCCGAGCGCGATCAGGATCCCGGGGTCCTCGCGGATGAACGCATCGACCCCACCGTCGAGCGCGAGCGCGCGCCGGGTCTTGGGGTCGGGAGTCTTGAGCCGGAGCTTGAGCCGCGACGTGTCGCCGGTGCCGAGCACGTTGGCCGCGAGCTGCAGCGGAAACAGGTCCTTGTCCTTGGCGGCCGGCACGCGCCAGCCGATCAGCGTCAGGCCGACCTGGCCGGGCTCGGCGACGCTGTGGCGCC
Source organism: Kofleriaceae bacterium (assembly GCA_036403075.1). Taxonomy (GTDB): domain Bacteria; phylum Myxococcota_A; class Polyangia; order Haliangiales; family Haliangiaceae; genus JABFXX01. Next base: position 4,502 of record DASWRS010000555.1, read on the forward strand.
GTGCGGTCTGCGGCGGCTCGGGGGTCGCGGCGGCCGGCCGCGGCGGATCGCTCGCCTTGGCGATCGGCCCGAACCACTTCTCGGCGGATGCCTTGACCTCGGCGGCGGTCACCTTGCCGACAACCACGAGCAGGGCGTTGTTCGGCTGGTAGTAAGTGTCGTAGAATTTCTTGAGGTCGTCGGGTGACGTCGCGGCGAGCTCCTTAGGATTGCCCGCCGACGTCCAGGCATAAGGATGTTTCTGATACGCAGCAGCCAGGCACAGCAGCAGACCCCGCGCGAACGGCGAGGTGTCCTGCTGCCGGACCTCGGCCTCGATCACCGAACGCTGGGCGTCGATCATGGATTTCCCGAACCGCAGGTTGCGCATGCGCTCGGCCTCGAGCCGGACCGCGTGATCGAGGTAGACCGCCGGCAAGGTATCGATGAAGTGGGTGGCATCCTCGTCGGTAGCGGCGTTCACATAACCGCCGAGCAACTCGAGCGACTGGGCGTGGGCGTCGGGGCGGACGTGCTCCGTACCCTTGAACATCATGTGTTCGAACATGTGTGCCGTACCCCTGTGCTCCCTTGGCTCATCCTTGGAACCCACGTGGTACCAGACCTGAACCGAGACCACCGGTGCGACCTCGCTGCGCAGAACGGCAACCTGAAGGCCGTTACTCAGCGTAAACGTCTCCAGCGCCGACAGCTTGCCGACAACTTTTGGTATATCCGGCGCCGCGGACGCACCAACTGCGCCCGCTACCCCGGCTAGAATCACGACGTATTTGGCGAGGCGCGAACAACCCATGCGAGAGCTCCTTCGACGCGCGGACACTATCAGGGCTGACGAGGGTTGCACGTCGCCGCAGCCGACGTTCGCGCCGTGGACTCGCTACCCCAGTCGTTCACATTTATCGGAATAGTACCGATTGACTGAAACAATCGTTAGCGCCAGAGTGAATGGACCCAAACACGGCCCGCAACTTTTGGCCGCACTTTAGACGGAGGGTGCTGTGGCTCGAACAAGTGCTTCGGTGGATGAGAGCAGGACGATCGACGTTACCGGTGTGAAGGTGTTCTCGGCGACGAAGGCGAAAGAGCGCGAGTTGCTTGGCGAGCTCATCACCGACTGGATCCGCAGTCACCCGGATCACGAAATCGTGGACAAGATCGTGACGCAGAGCTCGGACTCCGAGTTCCACTGCCTGACGATCACGCTGTTCTTCAAGCACAACAAGGCGTAGCAGCGGCGCGGCCTCGCGGCCGAGGCTCGCGTCGCCTACGATGGGGTCGTCCTGGCCATGCCAGGCGCAGGCTACCTGTGCGCCCGTGTCCAGCATTGCCGGACGCGACCGACGCGTTGCGCGAGGTGTAGGCCGAAGCTGGCACGAACCCTGGAACGTTCGGTGCTTGACCGAGCCTCCTCGATCAGGTACCCACTGCGTTCCCCATGGAGAACACGTTCGGAAAACCCGTCGAAGTCGAGGTTCGCGACAGCCTCGAGAAGGCGATGAAGATCCTCAAGCAGAAGATGTCCAAGGAGGGCATCCTGCAGGAGCTGAAGCGGCGTCGCTTCTATGAGAAGCCGAGCGTCAAGCGCAAGCGCAAGACCCGCGAGGCGCGCAAGCGGCTGCGCCGCGAGATGAAGCGTCGGATCGTTCCGGCCGCGCCGCGCTGAGCGCACGGGCACATGCCCTTCACCGTCTGGGCCGAGGTCGTGGTTCCGGTCGGTGCTGCGGACGTCGATGACGTCGCGGCGCTGATCGCCTCCGAGGTTCTCGCAGCCGCCGCCGGCACCGAGCAGCGCGGCGACGAGGTCGTGTTCTGGGTCACCGCGGATGCGGCGGCCGGCGCGCTGGCCGAGGTCCGCGATGCGGCCCGGCGCTGGCAGGCCGGCGGCCTCGCCGTGGATCCGGCGCGCGTCCGGGTCGCCGCGGCGATGCCCGAGGCCGAATGGCGCGACGCGTGGAAGAAGTACTTCCGGGTCAGCCGGCTCACCCGACAGTTCGTGGTCGTGCCGAGCTGGGAGCGCTTCGTGCCCGGCGCGGACGACGTGGTGATCGATCTCGATCCCGGGATGGCGTTCGGCACCGGCACGCACGCCAGCACGCGGCTGGTGCTCGAGGAGATCCAGGCGATCGCCGACGGCGCCGCCCCGCCGCCGCGGATCCTCGACGTCGGCTGCGGCTCGGGCATCCTCGCGATCGCCGCGGTCAAGCGCTGGCCGGCCGCGACCGCCGTCGCAATCGACACCGACCCGCTCGCGGTCGCCGCCACCGCCGACAACGCGTCGATCAACCGGGTCGCCGACCGGATCGCCGCGTCGAGCCGCGACCTCGGCGAGCTCGGCGAGGCGTTCCCGCTCGTCCTGGCCAACATCCAGGCCCACGTGTTGCGTGCGCTGCAGGACGCGCTGATCGCCTGCACCGCGCCGGGCGGCACGCTGATCCTGTCGGGCCTGCTCACCCCGCAGGCCCTGCCGCTCGCCGACGAGTTCGCCGCCGCCGGGCTGCGCTGCGTCCACGTCCGCGCCAGCACCGAGGATCCGGCGTGGTCGTGCGCCGTGCTCGTGCGATGATCGCCGACGAGCGATGATCCGGCTGTTCGTCGATCCCGACCGGCTCGTGGCCGGAGAGCTGGTCGTGCGCGGCGACGAGCACCACTACCTGGCACACGTGCGCCGCGCCCGCCCCGGCGACGCGGTCGAGCTGGTCGACGGCGCCGGCCGCCGCGCCGCCGCGACGATCGCGCGGCTGTCCGAGCGCGAGACCGCGGTCCTCGCGGGGCCGCCCGAGCTGATCGCCGCCGCCCCGCCGTTCGTGCGCGCGCTGGTGCCGCTGATCAAGGGCGACCGGATGGACGCATGCATCGAGAAGCTCGTCGAGGTCGGCGTCGACGCGATCGTGGTGTGGCCGGCGGCGCGCTCGGTGGCTCGGCTCGACGACGCCCGGCGCGGCGCCCGGATCGCGAAGTACCAGGCGATCGCCCGGGCCGCGGCGCGGCAGTCGGGGCGCGCCCAGGTGCCCGAGATCGGCGCCGCCACCGGCCTGGCCGCCGCGCTCGCCGCATTGCCCGGCGGCGGCCACCGCCTCGTGCTCGATCCGGCGAGCGACGCCGCGCTCGAGGTCGGTGATGCCACCGACGTCACGATCGCCAGCGGCCCCGAAGGCGGGCTGACGTCCGACGAGCGCGATCAGCTGGCCGGGTTTGCGCCCCTGGGGCTTGGCCCGCGGGTGCTGCGCGCCGAGACCGCGCCGCTGGTCGCCGTCGCGCTGATCCGTGCGGCGACGCGCAGCTGATCCGCCGCAGTGGCCGCTCTCGGCCGGCATGCGGCGCATCGCAGCGGAATCGTGAGGTGAAAGGCCGACATGCGCGGCGGATCGGCGAGCGCCTGGTGACCGGCCGGGAAGGCCCGACCGCTGTCGGGTTCCGCGAACATCTACGCGTATTTGCGTTCGAGCCCCGGCGCGCGCTATCAATCTGCGATGTCCGATCGCGAGCCTGCCCTGCTGCGCGACCCGAGCCGGCCCGACCGGCTCGCGGCGGCCGCGGAGCCAGGATCCGATCCGACGACCGACGACGCGACCACCGACGACACGACGCGCACCGCGCCAGCACCGGCGCACGGCTCGATCGCGCCGCAGTCCCCGGCCGCCGCTCCGGGCGCGCCGCAGACGCCGCGGCCGCCGCCGGAGACTGCCCCAAGCGCGCCGGCGCAGGCATCGCGCCCCGCCGGCGCGGCGCGGACGACGCCGCCGATGGCCTACGCGCCGCTGCCGCCGCTGCCGCCACCGCCGCCGCCGGGAAACGCCGCGCGGCCGATCGCGCAGGGCGCACGGCCGACGCAGCCGCCCGGACAGACCGCGCGACCGACGCCGCCGGCCGCCTACACATCGCTTCGCCCGCCGACGCCCGGGGCGCCGTCGCCCGGGGCGCCGACGCCCGGGGCGCCGTCGAGGCCGCCGACACCCGGATCGCCGACGAGGCCGACCCCGACGGCGGCTTACCCTGCGCTCCAGCCGCAGCCGCCGCGACCGTCGCCGCAGCCACCCGCGTCGCCGCAGTCGCCCGCGTTGTCGCCGCAGCCAGCGTCGTCGCAGACGCAGCCACCCGCGTCGTCGCAGACGTCCGCGTTGTCGCCGCAGCCAGCGTCGTCGCAGACGCAACCACCCGCGTCGTCGCAGCAAGCGCGGCTGGCGCCGCCATCCACGCCAGCGTCGGCGCAGCCGTCCGCTCCGCTGTCGCCGCAGCACTCCCCATCGGCGCCGCAAGTCGGCCATGCATCGCCTCGCGCGCGGCAGCCGCACGACCGCGCGGGGGACACCGCGCCTTGGCCCGCATCGCCTTCCGCGTCATCGTCGGCTCCGCAAGCGTCGCAGGCGAGGCCGGCATCGGCCGCCGCGCCGCCGTCGGCGCAGCGATCGCAGCCCACGCCGCCGATCGCATACGCGTCGCTTCGTCCGACGCAGGCGCAGGCGCCGCGGCAAGCCCCTGCGGCGTCGTCCGCCGCGCCGTCTTCGGCGCAGCGATCGCAGCCCACGGCGCCGATCGCGTACGCGTCGCTTCGTCCGTCGCAGCCGCAAGCATCGCAGGCGGTCGATCTGTCGTGGGACATGGACGACGAGCCCGCGGCGCCGGAGACCGCTGCTCCGCGTGCGCATGCAGGCCCGGCCGCGGCATCGCCGGCCGTGGCATCGCCGGCCCGACCCGGGTCGACGCAGGCCGCGCAGCGCACGACCGCGGCTCCAGCCGCGCCGCTTCACGCGCCACAGCCGCAAGACGTTTCGCCTTCGCCGGCGCCGGCCCGGCCTCCGTCCTGGCAGCGGCCAGCGTTGCCGGAGCTGCAAGAGCTGCCGGAGCTGCCGGAGCTGCCAGATCCCACGTGGGACACGGCGACCTCGCAGTCGGCGCCGCCGGAGCTCGCCGCGCCGCACGAACCGTCCCGCACGGCGCCGGCACCGCTCCACGCGCCGGAGCAGGCTCCAGAAGATCCGTTGTGGGACACGGCCACTTCGCAGTCGGCGCCGCCACAGGTGTTGCCAGAGCTGCAAGATCCCTCGTGGGACACGGCTACCTCGCAGTCGGCGCCGCCGGACCTCGCCGCGCCGCACGCACCGTCCCGCACGGCGGGGGCACCGCGCCACTCATCGCCGGAGCCGGAAGATCCCACGTGGGACACGGCAACCACGCAGTCATCGCCGCCGGAGCCCGGCGCGCCGCAGCCGGCGTCGTCGCCCCAGGCGCTCGGATCGCCGCAGCCGTTCACCGCGCGCGCGACGCCTCCGGGCGCCTTCGCGTCACTGTCATCGCCACCGGAGCTGGCCGCGCCGCAGCCGGCGTCGTCAGCCCAGGCGCAGGCATCGCAGCAGCCGTCCACCGCGCGCGCCACGCCGCCCGGCGCCTACGCCTCGCTGTCGGCGCCGCCGGCCCGGAGCGACATGAACGAGCTCAGGTCGAGCCCGCTGAGCGAGCTCGCGGCGCCGCAGCTGTCGGCGGACGGGGCGATCGCTCCGCGGACCCTTGGCTCGCCGCCGCCGCCGCCGTCGGCGAAGGCATCGCCGCACTCGGCGGAGGCAGCGCCGCCGCAGACCCAGGGATCGCCGGCCGCGCCATCGGCGTACTCGTCGCATCCGACGCCGCCGCCGGCACCATCGGCGTATGTCTCGCTGCCGTTCTCGCCCGGGCATGCGGCGACGGTTCCCGCGACGACGCAGGCCGCGGTGCGGTCGCGGCGCGAGGCCACGCCGGTCCACGTCGTGGGGTTCTGGCGGCGCCTGCTCGCGGCGGTGCTCGATCTCGCGATCGTGATCCCCGCCGCGCTGATCATCACGATGCTCGCGAGCGGGGTCACCGGGCTGCATCTGCCCGGCAACCTCCACCTGTTCGACATCGATCTCTGGATCGACCTCGTGCTCGCGACCGATCCGGCGCTGGTGATGGGCCTGGTGCTGTTTTGCTCGATCGGCCTTGCGTACCTGCTGGTGTTCCAGATCATCGTCGGGCGGACGCTCGGCATGCGGGTCCTGCACATCAAGATCATCGACGTGTACGGCGATCGGCCGTCGCCGGCGCGCTGCGTGGCGCGCTGCGCGGGCTACATCGCTGGCATCGTGACGCTGTTCCTCGGGTTCCTGTGGATGGGCTTCGACAGCGAGAAGCGCGGCCTGCAGGACTGGATCGCCGGAACCTACGTGATCCGGGCATGAGACGGCGGCGATGCCTTCACGTCTGAGCTCCCTGCTGGTCCGCGACGGCCTGGTCGGCGTCAAGCGCATGGAGAAGGCGTTCCAGCGCCAGGTCATCTACGGCGGCAGCCTGGACACGATCCTGCTCGAGATGGGCCTGGTGCCCGAGGACCGCCTGACCCAGTACCTCGCGCTGGCGTCGGGCCTGCCGCCCGCGGCGCGCGACGAGGGCGCGGTGGTCGACCGCGCGGCGACGACGATGATCACGCAGGACATGGCCGAGCGCTACCGCGCCGTGCCGGTGGCGATCGAGCAGGACGCGATCCGGATCCTGGTGTGCTCGCCGCTCGACCTGACCGCGCTCGAGGACCTCGCCGACCTGCTCGATCGGCCGCTGCAGCCGCTGATCACGCCCGAGTACCGCTGGAACCTGGTGTTCGCCAGCACCTACGGTGTCGATCCGCAGGCGCGGTTCACCACGCTGGCCCGCACGCTCGATGTCGATCCGGCGTCGCCGCCGGTCGGTCGCGCGCCGTCGGTGATCATCGAGGACAAGACGCCGGTGACCGTGCCGAGCCTGACCGAGCTCACCCGACAGGCGGCGGCGATCCACGCGGGCGCTGCGCGGCTGGCGCCGGTGCCGTCGGACGCCGACACGCTCCGGCTGCTGTCGTCCGAGCCGCTGCCGCCGATGTTCCCCGACGACGGCGTGCGCGGCCGCCGCCACACGATCATCGGCGTGATCCCCAACCGCGCGGCGACCGACGGCACGGTCACGACGCGCTCGCCCGAGGACGACACGCCGCCATCGGGGATCCGGCGGGCGCCGCGCACCAGCGCTCCGCGCCTCGCTCCGGCGGCGACCCCAGCGCCGGCGCCCGACACGATCCCCGCGGTGATGCCGGCGGTGATGCCGGCTCCGGCGAGCAGCGCCGTCCACCGCGTGGTCACCGAGCCGCGCGGCTCGGGGATGCGCTCGACCTCGTCTGCGCCGCGACCGACGCCGATCCCGACCGAGGGCCGCGACTCGCCGCTGCCGATCGTCCGCGCGCGCGAGATCCTCGCCACGGCCAACGATCGCGACACGGTGTTCCTGACCCTGCTGCGCGCGGCGCGATCGCGCGCGCGGTGGGCCGGCCTGCTCACGGTGCAGGGCGGCGCGGCGATCGGCCGGGTCGCGCTGGCCGAGCCCGGCATCGACAGCGCGGCGATCAACACCGTGCTGATCCCGCTCGACTCGGTGTCGCCGTTCCGCACCGTGGTCACCAACCACCAGTCGCACATCGGGCCGCTGGTGTCGGGCGATCCGGGCATCGACTCGATGGTGCTGCGGATGGGCGGGACGGTGCCGCCGTCGGCGCTGATCCTGCCGATCGTGCTGCGCGACCGCGTGGTCGCGCTGGTCGTCGCCCACCGCCTGCACTCCGACCTGAGGCTGGTCGACGTCACCGAGCTGTTGCCGATGGCGAACGCCGCGAGCGAGGCGATCGGCCGGCTGATCGTCAAGCACAAGACCGCGGGTTACCGCGCGCCGTCGGATCCGTCGATCGTCGAGGTCGAGGCCGAGATGATCGACACCAAGCGGATCATCTCGCGGTCCGAGGCCGGCTGGCACGCGGCGCCGCCGCAGCCCTCGGCGCCGCGGTTCGAGCAGGGCGTCGAGATGTCGATCGAGGCCGGCGAGCCGCGCCCGATCGACGAGGTGCTCGGCGACATCGAGCGCGCCGGCGAGGGCGAGGCCGAGGACGCGATCACCGAGGCGGTCGAGCGCACGTCCGAGGCGCTGCGCGCGCTGCTCCGCCGGTTCCCCGGCAAGCTCCGGGTCGATCGGTTCTCGGTGACCGGCCGGCCGCTGCGGGCCTCGCAGCACGGCGGGCTGCTCGAGCTGGTGATCCGGCTCGGCGCCGCGGTCGCGGCCGACTTCCTGATCGATCGGATGAGCGTGGCCCAGCGCGATGTCCGGTTCTACGCCACGGTGTGCGCCGCCGAGCTCCGGCCGCGCAACGCGGTGTTCGCGCTCGCCGAGCGGCTGTTCGATCAGGACTACGGCGTGCGCGCCACGGCGATCGAGGCGCTGACCGGCTATCCGCCGCTGGAGCTCGGCCAGGCGATGGGCCGCGCGCGCCGCGCCGTGCACTCGACCGATCCCGACGTCGTCGCGGCGGCGACCGGCGCCGTGGTCGCGCTCGGCGACATCGAGTCGATCCCTGACCTGATCGGCGTGATCGAGCGCGCCGATCGCGGCGGCGACCATGCGCGCCGGGCGCTCGTCGCGCTGACCGCCCAGGACTTCGGCGCCAGCGAGCGCAAGTGGCGCAAGTGGTACGAGACCGCGCGCCGGCGGCACCGCATCGAGTGGCTGATCGACGGCCTGCTGCACAAGGAGGACGCGATCCGCGAGACCGCGATCAACTCGCTGCGCCGGCTGACCGGCGAGTACTTCGGCTACCACCACGACCTGCCGCGCAAGGAGCGCGAGGCCGCCGCCGAGCGCTGGACCGCCTGGTGGCACGACGTCGGTCACCGCCGGTTCTCACCGGTCCCAGACAGCGAGCGTCACCGTCCGACCGCCGAGCTGCCGCCGCGGCGGGAGCCGTAGCGCCCCCGCGCGATGCCCGCAGTCAGCTCGCGGCCTTCGATGACACGTCCGCCTTGAGGGCCGCGACGACCTTCTCGATCGCGTCCTTGGCGTCACCGAACAGCATGCGGGTCACCGGCTTGTAGAACAGCGGGTTGTCGATCCCGGCGTAGCCGGCGGCGCGCGACCGCTTGTTGACGATCACCAGGTGCGCCTTCCAGACCTGGAGCACCGGCATGCCGGCGATCGGCGAGCTCGGGTCGTCCTCGGCGGCCGGGTTGACGATGTCGTTGGCGCCGATCACGATCACGACGTCGGTCGCGGGGAAGTCGGCGTTGATCTCGTCCATCTCGAGCACGATGTCGTAGGGCACGTTGGCCTCGGCGAGCAGCACGTTCATGTGGCCCGGGAGCCGGCCCGCGACCGGATGGATCGCGAACCGGACGTTGACGCCGGCGTTGCGCAGCACCTCGGTCAGCTCGCGCACGGCGTGCTGGGCGCGCGCGACGGCCATGCCGTAGCCGGGGACGATGATCACCGACTTCGAGGTCCGGAGCCGCGCGGCCAGGGTCTGCGCGTCGATCTCCTGGACGTCGCCCGCCGGCTTGGCGGGGCCACCCGCGGCCTTGGGCGGCGCCGCGCCGAAGCCGCCGAAGATCACGTTCCAGATCGAGCGATTCATCGCCCGGCACATGATGTACGACAGGATCGCGCCGCTCGAGCCGACGAGCGCGCCGGTGATGATCAGCAGGTCGTTCTGCAGCATGAAGCCGGCGGCCGCGGCGGTCCAGCCCGAGTAGCTGTTGAGCATCGAGACCACGACCGGCATGTCGGCGCCGCCGATCGCGGCCACGAGGTGGACGCCGAGCACGCAGGCGATCGCCGTGCCGGCCGCGAGCGACCAGGTGGCGCCGTCGCGCGCGTAGAGCACCGCCAGCACGATCGACGAGATCAGCATCGCCAGGTTCAGGAAGTGGCGCACGGGCAGCAGCAGCGGCCGGCCGCTGACCGAGCCGCGCAGCTTGAGGAACGCCAGCACCGAGCCGGTGGTGGTGATCGCGCCGATCCAGACGTCGATGAACACCTCGATGCGCTCGGCGATCTCGGGCGGGTGCTCGGCGTCGATCTGGAGCGAGAACCCGACGAGCACCGCGGCGAGGCCGACGAAGCTGTGGAGCAGCGCGACCATCTCGGGCATCGCCGTCATGCCGACGCGCAGCGCCATCGTCGCGCCGATCACGGTGGCCGCGCCGATCGCAACGGCCACGAGCGGGTGGGTCAGCCCGGCGGTGAGCGACAGCGTCGCCGCGATCGCGATCGCCATGCCGACGATGCCGTAGGTGTTGCCGCGGCGCGCGGTCTCCTGGCTCGACAGTCCGCGCAGGGCGAGGATGAACAGCACGCCCGCCACGAGGTACGCGGCGTTCGACAGCAGCTGCGACGTCGATCCGACGAGGTTTGTCATCGCTATTTCCTGAACATCGCGAGCATCCGCCGGGTCACCAGGAACCCGCCCGCGATGTTGATGGTGGCGAACAGCGTGGCGACGACCGCGACGCCGACCGAGGCATTGAGCCGGCCCTGGCTGCCGAGCAGGCCGCCGACGACGATGATCCCGCTGATCGCGTTGGTCACGCTCATCAGCGGGGTGTGCAGCGCCGGGCTGACGTTCCACACGACCTGGAAGCCGACGAACACCGCCATGACGAACACCGTGACGTGCTGGAGCAGCGCGACCGTCGGCGGGTTCGCGGCGACGTCGGCGCCGCCGCGGCCGAACCGCAGGTACGCCCAGACCGCCGCGAGCACCAGGCCGATCACCGACATGAGGATCGCCGAGCCGCGCGACGGCGACGTGGCGGCGCCCCCGTGGCCGTGCGACCGCGACTTCTCCGGCGCGATCGCGAGCGTCCGGGCCGCCTCGGTCACGGGCTTGGCCGGCAGCACCGCCACGGAGCCCGACGTGCGAGCGGCGGGCTTGACCGCCTCGGGCCGGGGCGCCTCGGCCTTCTTGACCGGCGGCGGCCACCGGGTCTCGCCGTGCTCGAGCACCAGCGCCGGCCGGACCGCGTCGTTGCCGTGGTCGACCTTGTAGCCCTTGGCGCCGCCCATCTCGTCGAGCAGGTGCAACAGGTTGGTGCCGTACATGTCGCTGGCGACGTGCGCCATCCGGCTCGCCAGATCGGTGTAGCCGACGATCGTGACGCCCTTGTGCTCGATGACCTCGCCCGGCCGGGTCAGCTCGCAGTTGCCGCCGCGCTCGGCCGCCAGATCGACGATCACCGAGCCCGGCTTCATCAGCTCGACCATGTCGGTGAACCACAGCTTGGGCGCCGGCTTGCCGGGAATCAGCGCGGTGGTGATGACGATGTCGACCTCGCGGGCCTGGGCCCGGAACAGCGCGTACTCGGCGTCGAGGAACTCCTTGCTCATCTCCTTGGCGTAGCCGCCCTGGCCCTCGCCGGACTCCTGGATCGAGACCGTGAGGAACTCGCCGCCGAGCGACTTGACCTGGTCCTCGACGCTGGGCCGGACGTCGAACGCGCGGACGATCGCGCCCAGGCCCTTGGCGGCGCCGAGCGCGGCCAGGCCGGCGACGCCGCCGCCGATGATCAGCACCTTGGCCGGCGGCACCTTGCCGGCCGCGGTGAACTGGCCGGTGAAGAAGCTGCCGAACCGGTTCGCGGCCTCGATCACCGAGCGGTAGCCGGCGATGTTGGACATCGACGACAGCGCGTCCATCTTCTGGGCCCGGCTGATCCGCGGCACCTGGTCCATGGCGAGCACGGTCAGCTTGCGGGCCGCGAGCCGGGCGAGCAGGTCGGGGTTCTCCGCCGGGTGGATGTACGAGATCAGCGTCGCGCCCTCGCGCATCTGGTCGGCCTCGCAGGCCCCGCTGGGCTCGATCACCGGCGGCCGGAGCTTGAGCACGATGTCGCTCTGCCACGCGGCCGCCCGGTCGACGATCACCGCGCCCGCGGCCTCGTACTGCGCGTCGGGATAGCTCGCCCGTGCGCCCGCGTCGCGCTCGACCGCGACCTCCCAGCCGTTCTTCACCCACCGCGCCACCACGGCCGGCGATGCCGCGACCCGACGCTCTTCGGGTCGAGTCTCGTTGACGATGCCTAGCTTCATGGAAGGGGGCACACCATGCCAAACCACCGCCGGAAGGGAAAGAGCTATCTGCATGAAAGCTGATAGGTTTCAAGGGGTGCACGGCACGCGATACGACGACTGCAACGGACGCCTGGCGCGCGTCACCGACCGCTCCGGCGCGTGCCACGCCGAGCTGACCTGGGACAGCACTACCGACCGACTGGTCAGGCTGGTCGTCGCCGGCGCCACGATCGAAGGCGCCATCTTCCACCACCCTCTCCTCGGCGCCGCCCACAGCGTCGGGGACACCGCCATGACCGCGCTCGACTGGGCCCGGCCCACCGAGATCCCGGCGATCGCCGAGCCCTCTCGCCTGCCGCCCGGCGCCGGCGGCGCCATCCTCAACACCATCGCCCTCCTCGCCCGCGCCGCCCACGTCACCGCGCTGCGCTACGCCGGCCCGTACCCCACGACGGCGCTGTGGCACAGCCTCGCCCGCTCGTTTCGCACCGACGCCCCCGAGGCGTCGTTCACCGCCGGCGCCCTCGACCGCGCCCTCCGCGTCGCCCGCGACCCCATCGCCATCGACTTCGCGCCCGCCCCCCACGACCGGCTCGCCATCCCATCCGGCTTCGTCGAGCTCCGCGGCGGCGTCGAGCGCGCGGTCCTCGCCGGCATCGCCTACGCCCCCGGCGGCTCCCCCGCCCGCCTGGTCGACGCCGCCGGCGACCCCGGCGACCGCGACGGGCATGACGGGCATCACGGTCCGGCCACCGGACACCACTGCGAGATCTGGTTCGGCGACACCTGCTACGCGCGGGTGGCCACACTGGCCGCCGACGGCAGCCTCGTCGCCGGCCCGCACCCGATCCCGGCCTGCACCAGCCCGGTGCTCGGCCGCGCCTTCCCCGCGCCCCTGCGCGAGGCGCTCGCCGAGCTGATCGCCGACGCGGTCGCGCCGCCGCTCGCCGACGACGCCCGCGCGCTGTGCTCCTCGGCCGCCCTCCGCTGGGCCGATCTCGGGGCCCGCGCTGCGCGCGAGCAACCCGACGGCTTCGCCGTCCACGCCGCCCTGTGGGATCGGATCGCGCCGCTGGGCCTGGCCCGCCTGGCGCTCGCCCTGACCGAGGCGCTCGCACCGGTGGTCGCCATCGCGGTGGTGCGCGCCGCCGCCCGGCAGTGAGGCGACCGCCGGGCCGGCGCCGGCGTCACGCCGAGCTGGGCTCCTGATCGAGCTCGTCCAGCTCGAGCTCGAAGGTCCACCGGCCGCGCCGGGTCGGCTGGTCGAGCGCGATCCGCAGCAGCTCGAGGTACCGGCCGCGCGGCACCTCGTAGGCCCCGAACCGCTCGAGGTGATCGGTGTGGACCTGGCAATCGATCAGCCCGATGTTCCACGCATCGAGCTGCCGCACGCACGCCACGTACGCGATCTTCGACGCATCCGGCGCTCGCGTGAACATCGACTCGCCGAAGAACGCCGCACCGAGCGACACGCCGTACAGCCCACCGACCAGCTCGCCGCCGCGCCACGCCTCGATCGAGTGCGCGAACCCGAGGTCATACAGCCGGGTGTAGGCCTCGACCATCTCGGCGATCAGCCAGGTCCCGGTCTGCCCCGGCCGCGGCGACGCCGCGCAGCCCTCGAGCACCTGGTCGAACGCGCGGTCCATCGTCAGCGTGTAGGGCTTGCGCCGGATCGCCTTGCGCAGGCTGCGCTGGACCACCAGATCCCGCGTGGTCATGATCATCCGCGGATCCGGCGAGTGCCACAGGATCGGCAGGTTCTCGGCGTACCAGGGGAAGATGCCCTGGGTGTAGCCGAGCAGCAGCCGCTCCGGACGCAGGTCACCGCCGAGCGCGAGCAGCCCGTCGTCGGCCAGGTGCACCGGCGGAAACACGAGGCGATCATCGAGCCGGAATACCGGCATGGCCCTGCAGTGTAGCGGATCACCGGGCGGCGATGCGTCCGGCCGCCGCGCCGGCCGTGGCGGGCGGTCCGCCGGGCCACGCGCGCGGCGCCGCGCGTTCACCGGGATAAGCGCTGGCCTCCGCCGCCCGGCTGTGCTCCGCGCGGCGGCCGGGCGAGCGCGGCCGAGGCCGGCGAGCGCGGTCGGATCGGCGAGCGCGGCCGGATCGGGCGAGCGCGGCCGGGTCAGCGAGCGCGCGGGTCGACGAACCCGGCCGCGTCCAGCACCCGGCGCGGCGCGGCGCGCCGCGGCTCCGGTGATTCTCCGAGTGCGGCGGCATGACCGACCGCGGCATGCGGCCTGCCCGGCGCGGGCACACCGCGTGCACGATGACGACGTGATGAACGCCATCACCACCACGCCCAGTAACGCCATCGCCGCTCCTGGCAATGGTGCCGGCGAGCTGATCCATCGCATTGCCGATGACGTGAAGACGATCGCGCGCGACGAGGTCGAGCTCGTCACCCAGGAGCTCGCGCACACCGCCCGGGCCGCCGCCGCCGATGCGGCGGTGGTCGTCCTCGGTGGCATCGTGGCGCTGATCGGCTTCGGGCTGCTCTGCGTCGCGGCCGTGGTCGCGATCGAGCCGCTGATCGGCTCGCTCGCGCTCCGCCTGGTCATCATGGCGGCGGTGTACATGATCGCCGGCGGCGCGATCGCCGCCAAGCTCGCGGTCAAGCTCAAGCGCGACGCGGTCCCGAACCTGTCGCTGGCGATCACCCAGGCCAAGCACACCGTCGAGGACATCAAGCAGGGGCTGGCCCGTTAGCCGGAGGCATGCATGCGAGATCCACAAGTCATCGCCCGAGAGATCGACGAAGCGCGCCACGACCTCGAGGCCAGCCTCGGCGAGCTCAAGGAGCTCGTGCGCTACAAGCTCGACATCAAGCAGCGCGCCCGCCAGGCAGTCGGCGAGGTGGTCGAGCATGGCATCGGCCGCGCCCGGGATGCGGTGTGGCGCGCCGCCGACGCGGTGCGCGACGCCGGGGACGCCGTGCGGCAGAAGGTGCAGCAGTATCCGGCGTACGCCGTGCTCGCGGCGGGCCTGTTCGGTGGGCTGGTCTTCGCCTACGTCCAGAGCCGTCGCCGCCGCCGCTGGTGGTGACGCGCGACGCCGTCACGCGCGACGCTTCACAGGCACCGGGGCACCGCCGCGCTCACCGTGCCGGAGCTTCCGAGCCAGGCCGCGCGCCATTGCCGCGAGCCGCGCGAAGAGCTCGCAGCCGCGACCTCCGCGGCCCGGATGTCGGCACCGCCAGCGCTGCGGGTACACGCGGTGCATCGCCCCGAGGCATGACCAAGCGACCAAGAAGTTTCGGGCTCGGGCTCCTCGGAGGCGCGGCGGGGCTCGCCGCGATGCAGCTGGCGCGGATGCTGACCAATCCGCTGGTGAAGGCACCGACGCGCCGGGCCGGCGACGTGTTCGCGACCGAGCGCACGATGTCACCGCTCGGGCCGCGCTACCGCCCCAACGAGGGCCCGACCGAGGCGCTCGCCCGGATCGCCTACGAGAAGATCTGGCGCCGCCCGCCGCCGCCGCGGACCCAGCGCGCGCTGGCGTGGGCGATCCACTTCGGCTACGGGCTCGCCTGGGCCGGCGTGTTCGGGGCGATCAGCGGGCGCCCGCGGCACGCGCTGCGCAACGGTGCGCTGTTCGGCGCCGCGCTGTGGCTGTTCGGCGACGAGCTGGCGGTCCCGCTGCTCGGGCTGGCCGACAAGCCGACCGCCTATCACCCGACCCGCCACGCGCAGTCGCTGGTGCAGCACCTCGGCTTCGGGGTCGCGACCGCGGCGGCGCATCGCGCGTTCGCGCGCTGAGCGGCCACCGTGGTCAGCGCCGAGCGCGGCGATCGAGCTCGGCGAAGAACCCGGCGGTCACGCAGGCGGCCTCCGCCCGGGCGGACACCCCGCGATCGCACCGCCGCAGCCGGGCGGCGAGATCGTAGGCGGAGCTGATCGGGACGAGATAGCAGGTGACCCGCGCGTCGAGGTGCGTGCGCACGAGCAGCGCCTCGACGTCGGACGCGAGCTGGGCGGCGAGCTGGGTGCCGGCGGCGACCGCCTGCCACACCGGCGCCGCGAGCTCGGCGTCGGCGATGCCCGGTGCGCCGGCCGGAGCAGCGGCAGCGGTCGGGGCGGGGGTCGTCGGCGCGAGATATCCCATCGCGTCGTCGATCGCGGTCGAGTCGCGGTAGCAGAACGCGATGCCCGGCATCCCGAGCCGCGTCCAGCGCAGCGCAGTCATCGCGAACCCCGGATCCGCGAGCACGCGGTCGGGCACGGTCCGGAACCGCGCGGCGTCGCCGCGCGCGAACAGCGCCGCACACGGCCGGCACGCGCTCAGCACGCCACGGACGCCGACCTCGACGATGTGGCTGCACGGACCGGCGATCCCGGCGCCGCACAGCTCGCAGGGCTCGAGCGCTGCCCCACGCGGCGACCCGGCGTACGAGACCGGCGCGCGGCGCGCGATCACGAGTCCTTGGGCGTGCGGGGCGGCACGAGGCTGGAGGCCGACACCCTCGACATCTCGTGAAGCGATGCACGCCGCGCGCCGGGCGATCCCACCGCTCCAGGCTCTCGCACGCACGTCGCAGCGAGGGTGACGCGCGCGCTCGGCGCTTCCGTCACGTGCGCGCCCCGGCGCGCGCGGTGGTGCCCGGGCCATTGCGGTCGCGCGCCACATCGCGTGGTCCATGCGATGCACAACGCCGGCAGGTGGACCCACGCCGCCTGCCCGTGCCGTCGGACCGGGTCGACATCGCGCTGCTCGATTCCCGCAGCGCACGGAGCCAGGTGCAATGGCCGAGCGACGTCTGACGATCTACGCCGCGATCGCGGCGAACGTGGCGATCGCGATCACCAAGTTCATCGCGGCGACGATCAGCGACAGCACCGCGATGCTCGCCGAGGCCTTGCACTCGGTGGTCGACACCGGCGACGGCCTCCTCCTGCTGCTCGGCCTCTACCTCAGCCGGCGGCCGCCGTCTCCGCGACACCCCTACGGCCACGGCGCCGAGGTCTACTTCTGGTCGATGGTGGTGGCGATGAGCATCTTCGGCATGGGCGGCGGGGTCTCGATCTACGAGGGCATCCAGCACCTGCGCACGCCCGCACCGCTGACCAGCGCGACCTTGAGCTACGTCGTGCTCGGGCTCGCGTTCGTGTTCGAGGGCACCTCCTGGCTGGTGGCGCGGCGGACGTTCCGGCGGATCCGCGGCTCACGCCCGGTGTGGGAGGCGATCGAGCGCAGCAAGGACCCGACGACGTTCATGGTGCTGCTCGAGGACTCCGCGGCGCTGATCGGCGTCGGGATCGCGGTGATCGGCATCGCGCTCGCCCACTACTTCCAGGCCCCGAGGCTCGACGCCCTCGCATCGGTCCTGATCGGCAGCTTGCTCGTGGCGATGGCGATCGTCGTCGGCCGCGAGACCTGGAGCCTGCTCCTGGGCGAGGCCGCCGACAGCGAGCTGGTCGAGAGCGTCCGGCGCACCGCGCGCTCCGAGCCCGGCGTGATCGCCGTCCACATGCCGCGGACCATGCAGCTCGGCCCCGAGCTGGTCCACGTCGACCTCGATCTGTTCGTCGACGCGTCGCGGACCGGGCGCGAGTTGATCGACCTGTGCCGGGGCATCGAGGCCCGGCTGCGCGAGCGCCACGCCGAGATCCACCGGGTGTCGTTCCGGTTCCCCGACGAGCCGCTGCCGAGCTGAGCACGCGGCGCGGCATCACCGCAGGCGGTACAGCAGGGCGGCGATGTCGCGCGCGTCGGCCTCGGTCACGCCCATGTCGGGCATCACGTTGCCGGGCTCGACCGCCTGGGGGTGGCGGATCCAGTCGATCAGGTGATCCGGCGTGTTCGGCAGCCGGCCGGCGAGGTAGAGCCGCGCGCCGATGCCGTCGAGCGACGGGCCGACGTGGCTGGTCGCGAAGCCCAGGCCGGGGATCTCGTGGCAGGTGCCGCAGCCGTAGCGCCGGATCGCTTGCTTGGCGCGGCCCGGATCGCCGCCGGCGAGCTCGCGCGCGGTGGTGCCCTCGTCGCCGCAGCCGGCGAGCGCCGCGGCTGCGAGCGCCGCGAGCACGGCCGGCGCGCATCGGCCCGGGGTCATGTCCGCCTCCGGTCGGGGGGCTGCGCATCCCGGCCGGTGAGCCCGGGGTGCCCCGAGGCACCGGCGCGGCGCGCCGACTGCCCGAGCCAGGCCGCGAAGATCGCGAGCCCGACGGCCATCATCACGGCGCCGACCGGGATCCACATCAGCAGACCCGCGCGCTGCTGGTCATCGACCGGATCGACGCCCCAGCGCAGCGACGGCTCGGCGTGGGCGTACAGCGCGTGATCGCCGAGCGACAGCACGGCGCCGAGCAAGCCCGAGTACAGCATGGTGAAGAACACGAACGCGACGCTGGCGCCGTAGCCGATCCGGCCGTAGCGGCCGTAGATCACCGCCCACCAGAACACCACGGCGGTGACGAAGAACGACAGGTGCTGGATCGCGTGGATCCGCTCGTCGGCGAGCGCGGCGTCGAACAGCACGGGGACGTGCCACACCAGCCGCGCGACCGCGTGGAGCAGGAGCGCGATCCACGGCGAGGTCAGCGCGCGCCAGAACCGCGCCGGCCGGGTCGCGCGCAGCGCCCGGACCCGCAGGTCGCCCGGCAGCGCCCACACCGCGGCCACGAGCGGCCGGCCCAGCACCACGAGCGGCGCCGCGATCAGCATCAGCAGCTCGTGCTGCACCATGTGAGCCGAGAACAGCACGTCGCTCGCGCGATCGAGCGGCGAGATCAGCGCGAACGCGATGACGATGATGCCGGCGCCGTACGCGGCCGCGCGCCACGGCGCGAGCCCGTGGCCGATGCCGGCCTCGCGCCACAGCCGCATCGCGCCGCGGGTGTAGATCGCCGAGCCCAGGGCGAGCCCGGCGAGCACCAGCGGGTCCCACGTCCACCACGTGACCCACTCCGCCAGGTCCGGAACGTGTCCGACGCCGGGGTGGCTCACGGCTCGGCTCCCGGCAACAGCAGCAGCATCGGCAGCGACAATCCGATCACGAGCACGACCGACAGCGCCGACAGCCCGAGGCCGCACCCGGCGATGAACCAGGCGCGCTGGGTGCGCTGGTCGGTCGGCGGCGCGCCGCGCAGCGCGCGGATCCGGCCGAGCGCGACGACCCCGGCGGTGACCGCGATCCCCAGGGCGGCGATGTCGACCAGGTAGAGCCCGACGATCGACGACGTGTCGTGGGCCCCGGGCGCGAGCATCCAGCTCGCGACGTGGGCCGCGAACCACGCCAGCGGACCGGCGAACACGGCGAACCAGTCGCGCATCAGCTCGCGCGTCATGACACCAGCACCTCCAGGAACACCACGGCCCAGGCCAGCGCCGCCCCCGCGATCACGAAGTACCACAGCGGCGTCGAGACCTCGACGTCGACGCGGTGCTTGTCCTCGACCGGGCCGACGTAGAGCAGCACGATGTACAGGAGGTTCTCGCCGATCCCGGTCAGGGCGTGCACCCACTGCAGCCCGAGCAGCGCCCACACGACCGAGCCGTAGGCGTGCGAGTCCCAGCGCATCGGCAGCAGGTGGATCTCGTACCAGCGCAGCACCGCCGCGATCACGCCGAGCGCGGTGCCGAGGATCAGCTGCCGCCGCATCCGGGGCAGGTCGCCCGCGACCGCGGCCCGGCCGGCGGCATAGGTCGGCACGGCGCTGACCAGCCACACCGCGAGCTCGACGGTCGCGAGCCACGCGGCGGCGTGCGGCACGGCGACCGGCGGGAACGGCGTGGTGCGGCTGCGGATGTAGAAGTACGTCACCGCGAGCAGCGCCAGCATCGTGCTCTCGATCGCGATCAGCAGCATCACGGCCCACCACATCGTGTCGCGCGGGCCGAACGCCTTGGTCGGCAGGCCGGAGACGTCGAGCACGCGGCGGTTCACGGCGACACCTCGAACATCTCGTCGCGGTGCGGCCGCCGCGGCCAGAACCAGACGATCAGCGCCACGGTGACCAGCGCGCCGCCGATCGGCACCGCCCAGGGCGTGAAGATCGATCCGATGAACGTCACACCGGTGGCGAGCGCGGCGGCGATCGGGGCCAGCGTGGCGGTCGGCAGCTCGCTGCGGTGGTCGGGCTCGGCGTCGATGATGCCGGTGATCAGGATCTCGGGCCGGCGGCGGCCCAGGCCGTGCACGACCGGCTGGTCCGGCGGGCTGGTCCACGCCGGGTAGCGATCGCGCACGGTCGGCAGCTCGCGGTAGTTGTAGGGCGGCGGCGGCGACGACGTCGTCCACTCGAGGCCATCGGCGAGCCACGGGTCGCTGCCCGCGATCGCGCCGCGCCGCCGCGATACCCACACGTTGATCAGCGTGACCAGGATGCCGAGGCCGAGCACCCCCGCGCCGATCGTCGCGAGCAAGTTCAGCGGGCCCCAGCCGGTGGCCTCGTCGTAGGTGAAGATCCGGCGCGGCATGCCGTCGAGCCCGAGCTGGTGCATCGGGAAGAACGTCAGCTGGAAGCCGACGAACACCAGCGCGCAGCTGAGCACGCCGGCGCGCTCGTCGAGCATCCGCCCGGTGATCTTGGGGAACCAGTAGTACACCGCGCCGATCAGCGGGAACACCGCGCCGCCGATCAGCACGTAGTGCAGGTGGGCCACGACGAAGAACGTGTCGTGGACCTGGAGGTCGAGCGGCACCGAGGCGACCATGACGCCGGTCAGCCCGCCGATCAGGAAGGTGAAGAAGAACGCCAGGACGTACAGCATCGGCGTCGCGAGCCGGATCCGCCCGCGCCACAGCGCGGCGAGCCACAGGAACATCTGGATCCCGGTCGGGATCGCGATCAAGAGGCTCGCGGCGGTGAAGAAGCTCTGGCCAAGCTGCGGCAACCCGGTGGCGAACATGTGGTGGACCCAGACGCCGAAGCCGATGAACGCCGTCGACACCATCGCCAGCACCATCACCGGGTAGCCGACCAGCTGGGTCCGCGCGAACGCCGGGATGATCGACGACACGAAGCCCAGCGCCGGGATGAAGATGATGTAGACCTCGGGGTGGGCGAAGTACCAGAACAGGTGCTGCCACAGCAGCGGATCGCCGCCCTCCGCCGCGTTGAAGAAGTGGGTCGCGACCAGCCGATCCGACGCGAGCTGGCTCGACGCCAGCATCACCGCCGGCATCGCGAACACCACCATCACGCTGGTGATCAGGCTCGCCCACACGAACATCGGCATCCGGTGCAGCGCCATGCCGGGCGCGCGCAGCTTGAGGCTCGTGACGATCAGGTTGATCGCGACGGCGAGCGCCGACAGCTCGGTGAACGTGACCATCTGGGCCCAGACGTCGACCCGCTTGCCGGTGCCGTACTCGGGGCCGGCGAGCGGCACGTACATGAACCAGCCGGCGTCGGGCCCGGTGTTGGTCAAGAGGCCGACCCACAGGAACACCGCGCCGATCAGGTAGACCCAGTAGCCGTAGGCGTTGAGCCGCGGGAACGCGACGTTGCGGGTGCCGACCAGCAGCGGCACCAGGTAGACGCCGAAGCCCTGCATCACGGGCACGGCGAACAGGAACATCATCGTCGAGCCGTGGGTCGTGAAGATCTGGTTGTAGAGGTCGGGGCCGACCAGGGTCGCGTCGGGCCGGGCGAGCTGGAGCCGCATGATCAGCGCGAGCACGCCGCCCAGGCCGAAGAACACGAACGCGGTGACGATGTAGCGCCGGCCGATCGCCTTGTGGTCGATGTCGCGCAGCCAGCCGAGGAACCCGGCGGGGCGGGTCCAGGTGCGCGCCAGCTCGGCGCCCGGATCGGTGAGCTCGGCCAGCTCGGCGGGCGTGAGCTCGCGCTCGGCGGCGGGGGTCATCGCAGTCCCTCCAGGTACGCGAGCAGCGCGTGCAGGTCCTCGGACGCGAGGCTGGTCGCCGGCATGTGAGCGCCGGGCTTGACGCTCTGCGGATCGAGCAGCCAGCCCGCGAGGTTGCCGATCGTGTTGGGCAGCGCGCCGGCCGCCAGGGTCGTGCGCGACGCGGCGTGGGTCAGGTCCGGGCCGAGCCGGCCGCCGGCCGAGGTCCCGGCGATCGCGTGGCACAGCACGCACGGCGAGCCGTTGAACACCTGCTGGCCGCGCAGCGCTTCGGCGTCGGCGGGCGGCGACGCCGGCTCGCGCTGGTGGGCGAGCCACGCGGCGAAGTCCTCGGGGCGCTCGGCGACCACCGTGATCGCCATCTTCGCGTGCTCGAGGCCGCAGAACTCGGCGCACTGGCCGCGGTACTCGCCGGGCTCGTCGATCCGGATCCAGGTCCGGTTGAGCCGGCCCGGGATCAGGTCCTTCTTGCCGTGCAGGCTCGGGACCCAGAAACTGTGAATCACGTCGCTCGAGGTCAGCTCGAGGTGGACGGTGCGGCCGACCGGGATGTGGAGCTCGTTGGCGGTGGTCGCGGTCTTGCGCGGATCGTCGTGCTCGTACTCGATGTGCCACCACCACTGGCGGCCGGTGATCCGGATGTGGAGCGCATCGGCGTCGTCCTCGAGCGCGGCGAGCGCGCTGCCGCTGCGGATGCTCGCGACCAGCAGCGCGAGCAGCGCGACCACGGTGACCGCGCCGGCGGCGACGACGCCGCGGATCATCCGGCGCTCGGACGCCGGGTCCTCGGCCAGCGGGTTTCCGTCACCCAGGTGCCGCCGCCGCCGCACCGCGCGCACGGCGGCGACCGTATAGAACCCGACCACGAGCACGAACACGGCGATCGAGACCCAGAGGAACACGTCCCACAGCGACGCGATGGTCGCGGCCTGCCGCCCGCCGGGATCGAGCATGGACATCCGCGGCGCGGTCACGGCCGCTCCTTGCCGGGCATCGGTACCGCCTCGTGCGCCAGCGTCGGCGCCGGCGCGAGCTGGATGTGCTCGTCGCGGGCGGACACGGCGTCGCCGCGGACCAGCCCGCCGAGCGAGCGGACGTAGACGACGAGCTGGGTCAGCTGGGTCGGCGCGATCTTGCCGCGGTACGACGGCATGCCCCGCGGCCGGCCGGCGATGATCGACATCGCGACATCGGCCGGCGTGCTGCCGTAGATCCACTGATCGTCCATCAGCGCCGGGCCGATCGCGCCGCCGCCGTGGGCGTGGCAGCCGACGCAGTTGAACCAGCTGTAGAGCTGCTTGCCCTCGCTGACCGCCTGCGCGGTCTCGGCATAGCCGGGCAGCGACGGATCGAACGCGGCGCCCTCGAGCGGCGCCTCGCCGGGGTAGAGCGACGACGCCGGCACCGCGCTGACCGGGCGCGCGCTCGGGCCGGGCTCGGTGAACGTGCGGCGCTCGCGCTTGCAGCCGGCGGCCCCGGCGAGCATCACGGCGATCGCGACCGCGGGGA
>DASWRS010000556.1:0-3006 GCA_036403075.1 Kofleriaceae bacterium
CTGCTTTGCGACGAGCGCGGCGCGCACGCCAGGGTCGGAAGCGATCCGCGACGCACCCTCCGACACCTCGCGGCTGCGGATCGCGTCGGTCACGTCGTCGCCGTCGAGGAGCACGCGGTCGCCGATCTCGATGTCCACGTCGCGGGCCCGCTCGGCAGCCGCTCCCGGTCTGCCGGCCAGCGCGAGCGCAACCGCGCGGTACATCGCGCCCGAGTCGAGGTACGAGAAGCCGAGCTCGCGCGCGAGTGCGCGGGCCACGGTGCTCTTGCCGGCGCCGGCCGGCCCGTCGATGGCGACGACCATGGCCGCGCAGGCTACTTCGATTCAGCCGCCGGTCGTCAGCGCACCCTGAAGTTGATGATGTTCCGCTTGGCCGGCCGCTCCTTGTTCCCGATCCGGTCGACGGCCCGGATCACCGCGTGGTACTTCCCGCTCGGGAGCCGGGCGCTGTGCGAGAAGCGCCACTTCGCGCCGCCCTTCGCGAGCAGAAGGATCGGTCGGCTGCAGTTGCGCGTGTCCGCCGCGAGCTGGCCGTTGGACGTGAGGAACCGGCACGTGTGCCTGCCGACGATCTTGCCGATCGAGACGTAGACACGCCTCACCCCGCCGCGGTCATTTGGCGTCCTCGCCTTCGCCTTGGTGCAGCCGCCGCGGTCGCGCGACGAGCCGGCGAGCGAGACGCGCCCCTTGCCGTGCCTCAGCGAATTCCTCTTCACCGTCGAGCTCGGCGCCTTCCTGTCGATGCAGCCGCTTCCGCCGCTGGGGCCGTTGAGTGGGCCGCCGAACGGCTTCGTGTTCGGTATCCGCGCAGCGAACACCTCCTGGTAGGGCGAGTGGTCGGGGTTGCTCGTCGGCAGGCTGTTGTCCTGTGTCGAGTTCCAGAACGGGATCGCCACGACGTCGTCCGCGGCGATGCCCTGATAGTCGCCGATGAACTCGCCCGACACGGAGATCGGCGGGTTCAGGCGCGGATCCCACATGCGCCTCCCGACACGCGTGTCCTGGAACGTCTTGCCGCCATCGTTCGAACGCGACATGTAGGTGTCGATGAAGAAGTTGTTGGGATCGTTGCGCCGGTCGAAGTACTCGATGTCGATTTGGCCCTTGTCAGTGACAGCCATCCACGGCTGGAACTGGTCCCCGGGCGACTTCGGGCTGTCCTGGTTGACCCGCACCGGCCCGGTGTAGGTGTTGCCGCCGTCGGTGGACTTGAACATCACGATGTCGGCGCCCGAGCCGCTGTCGCCCTCGGCCTCGGTGTGGGCGCGCCGGTTGTCGCGCAGTTCCTTGATCTGCTCGATCGAGGTGCCTTCCAGCACGGGCGAGCCCTGCGCGAGGTTCGAGGCCACCGCGATGTACAGATTGCCCTGCTTGTCGATGCCGCTGGTCGGAATCGACAGGTTGCGGAACGACTGGCCCGGGAACTGCGTGTTCACGCCGGCGATCGTCGCGATCGGGCGGGCAGGCGTGAACGACTGGCCGTGATCCGTCGACTTGACCTGCATGAGCGCGTCGAGCTGGTTGTCGTACCAGGTCACGTAGACCTCGCCGTTCGGTCCGATGTCCTCGTGACAGCCGAGCCCGGAGATCGCGCCCTTGGCGCTGAGCTGGAGAGGAGTGTTGTCGCCTGGGACGACCCCGCCCCAGGTCTTGCCACCGTCGGTCGAGCGCTCGAGCACGACTTGCTGGGTCGGCGCCTGCGAGCCGTCGAAGCTCCAGCAGACGTACATCGTCCCGATCTTGCCGTCGCGTGCCTTGTTCGGGCTGCCGTCGGGCTGCGTGTTGTTGTCGATCGCCAGCCAGTTCTTGTCGTCGAGCAGGAGCTGCTCGGTGATCGGGTTGTTGCGGTTGTCGTGGACCGTGATCGGGCCGCCAAACTGCTTGTCGCCCGGCTTCTTGATGTGGATCGTCATGTTGAAGCCGGTGAAACCCGCCGTGCCGCCCGGCGCGTCGAGCACCTGGGCGTACGCGTTGCCCTCGTCGTCGAACGCCATCGAGATGTCGGAAACGGTGCGGTACACGGTTTCGTTGGTCGGATCGCACTGACCCGCTTCCTGGCAGTAGCCGGGCAGCTGGCCGAGGTCCGTCCACGTGCGTCCCCCGTCGAACGACTCGTAGGTGCCGATCTTGAAGAGGTAGTGGGGCAGGCTCTCGTACATCTTCGAGCCGGCGACGAGGTGATCGTGGTTGAGCGGGTCCATCGCGATGGACGGCTCGGAGTGCGAGAGGTACTTGTCGTGCGAGGCGCGGTAGTTCGCCGGGCCGTTGCCGAGCTTCTTGTTGAGCGCGTCAAGCGTCGGGTTGGCGCGCTTGGTGATGAACTCGGCCTTGCCGTTGTACGTCTGGACGCCGGGGACGGCGAAGGGCACCACGGCGATCATGTAGTCCCCTGAGGCTTGGCCGATCGTCGTCTGCTCCGCCATACCCGGCGCGTTCCCACTGCCCGTGACGCGGTCGCCGCGAGTCCCGTTGGCGTTCAGCCGATAGATGCCGAGGTCGAGGTCCGCGGGGCCGAAGCCGTCGATCGTCACCTGGACACCGCCGAGGAAGCCGTCGTAGAAGCCGCTCGGGACGTTCACCGTGAGCTTGTAGAAGTCGCAGCCCGAGGTCGGGTCTGGCTTCTTGTCGGCGCCAAAGCAGCCGTCCGAGTCACCGGCCGCGTTGCCGCCCAGCGTGACCTGCCCGGTCCAGGGCTTGCTTCCTTTGCCGCTCGCGTCTGGCGAGAGAGTGTCGTGGTCCGGCGTCGCAGCCGACGCGACCATCGGCGTCGCGAAACTTGCCGCAACCGCCATCAGAACTACGAGTACGCAGCGTGCAGACCGGCTCATCATCCCCCGCCCTTGCTCGACCTTGCCCGCGGGCAAGCTAGCAAAGGACGCTGAGCGGTCGCGCCGGTCGGAGCCGCTCTGTCAGCCGGTCGTGAGCGAGCGCAGATCTTCCTCGAAGCGCGGGTAGGAGACGGCGGCCGCCTCCATGCCCACCACCTCGACGCCGCTGCGCGACGCG
>DASWRS010000557.1:0-27024 GCA_036403075.1 Kofleriaceae bacterium
GCGGAATGTCCGACCTTTTCACGCTCGAGCAGCTGCGAACCTTCGTCGCGGTTCACGAGGAGGGGAACTTCAGCGCGGCGGCGCGCAGGTTGAAGCGCGCCCAATCCGCAGTCAGCGCGACGATGTCCAACCTCGAGGAGCAGCTCGGGCTGACCTTGTGGGACCGCTCGACGCGCATCGCGACTCTGACCGATCACGGCAGGGTCCTGCTCGCTTCCGCAATGCGGGTTCTCACGGAGGCAGACACGCTTCAACGTGCGGTGGCGGATCTCGTCGGCGGCCTCGAACCGATGGTTTCGCTTTGCGTCGATGCGATCTTTCCGGTCTCGGTGCTCGTCGATGTCGCTGTCGAATTTGCTCGCGAGTTTCCGACGGTGGACCTCATGATCGCGACCGAGACGATGTCCGCGGTTTCCGAGCGCGTCCTCGCGGGGACGGCCACCGTTGGCGTGGTCGGCCCGCTGGGGCTGCGGGCGAACCTCGAGCGCCGCACGTTGGCCCCGGTGCGGATGGTCCCGGTGGCCGCTCCGTCGCATCCGCTCGCGCAACTCAAACCGCCGGTGGAGATGACTGCGTTCGCCGAGTGTGTCCAGATCGTGCTGTCCGAGCGGCACGAAGGCGGTGTGCCGGACCAAGCGGTGCTCTCGGCGCGCACGTGGCGGATCACCGACCTCCACACGAAGCGTCAGCTGATCGTCGGCGGCGCGGGCTGGGGAAACCTGCCGCATCACCTGATCCGAGACGACCTGGCGCGCGGGACGCTCGTCGCGGTGCGTCCGGCCGAGTGGGGGGACGACGAACACACGCTCCATCTGTCCGCGATTTACCGGCGCGAGACCGTGTTCGGACCTGCACATCGCTGGCTCCTGCCAAAGCTCGAGGCGCTGTGCATGCGCGAGCACACCGCGTCCGACGCCTCCGTGGCTGTGCACTAGTACCGCGCCTTACCATCGCCAGAGGCGATGCTAACCATCGCGCTACGCCTCGGTTCACGTCGGCATCGAGAGCACACGCGCTTCGTGGGTTATCAGGGGCGCCGATGCTAACTATCAAATCAGCCCGGCTATCCAGGACGCGCAGCGATACGTAGGTTGCTTTCAAGGAGATCGCGATGAGCAACCACGTGACGCGCAGAGAAGTGATCGCAGCGGCCGCAGCCGTCGCAGCGGGCGCCGGCGGGATCAAGCTGGGGAATGCGACCACGGCCGACGCTCGGAACGCGAGCGAGGATCGCCGTCAGGTTGCCGCGCCATCGCTCGGCTTTCGCCTCGCGGGCGAGCGCGGCATCGCGAACCACGGTTGGCTCCGCTCGCGGCACACGTTTTCGTTCGGGAGCTACTACGACGCCAAATGGATGGGCTTCCGGAATCTCCGCGTCATCAACGATGACCGCGTCGATCCCTCCGCCGGCTTCCCGACGCATCCGCACAACGACATGGAGATCCTGTCCTACGTTCTCGAGGGAGCGCTGGAGCACAAGGACTCGGTGGGTACCGGATCGGTGATTCGTCCCGGCGACGTGCAGCGCATGAGCGCCGGAACCGGCGTCCGTCACAGCGAATACAACGGATCGAAGGACGAGCTCGTGCACTTCTTGCAGATCTGGATCGAGCCGGCGGCACGCGGAAACAAGCCGGGCTACGAGCAGAAGACGTTCTCGGACGGCGCCAGGCGCGGAAAGCTTGCCCTCGTCGCATCGAGCGATGGGCGCGCCGGAAGTGTCACGGTCCATGCGGACGTCGCGCTGCACGCGGGCGTGTTCAAGACCGGGGATCGAGCGACGCACGACCTCGCATCTGGACGCCATGCCTGGCTTCACGTCGCCAAGGGCAGCGTGAAGCTCGGTGGCAAGCGACTCGACGCCGGCGACGCGGCGTTCACGACCGACGCTCACGGTGGACGTCTTGTCATCGAGGGAGACGGCACGAGCGAAGTCCTGTTGTTCGATCTCCCGTGACCAACCAATCCAAACGCCACATAGAGGCATCGCAACGACGCAGCGCTGTCGCTTCTGTCATTTCACACGTTCTGGAGACCAGTCATGTCCAAAGCTACGCCGGCAGCAGCCAAGTCCCTTTTGACCCCCAACGACCACACCTTGATCTTGATCGATCATCAGCCGCAGATGGCCTTTGCGACCAAGTCGATCGATGGCGGCACCCTTCGGAACAACGCCGGCCTCGTCGCGCAATCGGCGCGTACGTTTGGCGTACCCACGATCCTCACGACGGTTGCCGAGAAGAGCTTCTCGGGGCCGATCTTCTCCGAGATCAAGAAGGCCTTTCCCGAGCACGACGCGATCGACAGGACCACGATGAACTCGTGGGAAGACGCGCGTGTCATCGACGCGGTCAACAAGATCGGCAAGAGCCGCATCGTCCTCGCCGGGTTGTGGACGTCGGTGTGCATCGTGGGTCCGGCGCTGTCCGCTCTCGAGCAGGGCTTCGAGGTGTACGTGATCGGCGACGCGTGTGGCGACGTCTCTGCGGAAGCGCATGATCGCGCGATGGACCGCATGGTCCAGGCCGGCGCGCGGCCCATGACGTCGTTGCAGTACCTCCTCGAGCTGCAGCGCGACTGGGCGCGCGGAGCGACGTATGACCCGGTCGTCAATGTCGCCAAGGAGTTCGGCGGCGCGTATGGCCTCGGTCTCGTCTACGCGAAGACCATGTTCGGCGCATCCGAGGGGCACTGACATGCTGCGCGGGGAGCGAGGGGTGCACACATGAAGATATACATATTGTCATTGTTGGCAGGGCTGCTCGCGGGCGGCGTGTACGGGCTGATCAACGTGCGCTCGCCTGCTCCTCCGGTGATCGCGCTCGTCGGGCTCCTCGGAATGCTCGTCGGCGAGCAGGCCGCCGCGCTCGGCAAGCGCGTGGCACGCGGAGAATCGATCTCCCGCGTGTGGTTCCACAAGGAATGCGTTCCGAAGATCACGGGTGCGCCACCGACTCCGGATCCGTCTCTTGTCGTCGAATGAACGCAGAAAGTCGAGACCGCCATGACTGACCTGATCGTTCACAACGCTTTGATCTCCTCGCTCGACCGTGCGAATCCATCGCCGGAGGCGTTCGCAGTCGAAGCCGGACGCTTCACCGCCGTCGGCTCGCTCCCGGACGTCATGGCCAAAAAGACGCCGAACACCCGCGTGATCGACGCCGGCGGTCGGCGCGTCATCCCAGGGCTCATCGATAGCCACACGCATGTCATCCGTGGCGGCCTGAACTTCAACATGGAGCTTCGGTGGGACGGCGTCCGCTCGCTCTCGGATGCGATGCGCCTGCTCGAGCGGCAAGTGGACATCGCGCCGGCGCCGCAATGGGTTCGCGTCGTGGGTGGGTTCACCGAGCAACAGTTCGCGGAGAAGCGCTTGCCGACGCTCGACGAGCTGAATCACATCGCGCCCGACACGCCGGTGTTCATTCTTCATCTCTATGATCGCGCCTTGCTCAATGGCGCGGCACTGCGAGCTTGCGGGTACACGAAGGACACGCCGAACCCGCCCGGCGGCGAGATCCAGCGCAACCGCCGAGGCGAGCCTACGGGACTGCTCATTGCCAAGCCCAACGCGGCCTTGCTCTACGCGACGCTCGGGAAAGGGCCGAAGCTCTCCGCCGAGCATCAGCGCAACTCGACGCGTCACTTCATGCGCGAGCTGAACCGCCTGGGCATCACCGGCGTGATCGACGCAGGGGGTGGTTCGCAGAACTATCCCGACGATTACCGGGCGGTGCAGCAACTTGGCAAGGACAACGAGCTCACCGTCCGGATCGCCTACAACCTGTTCACGCAGCGCCCCGGCGCCGAGCTCGCCGACTTCCGGTCATGGGGAAAGCTGATTCGCCCGGGCGCTGGTGACGACTCGTTGCGGCACAACGGGGCCGGTGAGATGCTCGTCTACGCGGCGGCCGACTTCGAAGACTTCCGCGAGCCGCGTCCCGAGTTGCCGCCGACGATGGAAGCGCAGCTGGAAGGTGTCATCCGCACGCTGGTCGAGAACCGCTGGCCGTGGCGCCTGCACGCGACCTACGACGAGAGCATCACGCGTGCGCTCGACGTCTACGAGCGCGTCAACCGTGACATGCCGTTCTCAGGACTGCACTGGTTCTTCGATCACGCTGAAACGCTCTCGGACCGAAACATCGACCGGATCGCGGCGCTCGGCGGCGGCATCGCGGTGCAGCACCGCATGATGTTCCAGGGTGAATACTTCGTGGAACGCTACGGCGCCAAAGCGGCCGAACGAACCCCGCCACTCGCCCGCATGCTCGCCGCCGGCATTCCGGTCGGTGCTGGCACCGATGCGACGCGCGTGGCGTCTCACAATCCATGGGTGTCGCTGTCCTGGTTGGTGAGCGGCAAGACGTTGGGTGGGCTGCAGATCTACCCCAGGGAGAATCGCGTCGATCGTGAAACGGCGCTTCGGATGTGGACCGAAAAGAACACCTGGTTCTCCTCCGAGGAAGGCAAGAAGGGTCAGATCAAGGTTGGACAGCTCGCGGACCTCGCGGCGCTGTCGGCCGACTACTTCGCCGTCCCCGAAGACGACATCGCTGGATTGTCTTCGGTCTTGACGGTCCTCGGCGGTAAGGTCGTGTACGGCTCCGGCTCGTTCTCCGGGATGGCGCCGCCGCTACCACCCGCGATGCCGGATTGGTCGCCGACACGCTGGAACGGTGACCCTGGGCTCGGTGCGTCGGGCGCATCGACCGCATCTGGCGCCGCGGTGCCCCGGCACACGCATAGCCACGCTCGCCTGCGCGATGGTGCATCGACGCTGTGGAGCGCCTCGGGCTGTAGCTGTTGGTAGGCGCTACACGGCGCTGTGGCATAGACTGAGGCACGTGCGCAAATGAAGATCTCGCTCCCGGTCGCGCTTAGCTTGAACGCCGGCTACCTCGATACGGCGGGGTTTCTCGCGCTGCACGGGCTGTTCACCGCGCACGTGACCGGCAACTTCGTCACGTTCGGAGCTGCCGTGGTGAACGGGACCGCTGGTGCAGTGCCGAAGCTTCTCGCGCTTCCAGTGTTCTGCATCATCGTCGTCATCACACGTGTGATCGCGCTCCGCCTCGGCCGTCGCGGCGTGAACGTGCTCCGCACGATGCTGCTGGTGAAGGTGATCCTGTTGGTCGTCGGCGCTGTGCTCGCGATCGATCTGGGGCCGTTCTCGGATGGCGACCAATGGCCTACCATTGTCACGGGAATGGTGTTCGTCGCAGCGATGGCGATCCAGAATGCGGCGCATCGCATTCACTTCGCCAGCGCACCACCGACGACCTTGATGACCGGCACGACGACGCAGATCATGATCGACATCGCGGACTTCATCCACGGTGTCCCGCCCGACCAGGCGGTGGAGACGCGCGCGCGATTGGTCCGCATGTCGACCAGCGTGCTAGCGTTCGCGCTCGGCTGCGGCGGCGGCGCGATCATGTACGCGCGGTTCGGCGTGTGGTGCTTCGTCGTCGCGCCGGCAATCGCCGCCGTCACGCCATTCTTGCCGGTGCCGGCAGCGCCGGGCCCGATCAAGGCGTGATGTCGTCCGCTTTACTCCGCGCGGCTGCTCACGCTCATCGCGTCGTCGGCGGCGCTGGCAAGTGTCGGTCCGGCCTGGTAGACGAGGCGCATGGGCGATCTCGTTTTGACCACCTACGATTGGGTTCCGCCGCCGCCGCGCGGGTTCGTGCGAGACATCCGCGTGCGCTGGGCACTGGAGGAGGCGAAGCTCCCGTATCGCGTCGAGAGCGTGTCGTTCAAGGAACGCGGCCCCGAGCACCTTGCGCACCAGCCGTTCGGGCAGGTGCCGTGGCTGACGGACGGCGATCTCTCGATCTTCGAGAGCGGCGCGATCGTGCTGCACCTGGGCGAGCGGAGCGAGGCGCTGATGCCTCGCGATCCGAAGCGGCGCGCGGAGGTGATCGAGTGGATCTTCGCCGCCCTCAACTCCGTCGAGATGGCGAGCCTCCCGTGGTCGCTCCTCCAGTTCTCGGGGGAGAGCCAGAAGTTCTTGGATGAGTTCCTCAAGCTGCGCCTCGAGCGCCTCGAGCCGGTGATCGCGAAGCGCGAGTGGCTCGTGGGCTCGTTCTCCGTCGCCGACATCCTCATGGCGGACGTGCTGCGCCTGGTCGATCGCTTCGACGGGCTCGCCGGGCATCCCGCGACGCATGACTACCTGAAGCGCGCGACGGCGCGGCCCGCGTTCGTGAAGGCCCACGCCGACCAGATCGCTCATTTCGCCGCGGCCGACACCTGAGCCTCGAGCTCGATCGCGCTTCACATCTCGCCCGTCGTTCGTCTACCCCTCGACATCTTCTCAGGGGGGACTGATGCAGACATGGCGAATCTCACTTGCGACAACCATCGCGCTGTTCCTGGGCTCGGGCTGCTCGATCACGTCTCGGAGCGATCCAGAGCCAGGGGGCGAATCGATCATCGCGACCTCGACTGGCGTCGCGGCGTCGACGGGACCGCTGCTCCGCTACGAGGGCGCGTACATTCGCGAACACCCCGTGGTGCGCATCCTGTACTGGCGAACCGCCACGGGCCTGGCGGTCAGCGCTCAGACCAAGGCGATCGCCGGCCCGATCGTCTCGGCGTCGATCAGCAGCTCGTATTACGACTGGCTCAAGGCGGAGTACACCACGCCGGCCGCGCTGTCGCCGACGGGAGTCAGCCTGGTGCCCAATCGAGGCTCGCTCGGCAACCAGATCGAGAGCATCAACGGCCTCGCGAACCTCATCTCCGACTCCGATATCCGCGGGCAGATCGCCCTCGAGCTCGGTAACGGCAACCTCGGCCCGCACAACGGCAACACGTCGACCGACAGCCAGCTGATGGTGCTCGTCGTCGTGCCGGCGAGCGTGAGCGTGAGGAACATCGGCGCGAACGCGTCGAGCTCCGACGTGCCGTATCATGACAACACGTTTGGCGCGGACTCGATCGCGTACGTCGTGGTGCGCGATGATGGCAATTTTGCGGCCAACGCATCCGCCGGCCTGGTCTCGGCGGCGCTCAATCCCAACGCCGACTTCAACTTCCGCGCGTGGCAGTCCGGCTTTCTCAGCGTGCCATTCCGCGAGGTCGGCTGCTTCGGCGTCGGGGCGACCGTGCCGGTGCTCGACGCTGCGAGCGGGATCACGGTGACCCTGGCGCCGCTGTACTCCAACGCGCAGGGCGCGTGCATCGGGCCGCCGCAGCAGATCACCGACACCTTCGCCAATCCGGTGCAGGCGATGCAGGTCCAGAACGTGGCGGCCGGCGGCCACCCCGGCCCGTTCACCTTCTTCGTGACGAATCGCTCGGTCGCCGCGGTCAGCTTGTCGGGCGGCGCGTCCTGCGCGTTCTCGCCCGGCGCGCTCGGAGCCGGCACGGTCGGACGCGTCGACTGCTCGAGCCCGCAGCTCGTCACGCTGGCGGCCAGCTTCGGTTCGACGGTCTATCGCACGAGCATGAGCTTGACCGTGTCGTGTCCGGCTGGCTTCGAGTTCGACGGCGCGACCTGCGTGCCGGTCGTCCGAGAGTGTGATTGCCCGTGCGGCTGCAACGCGAGGGGCGTGTGCATCCGGTGTCCGATCTGCAATCCCAAGCTCGGCTGCGACCCGTAGGCGGGCTCCTCGGCGATCCGCTTCCGAAACAGTGCGATCCCGTCGGGGCTCAGCATGTGCTCTTGAGTGCCGTGCCGACCGACAATTGGATCAGGCGCCCCGTGGCCGGGCCCGGCTACGGCAAGGCGTCGAGACGGGAGCGCCACTCGACGCGATTGCCCGCGAGCCGACGCACCAGCGCCAGGCCGGAGCGTGCACTGCTTGACAGGACCGCGCCGCGGCGATGGCATGTGATTGCCTGCTCAAGTAGTTCGGTGACATCCCACCAGGTCTCCGACTCGGACATGCTCGCCGGGAGTAACTCCAGCGCGCGGAACGTGATCGCATCCGATGCCGCGGTCAGTCGCACCTGAAGAACGCAGAGGCGAACGCAGTCGTGCGGCAGAACGGCTTGAGAGAATCGTCCTGGCTCGTCCTCCGCCAACTCCCACGCGCTTGCGAGCAGCTGGCGCGCCTCGTCGTCCTTCTGCGCCCGTAGCATCGCTTGGGCGGCGATCACGGCGACGTGCAGCATCATGCCGTGGTCGCCTTGCTCGACCGCCAGTTCGATGGCCGCGTCGAGGGCGCTCGCAACGGCATCGCATTCCCCGCGCATCGCCAGCGCCAGTGCTTTGAGGGCGTGCGCCTCAGGGTGCCCAGGGGCGCTGGCATCGGCCAGCCAGCGCGCCTCGGCGTCGTCGAAGGCCGCGTGGTCTCCGCTACGCAGCAGGGCGCGTAGCGCGAGCGACCGGACTTCGCCGACCAACGCGGCGCCAGTGTTGCCGAACGCGCCGTGCGAGAGCAGCGCTCGCAGGTGTGCCGCGGCCACGGCGGGCCGTCCCAGCCGGTAGGCGCAGTCGGCGGCGAGCGCCTGATAGAGATACCAGCTCCGCGAATCCCACCAGGTCTCAGCATCGCGAATGCCAGCGCGGCAGCGTTCGTGAATCATCGCCTTGTTGTCTTGGGCGTCCTCCAGCAGCGCCCAGTGGAACACGTCGAGGCGTAGCTCCGGCGACACGTTCGCGGACTCGACCTGCGTGAACCAGCGCGCCGCGAGCGGGTGTACGACGTGGAACGCGCGGATCACGCCATGCGACAGGACGATAAATCGGGCGCGCAGGGCGTCGCGCGTCAACCGGTCGGCACATGCCGGCGACAGCGCGGCGCGTGACCGCACCTCCGCTTGGTCGAGCGCCGCGCACGCGCGCTGTATCTCAAGATCCGCAGCGGCTAGATCGTCGTGATGGATCTGGTCGAGCGCGGCGACGATCGCAAGCCACGCGCGATGGTACAGCGTGCGCAGCGGATCCTCGATCTGCGGCAGCAGTGCCGAAGCGTGGTCCAGCCAGCGCTCCGCGTCGGGACCACCTCGATCGATCTTGGCCAAAGCGAGCCGAATCGCCAGCGATGCGGCGCCCTCCGTGGTCGTGGCCAGAGCGGTCGCTCGCTCGTACATCTTATACAGCGGCTCGTCGAATCCCGGGGTCGGAACGTCCACGAAGTGGAGGTTCGCGGCCGCGATCGCGGTGACCGCGGCATGCGTCGCCTGCTGCGCGCGGTCCAGCATGTGCGCGTGCGGTTCTAGCGCGAGGCCGAGCTGAAACGCGCTACTGAACGCATACGCCTCGAAGGCCCATTGCATCGCGGACAGCGCTCGGGCGAGCGCGCTCGCGGACGGCAGCCCCGGCGCACGCAGCGCGTCGAGCGCGATCGTGTCGGGTCCGGGAGCGCTCCATGTGTCGTGTGCCGGCGGGGCTAGCACATGCGAGCCGCCCGGCCCTCGCAGCCAGGCGACCCGATGACCAGGACATAGGCGATAGTCACATAGCAGCGACCTCACCTGTTCGAGCCGCCAGGTTACTGGCACGCCCCAGCGCAGCTTGGGCGGGGTAGAGAAAGCGGGGTCGTGACCAAGGCAGAGCCCGTGCAACCGCCGGCGCTCGACTCGCAATGCCTCGCGCAGGGCGTATCCGGTCTGCGGATCGAGCTCGGCGAGTTCCGGCACCACGATCACAGCCTCGGCGGCTTCAACGACTTCCGCAATTAGCCTTGCGGCGGCGGTGAGCAGCGGCTGGCGGTTGACGAGGCCATGACTGTCGTACGACAGCCAGTCGGCGCGTAGCGCATCGCGCGCGTCGCGCTCGTCGATGGTGAGCGCCGAGGCCCATGCGGGATCGAGCACCGCGAGCACGGGCCGGTGGCAAGCGACCAGCGCCGCAAACGCGGCCGGCGCGACGAGTGCGGCCGTCTCGGCAAGCAGGGTGCGCATGCCCTGCCATGCAGCCGGGGCCTGCACGCTGTCGAGCCAGATCTGCCGCTGGGTCGCCGGGGCCAAGCGCCGCGCCTCGTCCACGACCCACGCCTTCGGGCCGTATAGCAGGTAGACCGGGGCGCCAGTCGACTCGCGTTCGTTCATGCGCGGTCCTGCGCGGCGATCGCGGCGTGCGGCGGCATCGCCAGCGCTTGCATCACGACGCGCAGCACCGGCTCGACCTCGGGTGGCAACGAACCCGCCGGCCATGCGGGCTCCACCAGCTCACGCGCGAGCGGCCATGCCTCGCGCTCCTGCGCCAGCAGTCGGGGGAGCCGCTGCACGCACATCGCAAGCTGGGCCTGCGCAGGTGTGCCAAGGCGCTTCTGCCCAACAACGGCCTTGAGCCGCTGGAGCTCGCGAAACGGCGTGGACGCGCGCACTTCACCGTCTTGGACGTCCAGGAGCTCAAAACAGTTCGCGTACGCAGCGCTGGCGTCCTCACGAAGGCCAAGGTGCTCGGCCACCTGGCCGGCGTGACAACTGGCAGCCAGCGCAAGGTCGAGCGCTCCGCTTTCGACAGTCCGCTCGATCGCCTCCGTGAGCAGGTCGTTCGCGCGTTCGCTACTTCCGCGCCCAGCGTGGACGCAAGCTAGCCTACCCAGCACCTCGGCCTGCAAGTCGAGCGAAGGCCGCCCTTCCGCGAGCAACGCCTGAAGGATCTGCTCGGCGGCCTCGTCGTCGCCTCGAGCCAGCGCGGTCTCGGCGGCGCGCAGCTCGAGCGCGAGCAGTGTCCCGTGGAAGTCTCCGATCTCGATGCCGAGCGTCCGCGCGAGGTCTCCGTACTCCGCTGCACGCTCATAATCGGCCAGGCGAAATGACAGATCGCTTAGCGTCACGAGCACGAAGTATTCGAGCAAGAAGCTCGAGGTGGAGCGCAGCATCTCGAGCGCCTGCGCGCCCAGCTCACGCGCCTGCGCGATCTCCAGACGATCGATGTGCGTGCGCTGCTGCTCGAACAGGTTCACCACGCGCAGTGACGGCCATGTCGCCACGCCTTCACGCGAGCGTGCCAGCCAGCGATCGCGCACCGGCTCGTTTCCGGATATCGAGGCCAGCGTCAGCGCGTTCTCGCTGACCACAAGCTTGGTGAGCTCGATCTCTGCCGCGAACGTCGGATCGGCTGACTCCACGTCGCGAAGGACGTCAAATGCCAGATCGCAGCTGCGGAATGCCGCAACCAACTCGCCGTCGCGGATATGTACGAAGGCCTCGATGTTGCGCAGCCAAGATGCTTGCAGCTGATGGTCCGCTGCGGCTAGGTCGCTTCGCGCGAGCGCGGCCAGGCCAGCTGCCACGGACTTGCGCGCGTTCGCGAGATCACCCAGGCGCCGGCAGTACGTGACCGCCAGGCGATAGTAAAGGCTGATACGGCGCTCCGGATCGCGCTCGAGGGTGAGTGCCTCGCAATAGGTATCTCGCAAATACGCAGCGAGCCGTTGATTACCCTGCGCGTAGAATTGTCGATTGTGCGCCGAGATCCCGGCGACGCCGAGAACGCTCGCGCGATCTTCGTCGCTGAACGGTACGCCCTGATCGAGGGCGTCAACCGCGAGTCGGAGACTGGTGTTGAACGCGAACACCTCGAATGCGTGCCGGATCGCCATAGCGATCCGTCTGGCGTTGCTCGGGATCTCGATGCGCGTGGGCCGCGCGAGCAACTGCTTCGCCTCTTGCTCGCAGCACAGATCCCACTGGTCTCGCTCAATCGGGCAGCTGCACGGTGCGCCCGACTCCGCGGGAATCCTACCTGAATACGTCGGCAGGTACGCCAACGCGCCGAGGCGATGCTTGAGGTGCGCCCAGTTGACGTCCCATAGGATGCCCCGCGCGTCCAGGTGGACGCGCTCGGGTAGCGCGGCGTCGTAGCCGGCAACGACGTCGGGTGCAGCCGCCGCGTGCGAGCGCATAAGTTGCAGCAACACGGCGAAACTGGGGGCGTCAAGCTGGGTGAGATCGTCGATCACGATCGTCAGCGGCATGGCCGCATTCGCAGTTGCGAGGAACGCGGTGTAGCGTCCCCACAGTAGCTCTTGCATCGGCGCGTTGTGCGTCAGATGAGATGTCAGTCGCGACGAGAGATAATATGCTTCGCGGCGTTCGCGCTCGGACAGCCCGGGTGCGAGCCCGCGGAGCACCAGGCTGAGCGCCGCTCGCTGCGAAGCTACCACATGCTCGAACACCGGCGTTGCCAGCGAGCTGCGTAGTACTGGGAAAGCCGTCCGGATCAGCTGATGCGGTGTGAATCGCCCTGCACGTGCGGGCAGTCGGATTAGAAGTCGATCGTTCGAATCCGGACGGTAGCCGCATGCACTGCCATCTAGGATCGTGATCTCTCCCATGGCCGGCTCGTCGGTGGTGACGCGTGAGTCCTTTAGGTGACCCAGAAGCAGTTGTCTACCGTGTCGGTATGACGATAACTTGCGCCACCTGTTACCTGCCGCAGATTTTCGAGAGACAGTGTGGACAGTGATTTCTTCGGCTCAGTAGATCGCACATTCTGTTTCTTCAGACGATCAAGATTCTTCATCATACCCTCCTGTTGTCGACTCGAGAGTCACGAGCGCTCTGAGTACCTAGGATAGCACGCTGGCGTCCACCGTGATCGGGCCGATCGATAGCGATCTCGCGATCGGCATGCTTGGGTTGCGGTACGCTGCGGCATCCTGTGGCACCCTGTGGCAGTCGCACGGTCTCGGCTGGTTTCGGCGTCATTTCCGTCAACTGCAGCTTTGTAGTGCCATGCTGGCTGGATGTAGTCGCTCAGGGTACCTCGATAGTGGCACATCGTTGAGGATCTCGTTCTTGGCGATCTTGCGCAGGGGAGATTGGAAGGTGTTCTCGTAGAATCGGCGGCCATGGTGCGAGACCACCGTTCCCGGGCACCACAGCGCACGCGTCGATCGGTGCGGGCAAGCGCACGCTCGTCTCAGCTCGACGCCGAGCGCCGCGGCGGCCCCGGCAAGCACAGCCTGGTCGAGCGCATCCCGCAAGCGCAGCTCAAGGCGCGCGACGATGGTGACAAGGGTGGCCAGGCCGATGCCGTCCAACGCCGTGTGCTGGCCAGTCAACGCGTGAGCCGGGAGCGTCCTGTGTCGCAGCGCGAACGAGCGCGTATCAGTCAGCCGGCCCCCTGACGACGCGAGCAACGCGTCGTCAGGTCGCTCCTCATCGCCGAACCCGGTGATCACGGTGAGGTCGCCACGATCGGGCAAACGGTGAAAGCTCCATGCCCAAGGCTACGACGAGCCGGGTCCGGAGAACACGTAGCCGTCATCGGTGAACCACGCGCTCCAGGCCGAGCATTCCGAGGAGATCGAAACTCTGGCCGCCGAAGAGCAGCAGCGTCGGCTCCGCAAGCAGGCCGAGGTTCGCGAGGTGGAAGATCGCGGTGTCGAGCTCTGCGAGCAGCTCCTCGTTCAGCTTCTGTTCAGCACACCCGGTCGCGGCCGTCGCGCTTGGCGATGAGCAGGCGGGAGCTCACGCGTTCGATGAGGTGCGCGGTGGTGTCGTGGGGCTCGAGCTCGGCGCAGCCGATGCTCACTGTGATGTCGAGCAACTGGTCCCGCGTGGTCGCGAACGGCCTTCCGGCCACTGCCGCTCGCACCCGCTCGAGCGCGGCCCGGGCGGCGTCGCCGCCCACGCCGCCGAGCACGATGCAGATCTCCTCGCCGCCGTAGCGCGCGGCCCAGTCGCTGGACCGCAGCGCCTCTCGGATCCGCGCCGCGGTGCCGGCGAGGACCTTGTCGCCGCTCGGCCAGCCGTGGGCCTTGTTCACGCGCCCGAAGTGGTCGATGTCGAGCAGCCCCACCGAGAGCGGCCGGCGGTGCTCCCGGGCGCGCTCGAGCTCGACGGGCAACCTGCGATCGAGATAGCCCCGGTTCGCCAGACCTGTCACCGCGTCGAGGTCGGCCTGGTCGCGCAGGCCTTGAAACACGCGCCGGCCGCGCTCGGCGATCACGTCGGCGACGCGCTCGGCGAGTACGCGCGTCATCTCCTCGAAGCCCTCGAGCTCGAGGTCGCCGTCGCGGCGGCGGATCTCGCGCTCGCGGTCGGCGTGATCGACGATGCGATCGCGGCCGCGCGCCTTGGCGGCATACAGCGCGCCGTCGGCGCGGCGCAGCAGCTCGTCGTAGCTCGTCTCCGTGGTTCGCGCGACCAGGCCGATCGAGATCGTGGTCGTGCCCTGGGCGTGCAGCGGGCTGGCGTGGATCGCGGCGTGGATCGCGGCGGCGGTGGGGCGCGGATCGCAGCCGGCGCCGAGCGCGACCACGAACAGATCGCCGCTGATCCGCGCGATGTATGCATCTCCGGGTGCGGCCGAGCGGGTCCGTGCCGCGGCCTCGCGCAGCAGCTCGTCGCCGACCATGTGTCCGTGCTGGTCGTTGAACCGCTTGAACCGATCGATGTTGATCGCGAGCAACGCCGCCGGGAGCTCGGCGGAGGCACGGTGCACGAAGCTCGTGCGATCCAGGGCGCCGGTCATCGGATCGACGCCGGCGCGCCGCGCCATCCCGCGCAGCCGGTGCTCGACCAGTGGCTGCGGATCGTCGACGAGGCACACGTCGTCGCCGTCGCGCAGGCTCGCAAGCACCTCGGCGAGCTCGCCGCCGCGGACCCGGTACAGCACGAGGGCGGAGACTGCGCCGCGCGCGATCAGCATGTCCTCGATGGACCCATAGTCCTCGCTGCTGAGAACCACGACCGCGGGTCCTGCCATATCCCATTCTACTCGCCCGTCGGGTCCACCTTGTTCCGCGATCGCGAGCAATCGCGCGGCATCGTCATGGCTGCGATCACCGACGATCGACTACCGGTCGGCAATACCACCCACCCGGACCGACCACCACCCACCGGCGCGCCCGGCGATCTCGCGCCCCAGGTCGCGAAGCGTTCTCGGCCGCCGGATCGCCCATCGCCGCTGACGTCCGGATCGATGTCCAGCGCCGGCCAGCCGTCAAACGCCTCGTCCGAGACACGGAGAGTGGCGCGTGTCACATCCGCGGAGACGCGTCTGACGGTGCTTGTACAGGCCCGGCGATTCTTGCCGATTGCCTGAGGGGTTTGCGCCCGGTTCCTCGCGTTTCTTGCGTCAGGTCTCGCGCTTGATTCGAGGAGGAAGCATGGCATTGGGGCATCTGCCACGGTCACCGGCGGCTTCGCCGGGTGCGACGTCGTTCGCCACACAGGGTGACCCGGCGCGTTCGCCGGGGAAGCAAACCCTGACCGGCCTGGTGGCGCCGGAAGCGAGCCAGCAGAGCACCCGATCGCTCCAGGGCGGCGCGGTCCATCGTCGCCCGGATCCAGGCGGCGGCTCCGGGGAAGCACGGGCGCAGCCGGCGAGCATCGAAGGGCTGTTCGGCCGCGGCGGCGCGCTGAACGACGGCGCGGCGGCCGAGGCCCTCGATGCCGCGGCGCAATCGCCGGGGCAGCCGGTCGCGCCGGCGGTGCGCGAGCGCATCGAAGCTGCGGGCGGCGTCGACCTGTCGGGCGTGCGCGTCCACGACGGCCCGGCGTCGGCCCGCGCCGCGTCGGCGATCTCGGCCCAGGCGTACGCCGACGGGCAGGACGTGCACTTCGCCGCCGGGCAGCACCGCCCCGGCACGCCCGAGGGAGACCGGCTCCTGGCGCACGAGCTCGCGCACACGATCCAGGCGCGCTCGGCGGGCGGCGGCGACGCGCTCCACGGCAAGCGCGAGGTGAGCGATGCCGGCGATGCGCATGAGGTCGAGGCGGACGCGTTCGCCGACGCGGTGATGCAGGGCGGGGCGGTGCCCTCGCTGGCGCAGGCCGGCGGTGGCGCGCGCGCCGCGCGCAAGCTCCATCGCAACCCGGCGCCCGCGCCCAGGCTCACCCAGATCGCCCGCGTCCCGCCCGGCGTTCTGCTGACCGACGGCGTCAAGGATCCGATCACCGATGCCCTGACCCGCGAGATCTGGGTGGCCGTCGGGATCGGCGACCACGAGACGTTCTACGTCAACTGCCCGGCGGATGGCACGCCGCACTTCGTCGACGCCACGGGCGCGCCGGTCCCCGGGGCGCGGAGCTTCGGACGCGCGCAGTACGACACCCTCGTCCAGAACCCGCGGGTGCAGCAGGTCGCGGGCGCCGGCGCCGCCGCGCAGGCCGAAGCGTGCGCCGCCGCCCTGCGCGCCGCGTTCGACCAGCGCGACGGCCAGGCGATCCTGCGGCAGCTCAACCTCGGCCCCGCGACGGTGCGCGCCGCGGTGGCGTACTACGACGCGAAGCTCAACAACCTCGGCGGCCACGGCCTGGTCGGCGACATCCAGCAGCGCTTCCCGGCGCTCCACGATCAGGCGGTGATCGAGCTGCGCGCCGCCGGCGTCGTGGTCGACGACGACACGGGGATCGACCTCGCGCGTGATCCGACGGGCGCGTCGCGCGACCAGAATGCGCAGAACACGCTCGCGGCGGGCCTGATCGTCGCCAGTCCGGCGGGTGCCCTGGTCACGCCCGGCACCTCGATCACGTACTCCGTCCAGCTCCCGGACATGCTGACGCGCCCGGGCTACACGGTGCACGGCGCGTGGTCGTGTCTGCGCGACTCGTCGAACGATCCCGCGACGAACGCGTGGGATCCGCTCCTGGGCCCGACGGACTCGCTGTCGTGGCAGGTCACCTGGACCGAGCCGGGCGTCCAGAAGCTCGAGGTGGGGACCTACGGCTCCTGGCCCGATGCTCCCGGGAACATCTGGCCATTCCAGAACTGGCAGAACGACCCGCGCGTGGTGATGCTCCGGTACACGCAGGTGGTGCTGCCGCAGCAGGTCGCGGCCGACGCGGCCTTCGCGACCAGCGCCGTCGCCGACCCTGCGCAGAAGCGCGCGCAGCTCCAGAAGTACCTCGATTACATCGCCCCGGCGGGCCAGCCCGCGGCGCCTGCGGACGCCGCGGCGGTGTCGGCGATCCGGGCGCAGATCGCCGCGATCGACGACCTGCTCGCGCCGGCCGCCGGTCGGCAGCGGACGCCGATCCACGCGATCCACCTCGCGGAGGGGACCGGCCAGGTCACGCCGCTCCAGGTGCTCGTCGTGTCTCCGGACGCCGCGGCACCCGCCACGGCCACGGCCACCCCGGTGACACCGGCCGGTCCGCGCACCTGGACGATCATCGACGCGACCACCCCCGGCGATCCGCACTTGCACGGCTCGGGCACCGGCACGGCGGCGAGCGACGCCGACGCGATCCGGGCCGCGATCGAGGACTGGAGGAGCCGGGTGCAGTACCCGCGCGGCGTGATCAAGCTCGAGGTGCCGGCCTCGGTGGCGCACGAGGCGATCGCGGTCCAGTTCGAGTCGAATGGCAACTCCGCGGAGGACCTGGCCGAGCTCCTCCTGCGGGTCGGCGGCACCGTCGGCACGATCGGCTTCATCGGCATGCTGCTGTGCCCGGTGCTCGGGCTGGCGGCGTTCGCCTCGCTGTTCGGGGCGATGGCGATCACCGGCGCCGCGGTATCGGGGGCCGGCGCCGCGGTGCACGCGGGGGAAACCGCGTATTACCGCACCGGCACGGCCGCGAGCTACGCGATCGATCTGCTCACCATCGCGACCTCGTTCTTCGTCGTGGGCGGAGCGATCGGCGAGGGCGCGCAGATCCTGTCGAGCGGCGTGCTGCGCGGCTTCGTCGTCGGTGGGCTTGCGTCGGGCACCGGGCAGTTCCTGGTGATGCAGGAGCAGTACATCGAGCAGGTCGCGCGCGCGATGCAGATCCAGGATCCGAAGGCGCGCCTGGACGCGCTGCTGAGCATCCTCGGCGACGCGGTCGTGAACGACGGCTTGATGCTGATCGCGCTCAACAAGGGCGTGGACGCCTATCGCAAGCTCGGGACGCTGGTCGAGCCCGCGGTCGCGGCGGCGGAGCTCCTCGATCCGACCGCGCAGATCGAGACCGGGACGAGCATCCTGGACGTCTTGCCGGAGGACAGTGCGACGATCGACCCCGTGGTCCCGGTGGCGCCGACCGGCGACGTGGCCGCGGAGCCTGGCCCGATCTCCCAGAGCGCCATCGCCGATCCAGAGCTCGCGGTGGGCGGGCTATCCGACACGCACGAGACCACCGCCGCGGCCGTACCCGGCTCGGAGTTCCAGGGCGGCGTTCGGCCCGCCGATCCGGCCGCGGTGATGGCTCGCGCCCGTGCGGCGTTCGAGGCCGCGGCGGGGCGGTTCGAGGGCGTCGTGTCCGTCGAGCACGCGTCCAGCGGCGAGGTCCCGGACCGACAGTCCTACAGCGCCGGCGCGAAGCAACTGATCGCCGACACGTACGTGATCGCGATGAGCGATGGCTCGTCGTTCACGGTGCGGATCACCAGCGGCCCGCTCGACAGCGACGCGGTCGCCCGGACCGTCGTCAACACGACCAAGGTGGGGATCACCCGCGTGACACGGCCGGGCGCCTCGGGGCCTGTGGAGGTCGAGGTGACGGGCCGCTACGTCATCCAGCTCAACGAGACGATGGACCCCGCGGTCGCCGAGCGCGCGATCGCGCACGAGGTCGGCGAGATCCTCGCCGAGCGCGAGCTGGTGATCGCGAACCTGCCCGCGGGCGCGGACCTGCTCGCGCCGGGTGCCGCGCCCGAGCCCGGGGCT
The DNA here is from genome assembly GCA_036403075.1 of Kofleriaceae bacterium. Classification (GTDB taxonomy): domain Bacteria; phylum Myxococcota_A; class Polyangia; order Haliangiales; family Haliangiaceae; genus JABFXX01. Next base: position 18,507 of record DASWRS010000557.1, read on the forward strand.
GTCCTGTCGCCGCATGACCGCGGCCGGATCGGCGAGATCAAGGTCCTCGCCCAGAGGGTCAACGCCGGCGATCCGGCTGCGACGCGCGAGATGCTCGCGCTGATCGAGGAGCTCGGGCTTCGCGATGGCACGCCGAATGCGAACCAGCGCCAGGAGCTCGTGACCTTGGCCCTCGGCGAGGACGACCAGGCCCTCCAGGCGCTCGAGCGCACCTGGAAAGCCGACGCGCAGCTCGACCCCGAGCTCGAGGCCCAGCTCGACGCCGTGCGCCAGGGCCGGCAGGCGTATCGCGATCAAGCCGCGGCAGGCCAGGCAACCGATCAGCCGCTCCACGCGCTGCCGGATGCCAGACCAGAACCCGGCACGATCATCACGCCGGAGCGCGCCATGGCAATGGCCCTCGACGCGGAGAACGCGCGGGCGGCCCGGAGCGCCGAGACCGTCGCTGATCTGCGAGCGCGAGCGGCGAGCGCGCCGGACGGCTCGCCGCCTTCGGTCGGCAACGTCCAGATCGGCGGCGGTGCCAGCCTCGCGGCGCGCGACCCGAGCGCGCTGCTGATCGACGCGCGCGGGCGCTGGCAGGCCGATCCGAGCGCCCGGATCGCGCAGACCGCGAGCCAGCTCGCGGGCCTCAAGGCCGCGGGGATCGGCGATCCATTCCAGTTCGCCGGGCCCGACGAGCGCGTGCCGGTCGCGGCCGTCCGGTACTGGGAGGACACCATCGCCGCACAGGGGCCGGTGATCGACGGCAAGGTCACCGGCGTGGCGCTCGACGGTCAGGGCAAGACGGTGATCACGATCGAGCCCGGCGACGGTCGTGGGCCGATCCGCGTCGAGGTCGAGGGCACCATCGTGGCGGCGACCGGGTTTCCCGACGAGCGGCTCCCGGGGACGCCGCGAGGCATGACCCCCGACCGCGCGATCGATCAGATCATCACCGTGCTCGAGGGCATCGCGGCCGAGGGCGGAGGCGATCCGGCCCTGCAGCCGCAGGCGCAAGCCATGCTCGACGAGCTCGGCACGCTCGGGCACGGCCTCGAGACCGAGCCCGGCCAGCGCGCGACGGACCTGGCGAAGGTCAAGGCGCTGATCGCCCGGTACGGCCTGGGGCCCGCGATCCAGGCGCAGGCGGGCGATGCATATAGGATGGTGCTCGCCGGTGACGCGTGGAACGCCCTCACCGCGGCCCATCCCGACCGGTTTGTCCTGGGCGACACGGCAAACCTTGCATCGATGAATCCGATGGCCACCGACAACTGGGTGATCGGCGGCCTCGGAGGGACCGGCATCAGCGCTGCGGAGATCATCTTCGAAACCAACCCGAACGCCCATGTCACGATGATCGGGCCGCGCGCTCCGGAGGGCTTGATGGAGAACGACCAGTTCCGCTCGGTCGTGCGCGACCACGCGGACCTGGCCACGGCAAGGACGCTCGGCACGCTGTTCGGGATCACCGTCCCGACCACGAGCGATGGTCGGTTCTCGCTCGCGTTCAACGTCTCGATCGATTCGGTGGGCTTCGATCACGGGCAGGTGGCGCTGACCGGCGGCGGGCTACCCGACGGCATTCCCGCGGGCTACGACCAGGCGAGTAACCCGCTCACCGGGGCCGGCGGTTACATCTCGGCGATCGGCCGCGACAACCAGCTGCCGGCCGTGTTCGCCCAGCTCGCGGACAGCGTCGAGGCGCAAGGTGGTAAGGTGACCATGACACCGATGTACGACGCCCAGGGGCGCTACACGAACTATCGTCTGTTCGCGGTCGACGCGAGCGGCACGCAGCTGCAGTCCTTCGATGTCACCGGCGCAGCGTCGCGCTTCCCGCCCTGGGAGCTGTTTGCAGGTAGCGCGGATGAGCTGGCGAACGCCCGGGCCAGGTTCGACCAGGCATCGGATCTCGACGCGCCGCCCGAGAGCGGCAACTTCGAAGGCGGCTTCGTGTCGTCCGCGACCCAGGCCAACGCCTACGGCCGGGCCGCGCGCGATGGGGGCATGCGATGACTCGCTACGAGGAGCTGCTCACGGCCGTCACGTCGAACATCGACGACGATGCCCCGCGCCTCGCGTTCGCGGCCCACATCGCCGGCTCCGATCCGGAACGCGCGCGCTTCATCGAAGATCAGATCGCTCGCGCGAAGGCGCGGCGGGTGCAGCGCGGATACGTCGATGCCGGCGATCATCCATTGCTGCGCACCCATGGTGCCGAATGGTCGAGGATGATCGCGAAGTATGCGCGGCACTGGACGTTCGATCGCGGATTCGTCGCAAAGATCACGATCGAGCCCTATCTGTTCCTCGAGTACGGCGAGTGGCTCCTGGTGAACTACCCGATCCAGATGGTCGAGCTGTGCAAGCCCGACGACGGCGCATTTCCGGTGTCGGAGCTTGCTGCGTCCCCGCTGCTGGCACGGCTCGAGGCACTCGTCATTCGCGAGGTGCGCCTCGAACAATCCGAGCTCGAGCAGCTGATCGCGAGTCCGCATCTTGCACGGATGCTGCACCTCGTCGTTGGCTGCGAGCGCGCCAGCCCCGCCCTGTACGAGCGGATCGCCGCCTCGCCCGATCTGCGCAAGCTGCTCGTGCTGTCGATCGAGCCCGATGGGCCCGGGCAGCGCTTCGCAGACACCGGGCGCGACGACATGCAGGGCCGTGCCGTGCACGCCTGGACGGATGTCGGCCCCGCGGGCAAGGCGCTCGAGGCGAAGCACGGCTACGTGCCCTGGCTGCATCCCGAGCAGAACTGGTGCGAGCCGCTCGACGCCGCCTGGTTCGTCGCGCAGGGCGTTCTCCCGGCCAAGCCTCCCGGCTCGCCGGTGACCTGAGCGGAACGTCGCCGGCCCGGGGACCGCGGCAGCGTGGGGCGATGTACCACCAGTGGGCGATCGAGCGATCGCCGTGCGAAAATGATCGAGCGAATCCGCCCGGCTGCCTCACTGTGGACGAGATCGCCCGCGGTCGGGTGAAGGGCGCGAGCCGAGCCCGAGGGTGTTCCGCGACCGTGGTTCCGGACTGTCGCCAGGCGTGGCGAGGTTCGTGCACTGTGCGACCTCCATGACGGCGAATAACGTCGCGCTTGGCCCCGGCTCGATCGTCGGCGCGTATCGGATCGTGAAACAGATCGGTGCGGGCGGGATGGGCGAGGTGTTCGAGGCCACCCACGTGGCGCTGTCGCGTCGCGTGGCGATCAAGGTCTTGCACCGCGAGCTGAGCAGCGCCGCCGGGATGGACGCGAGGATGCTCCAGGAAGCGTCGATCGTCGACGGTGTCGATCACCCGGGCATCGTGCGGGTGTTCGAGTGCGGCTTTGTCGGCGACCGCCGGCCGTGGATCGCGATGGAGCTCGTCACGGGAGAGAGCCTCGCGCAGCGGCTGGCGCGCGACGTCCAGCTGCCGCCCGCCGAGGTGTGCGATCTGGTGGCGGCGCTCGCCGACATCCTGGCGGCGGTGCACGGGCGCGGGATCGTCCATCGCGATCTCAAGCCGGAGAACGTGCTGTTCGCCGGCACGAGCCACGGATTCTCGCTCCGCCTCATCGACTGGGGCGTGGCCCGGCTCGATTCGGCGGCGAGGCTGACCCTGCCGGGTGCGACCTGCGGAACGCCGACCTACATGTCACCGGAGCAAGCGATCGGCCGGGACATTGCGGCACCCTGTGACATCTATTCGCTCGGTGTGATCGCGTACGAGGCACTCGCCGGTCATGCGCCGTTCGACGGACGGACGCTCGCCGAAGTCGTGTCGTTGCACCTGCACGGCGAGGCCGCGCCGCTGTCCGTGCAGTGTCCGACCGCGCCGCCGGCCCTGTGCGAGCTCATCCACCGGATGCTCGAGAAGGCGCCGTCGTCGCGTCCCACCGCGGCCGAGGCGCGCCAGTCGGCATCGCAGATCGCGAAGCTCATGCGGGACGCCAGCTCCGAGTTCGAGTCATACGAGATCACGACCAAGCCGTGGACCTCCCTGCAACCATTGCCGATCGTCGAATGGGCGGCCTCGCTGGTCGCGCGCGCGCGGTCGATGGCGATCCGTCGCCCAGCCTGGACGCCGGGTGTGCCGGCCTCGCTCCCGGCGGCATGGAGGAGCGCGCTGATCTGGGCAGACGGACGCACGCTGCCGAGTTGCGGGAGAGATCCCCTGGAAGCGCAGCGCACCAGGTCGTGATCGTGCTCGGGCGACCCTCGCCATCGCGGGGGGCCACGCGTCGACGGGCGAATTTGCCTCCGCGGCGATGCTCCAGGCGCCCTGCACGCCGCCCGGATCTTCGGCCAGCTTCTTGCTGAGGCTGGCGGTATGACGCGAATGACTCACGCACTCTGGATCTCCCTCACGGCGATCGGCTGCTCCGGCAACATGATGAGCGGCAATGGTGACACCGGTGGGGACGCCGGCATCACCGAAGACGCCCGCACCGGCGTGGACGCCTCCACCGGCGGGGACGCCGGCACGGGCGGGGATGCCGGCACCGGCGGGGACGCCGGCACCGGCGGTTCGCGTCCAGGGTTCACCCGCGGGGTCAGCACGCTCGCTGGAAGCTCGGAGTCCGGCAATGTCGATGGCGGCCGCGACCGCAACCTGTTCCACAACCCCGTCAACGTTGCGTACGGGACCGATCGCAAGCTCTACGTCGCCGACTTCGACAACGGCAAGATCCGCGTCGTCGATGCCGCGGGCAGCGCGACGACGCTGGTCACGCCGGCTGGCTTCGCGCGACCGTTCGGGATCGCGTTCGACGCCGGCGGCGCGCTGTACGTCTCGACCGACAACGACCCCAACAACGCGCACTCGCCGACCTCGGGCACGATCTGGAAGATCGATCCGCGCACCGGGGTGGTCGCGGTGATCGCCAGCGCGATCGGCCGCCCGCGCGGGCTCACGGTGCTGCTCGACGGCCGGCTCGCGGTCGCCGACAATCTTCACCACGTGATCGAGCTCGTCGAGCCGGTCACCGGACAGGTGTCCTTGCTCGCCGGGGCGTGGGACGCCAGTGGCTTTGTCGACGCGGACGGCGCCGCGGCACGGTTCTCGACCCCGTACGGCCTGGTGCAGCGCGCCGACGGCAAGCTGGTGGTGTGCGACTACGCCAATCACCGGCTGCGGCTCGTCGGGCTCGATGGTTCGGTGTCGACCTTCGCCGGCACGGGGGACCCCGGGTTCGCAGATGGTGTGACGACCTCCGCGCTGTTCAACCTGCCCCAGGCGATCGCGATCGCATCCAGCGGTGCGCTGTACGTCGCCGACAGCGGCAACTTCCGGGTCCGCCGGATCACCGGCACGACGGTCGATACGATCGCCGGCGATGGCATCAGCGGCTACCGCGACGACGACGATCGCCTGATGTCCGAGCTCCACGGCCTCGAAGGCATCGCCGTGGTTCCCGATGGCTCGATGGTGTATGTCTCCGACGGCACGCGCGGCGATGAAGGGCCGTTCAACCGGGTCCGTCAGATCGACATGACCCCGTGAGCGATCTCCGCTCCGCCCGGGTCCCGGCCGGCGCTCAGCTCCGGCTCGGGATCGCGAGGCCGCGGACCACGGCGGGGCGGGCGACGAAGGCCTCGAGCGCGCGCGCGACGTGGCCGAAGTCGTCGAAGCCGACGATCGCGCGTGCGTCGTAGAAGCCGATCAGGTTGCGGATCCACGGGAACGTGGCGAGGTCGGCGATCGTGTAGGCGTCGCCGAGCAGCCATGGCCGGTCGGCGAGCCGGCCGTCGAGCACGCCGAGCAGGCGCCGGACCTCGGCGACGTAGCGGTCGCGCGGCCGCTTGTCCTCGTAGTCCTTGCCCGCGAACTTGTGGAAGAAGCCCAGCTGTCCGAACATCGGACCGATGCCGCCCATCTGGAACATCACCCACTGCAGCGTCTCGTAGCGGCCGGCGGCGTCGCGCGGCAGCAGCTGGCCGGTCTTCTCGGCGAGGTAGTACAGGATCGCGCCGGACTCGAACAGCGCCAGCGGGCGGCCGTCCGGGCCATCCGGGTCGAGGATCGCGGGGATCTTGCCGTTGGGGTTGAGCGACAGGAACGCCGGCGACAGCTGGTCCTGGGTCTCGAAGCTCACGAGGTGCGGCTCGTACGGCAGGCCGATCTCCTCGAGCATGATCGAGACCTTCACGCCGTTGGGCGTCGGCAGCGAGTAGAGCTGGAGTCGATCAGGATGCTGGGCCGGCCACTTCTGGGTGATCGGAAACGCGGTGAGATCGGGCATGCGAGTCCTTACGAGACACGGCGGCGGCACGCAAGCGAAGTCTGATCTGGAAGCTCATGGCGCGTCACCTTGCACCTGCGCGCCGTCCGCCACGGGCCCGGCCGCGGCGGCCGCGAGTCGGCCCTGGTCCTCGAGCCAGCGGTACAGGGAACGGCGATCCATCCCCAGGGCCCGCGCGGCGCGGGTCTTGTTGCCTCCCACCGTCCGGAGCGCATGGCCGATGTACCGGTTCTGCATCTCCTTCATCGGAACGAAGCCATCGGGAGAATCGCCGATCGGGATGACCGTCGATCTCGCGTGCTCCTGCATTCTGAGCGGCAGGTCGTCGGTAGTGAGCTCGTCGAGGCGGCACAGCGCGACCGCGCGCTCGACGCAGTTCTCGAGCTCGCGGACGTTGCCCGGCCAGTCGTAGCCCACGAACAGCCGGGCCGCCCCCGTGGAGATCCCACGCACGGGCTTGTGGATCCGGGCCGCGATCTCGTTGATGAAGTGCTGGGCAAGCGAGAGGACGTCGCCGGCGCGATCGCGCAGCGCCGGCACCGCGACCTGGACGACGTTGATCCGATAGAACAGATCCTCGCGGAACCGCGTCGCGCGGACCTCGGCCTCCAGATCGCGATTGGTCGAGGTCAGGACACGCACGTCGAACGCGACCTCCTGGTCGCCGCCGACCGGGCGGATCGTGCGCTCCTGGAGCACGCGCAGCAGCTTGACCTGCATCTCGACCGGCATCTCACCGATCTCGTCGAGCAGGATGGTGCCGCCTTCGGCGCTCACGAACAGGCCCCTGCGATCGTGCTTGGCGTCGGTGAACGCACCACGCACGTGGCCGAACAGCTCGCTCTCGAGCAGCGACGCGGGCATCGCGGCACAGTTCACCGCGACGAAGGGCCGATCGCGCCGCGACGAGAGCTGGTGGAGCGCACGCGCCACGAGCTCCTTGCCGGTCCCGGATTCTCCGGTGATCAGCACGTTGGCGTCGCTGCCGGCGACGCGCTGGATCATCTCGATCATCTTGCGGATCGCCGGGCTGTCCCCCGCGATGCCATCGATCGTGTCGCGGCGGACCGCGGCGCGCAGCCGCTTGACCTCGCGCTTGAGGGCGATGTGCTCGAGGGCACGCGACACGGCGATCTCGACCGCCTCGATCTTCATGGGCTTGGTGAGGTAGTCGAAGGCGCCCGCACGGATCGCGGCGATCGCGGTCTCGACGCCATTCTGGCCCGTGACGATGATCGACAGCAGATCCGGGTGGCGCTCGCGCAACGTCGCGCACAGCTCGACGCCGGACATGCCGGGCATCTGGACATCGGTCACGACCACGTCGCACGGGCGGCTGCGTAGCCAGTCGAGGCATTGCTGCCCCGAGCTCACCGCGCCGGCGTCGAAGCCGCGCTTGCGCAGGAGGTCGCGAAGCAGCGTGGCGGTGCCCTCGTCATCATCGACGATCAGGATGGTTCGATTCAATGGATCTGCCTTTCGGTCGCGATGCGGGTGCGGGGTCAACGCCGCGTCGCGGGTGTGGTCTCGGCGAGGTGCTTGCTTTGCTCGAGCCAGCGACTGAGCCCGGCGGCGGTGACAGCTGACAGTTTTTCGAGGTTGCCGGTCAGCAGGGCATCGACCGAGGTCAGCGCGAGCTCGATGTCATTGCGGGCTCGGCGCGCGTCGGCCGGGAGCTCGTGCAACGCGGTCTCGAGCTCGGCCTGGCGCTTCTGCGCGCGAAGCGGGAGCGGTTCACCGCGCGTTACATCGGTGCTGTTCTCGACGTACGCCACCGGATGTAGCTTTCGGAGGTGAGATCCCTTGATGGTCGACATGTGAAGTGCTCCTTGTTGCGCGGACGCAGCACGTGGCGTGCCGCACTCGATCCAGCGCCGCCGGGCCGTGAACCGCGACCGCGGCTCGTGAACCAGCCGAGCCGGGCCTCGACCGCCACGACAACGGCGCGTGGCAAAATGTCTCGCGTATCTCTTTTGCTCTGCTGTGTAGCGGAATTGTGACCACGGGCGGCGCGAAGCGACGTGCGCGGTGGTCGCCGCTTTGCATCCCGGAGTCACCATTCCATTCCATGCTTGCAAACGAGCCCTCGTTGTTGGCGCGATCGCGCTGAGCTCTGCACACCTCGCCGCAGCCGATCCCCCGCGCCATGCTCCGGACTACGACGGTCGCGGCAATACCGACACCGACGCCGACAGCTGGGCGCTGTGGATCCCGCGCGTGGCGCTGTCTCCGCTGTATTTCGTGAACGAATACGTGGTGCGCCGGCCGCTGGGCGCGCTGGTCACCGTCGCCGAGCGCCGCCACTGGGTCAACGCGGTC
>DASWRS010000558.1:0-21498 GCA_036403075.1 Kofleriaceae bacterium
TCGCCCAGGACCCCGGCGTTCTTCGCGATCAGCCGCAGCACGGGCTGCAGGTTCTCGCTGCGGAGCGTGATCTCCGACGAGGTCGCGCCGTCGGCGATCCGGACGACATAGCAATCGGTGCCTCCGTTCAGGAAGAACAGCCGGACGTAGCGGCCGAGGTCCGACATCGAGCTGTCGTCGCCGAACGCGCGCACGAAGTCGGTGTAGCTCTGGACGCGGAGCGGCTGATCGATCGGACCGAACAGCGTCCGTCCGATGAAGCAAGCGATCGACGTCGAGACGCCGACAATCGTACGCACACCGCTGGCCACCTCGGCGACGTACACGCCGGGTGCGGTCGGGTTGACTGGCATGATCCCCCTTCGGCTAGGTCCGTTCAGGGTATGCGCAGCAGAAAATCCGGTCAACGCTCGAACCGGTATATCTGAGCTGAGATCCGGAGGTCGATGTCAGGCACGAGCGCGAATCGACGGCATCAGTTGCAACGCGTGGCCAGCGTCGTCGAGGACAACCAGCTCGAGCGCGAGAAGCTCGGTGCCGCCGCCCGGCTCCAGATCGATGGCATTCGTTGCTATGGCGTTCTCGGCCGGATGACCTACATCCACCAACAGGCAATCGCTGCTATCGAGGTGTCGCCAGTACGAAAGGCCCCCGAAACGCGGCCGTTCGCGTTTGTGCCGGCCGCGGCGCGCCGGCCCGGCGTGGCGCTCAGGGCTCGTGGCGAGCGAGCTCGGCGATCGCGGCCTTGATGCCGTCCTTCTGGGGCACGCTGGCCATCTCGAGGTGGTCGGCGAGCCCGATCCCCGGGAGGTGACCGCCGGCGAGCAGCCGCGGCGGGGCGTGGAGCTCGTAGAACAGCTCCTCGACGACCCGGCGGATCAGGTGCTCTCCGAAATTCGTGATCTCGGTGTCCTCGTTGACACACAGCACCCGGTTGGTCTTGCGCACGCTCGTCGTGATCGCGTCCCAGTCGTAGGGATGCAGCGACCGCAGGTCGACGATCTCGGTGTCGATGCCTTCGGCGGCGAGCTCGGCCGCGGCGGCCAGGCACATCGGCACGTTGCGGCCGTAGCTCAGCACGGTGACGTGTGCGCCGGTCCGGGCGATGCGGGCCTTGCCGATCGGGATGTAGAGCTCCTCGAGCTCGGGCCAGCGCGGCTTCCACGCCGTGCGATCGCCGAGCGGCGCGTCGATCATGCCGGACAGCTGCTTGTCGTCGTCGGGCTCGCCCGGGATCGACTCGCCGGCCTCGGACTTGACGCGCAGCAGCGCCTTGGGCATGAGGTACATGACCGGGTTGGGATCGGCGATCGCGCTCAGCATCAGGCCGTAGGCGTCGAGCGGGGTCGACGGCATCACGATCTTCCAGCCCGGCAGCCGCGTCGCGGTCGCGTCGAACGAGTGCGAGTGATACAGGCTGCCGCGGATCCCCGCGCCGACCGGCGTCATCAGCACCAGCGGCACGTTCCAGTCGCCGGCGCACGCCCAGTACGTGTTGCCCGCGAGCTTGAGCAGATCGATCGTGTTGAACGCGTAGTCGCAGAACTGGATCTCGGCGACCGGCCGCTGGCCGGCGAGCGCGAGCCCGATCGCGGTGCCGACGATGCCACGCTCGTCGAGCGGGGTGTTCCACGCGGTCTCGAGGCCCTGGGTCCCGGTGAACACGCCGCCGAGCGGCGGGCCGACGTCCTCGCCGAAGATGTCGGTGACCCCGAGCCGGGTCTCGCCGACGTGCAGCGCCATGCGGATCGCCTGGATCATCGTCGCCACGTCAGGGCTCCTCACCGATCGGGCCACCGACCAGGTTCTTGTCGGCGAAGATATGGTCCCAGACCGAGCTCGGCGGCGGCGGCGGCTCGCTCCGCACCCGCTTGCTCGCCTCGGCGAGCTCGTGGGTGTAGGTCTCGCGCAGCTGATCGATGCGCTCGCGGGTCAGGAGGTTTCGGTCCTCGAGCGTGCGCTCGAACCGCTCGAGGCAATCGATCTCGCCCTTGACCAGGTTGGCGCCGCTGGCCGAGGAGTGGCCGCGCAGCCGCGACACCATGGCCTCGAGCAGGTACGGCCGGCGCTCGGTGCGCACGTAGTCGATCGCGTGCTTGATCGCGGCGTAGCTGACCTCCGGGTCGTTGCCGTCGATCACCGCGGTCTGGATGCCGAACGCCTTGCCGCGCTCGGCGATCTGATCGTAGCCGTGCTGGCCGGCATACGGCGTCGAGATCCCGTAGCGGTTGTTGGCGACGATCATGAGCAGCGGCAGCTCGGCGCCCTTGCGGCTGCTCCACACCAGCGCGGTCGCGAAGTCGCCCTCGGCGGTGCCGGCGTCGCCGCCCTGCACGATCGTGATCCCCTTGGCCCCGGTGCCGGCGCGCTGCGCGCGTGCCGTGCCGAGCGCGATCGCGAACTGGACCGCGATCGGCGAGGTCACCGGGACGACGTTCCACTTGCGGACCGAGAAGTGGCCCGCGAAGTTGCGGCCCTTCGAGTACGGGTCGGTCACCACGTTGCGCATCTGGCGGATCGAATCCACCGGATCGGCGCCCATCGCGAGCAAGGTGCCGCCCTGGCGATAGTGCGGATGCAGGTAGTCGTGGTCGACGCCCTCGCCCTTGTCGATCAGCAGGCCGAGCGGGACGCTGAACGCCTCTTCCCCCGGCCCTCCGATCCAGAAGTAGCCTTCACCCTGCTTGTACATGGTGATCAGGCGATCCTCGAGCGTCCGGGCGCGGAGCATGAGGTCGTAGATCTGGAGGCACAGCTCGGCGGGGAGCCGGGTGGACGCGGTGGCGGTGATCGACGGTGGACGGGTGGCCGAGACGCTGGAGCTCATGCGGGCGGCCACGTCTTACCGCACTTCTCCAGGCGCCGGCAGGCTTTCGGTCTCCGGAGTCGGAGACCGCCGGCGATGGCGCGGCGGCAGGGCCTGGGGCGAGCTAGCTTCGGGGCATGCGCTGGCAGCTGGTGTATCTACTCCGCGACTTCGTCGTCGCGCCTCACACGTTCGTCAGGCCCCGCGCCTCGGTCACCGCGGCAGCTCCCGAGATCGGAGGAGCGGTGCCCGAGCTGCCGGCCCGCACCCCGGGACGCGCCGCGGTGGTGGCGTTCCTGCGGCACGTCGGCTGTCCGTTTGCCGAGGCGACGGTCCGCGAGATGACCGGACTCGCCGCGGACCATCCGGCGATCGACTTCGTCGCGGTGACCCACAGTGATGACAGGCGGTCTCGACGCTGGTGCGACGCGTTCGGCGGCGCCGGCGGCGTCCGGATCGTCACCGACCCCGAGCGCGCGCACCATGCAGCGTGGGGCGTCGGCCTGAGCGACCGCAAGCACTTTGCAGGACCGGACTCGCTCGCTGCGCTGACCCGCCTGCTCGACGACGGAATCCACAATCGCTGGGCCAGCGGAAATCGCTGGCAAGCCGCGGCGACGTTTGCTGTGGATCCGGGAGGCGTCCTGCGCTGGCGCCACTTCCCCCGACACGCGGGTGACCTCCCGCCGCTGCGCGACGCGGTCACTGCCCTGGTGGTGTGATCCAGCCGACCGTCGCGAAGCTACGAGGCACTACGAGCCGCGCAGAATACGGCCATGCAGCATGGTGCGGAATTTGCGCAACCGCGTCCGACGCTACTCGTCAGCTCTTCGCGCCCTTGCGGCCAACGAAGTAGGTCGTGGATCGCTTCTTCCCCTTGACACTGATCATGCCATCAGCGATCAGCTTGCGGATCGGCAGCGCGAGGTCCTTCGTGGTCGTACCGAGCTCCTTGTTGATCTGCTCGATGCGCAGACCGGGGTGGCTCTTGACGAACGCAGCGAACTTCTGCGACAGCTCCTCGAGGTCCGCCGGCGTGCGCTTGGCGCCGCGGCCGCCGCGAGCCCGACCGCGTGGACCGACGGTGGCGAGCACCGCTGCAGCGCGGCTGCCATTCCGACCACCACCGCCGCCGCCACCGCGGCCGGTGAACGCAGATTCGAGGGTGTCGATTGCCGCCCGATGCGCGAGCTGGGTGATTTGAGCCACGAAGCCCTGCACCGTACGATTCATCTCATTCTGGAAGTCGCTCATTCATGTCCTCTTCGAAGTCCGACCAAGATAGGTGATCGGCGCCAGGTTGACATAGAACTGCGTGCAAAACAATGTTTCAAGCAGCTATGCAGCGTGCGGTAGAGCTGGTCGGCATTTTCCACCGCTGAAGGTGACATTCCGCCGGTGGCGCGGTGCTGGACCGCCCGAGGCTGGACGGTGCGATGCTGGACGATGCGATGCCGGACGATGCGATGCCGGACGAGGCTGGGCGATGTGGGTGGGAATGCGATCATGACTGCGGCACACGACACGCAGCGATGCTGTGAGCACACGGCGCGCCACCCTGCTGCGGCAATTCGATGCGACGGTGGGTGTCGCGCTCGACGGCCTCTCGGGGACGAGCGCGGGTGAGGCTGGGGCGCACCGAGGCCACGGCGAGGCCGTCGCTGGTCGACGGCGACGGAGACGGTGAGCCAGCCCTACGGCCTGGTGCTCTGTGAACGAGTGCAAAGTGCTACTGGCCGAGCTGGCGTCATAACTCCGCGAGAGTATTGACAAGACATGGTCCATCACGTTGACAAGCTCGGTCGGCTCGCAAGATCATGCGGTCATGCGCCGGCGCTCCGACATCGGCCCTGCGTCTGGTACCGACGATGTTCGGTCGCCGGAGTGTACTCGCGCGTCGCGGGAGACTCGCCGATAGCGCTGCTACGGACACGCCCATGTTCAGCGGTAACAGCCGATTCAAGCTGCTCCGCCGGTTGGGGGCCGGCGGCATGGGCGTGGTCTACGAGGCGCTGGACCAGCAGCGCCAGACGCGGGTTGCACTCAAGACCCTGCGACAGACTGACGCTGACCTCTTGTATCGCCTCAAGCGGGAATTTCGTAGCCTGCGCGACCTCGCACACCGCAACCTGATCATCCTGGACGAGCTGTTCGAGGAGGACGGCGACTGGTTCTTCACCATGGAGCTCCTGGACGGCGAGGATCTCCACGCGTACCTGCATCGGATTGCCCGGGTCCCGACCTCGCTCGGCGAGGCCGCCACGTCCGGCGGCTGGGGCGCCAGCGGCAACCTGCCCACCGCCCCCGGCCACGATGTGCCAGCCGGCGATCGCCCGCCGGATCTATCGATGACCCCGCCACCGCCGGTGGCAGTCGATGACACCAGTCCGCGCGACCGGGCGGTCGAGTTCGATCAGGTGCGCGAGGTATTCGCGCAGGTCAGCGAGGGCCTGCTCGCGATCCACGACGCCGGCAAGATCCACCGCGACATCAAGCCTTCCAACATCATCGTCACCACCCGCGAGCGGCGGGCGGTGATCCTCGACTTCGGCCTGGTCACCGAGCAGTGGGACGCTGCGAGATCGGGAGAGGGCAAGATTGTCGGATCTGTGATGTACATGGCTCCGGAACAGGCGGCCGCCCGTGCGGTCGGACCAGAGGCAGATTGGTACAGCGTGGGAGTCATGCTCTACGAGGCCGTCGCAGGCCGCCGGCCGTTCGACGGCGCGATCGGAGTCGTGCTGGCTGCCAAGCAATACACCGAGCCACCGGATCCGAAGGTGTTCAACTCGGCGTGTCCCGACGATCTCGCCGACCTGTGCAAGCGACTGCTGAAGACCGATCCGCGGCAGCGCCCGCAGGGACTCGACGTGCTGCGCCGGCTGGGCATCGCGCGGCGCCGGGATACCCCGGCCACGCTGAGCGGCCCGATCACGCTGCCGCAGCGCCGGCTGTTCATCGGCCGCGACGCCGAGCTCCGCGAGCTTCGCAAGGCGTTCGACGATGTCCACGACCTCGACTCCGGCGGCGCGATCACCGCGTTCGTCTACGGCGAGTCCGGAATCGGCAAGACCACGCTGATCCAGCACTTCGTCACCGCGATCGAGTCCGAGAACGCGCGGACGGTGGTGCTGGCGGGCCAGTGCCGCGAGCACGAGGCGGTCCCGTTCAAGGCGATGGACGGCGTGATCGACGCGCTGTCGCGCTACGTCTGCGGCCTGTCCGAGGTCGCGGCGGCCGAGCTGGTCCCGCACAACGCGGCGCTGCTACCGGGCGTGTTCCCGGTGCTCGGCCGGATCCCCGCGATCGCCAAGGCGCCGGGCCCGATCCACGCCGCGAGCGATCCGTTCCAGCAGCGCAAGCGGGTGTTCACCGCGCTGCGCGAGATGCTGTGTCTGCTGTCCGAGCGCAACCGGCTGATCTGGGTGATCGACGACATGCAGTGGGTCGACAGCGACAGCCTGCGGCTGCTCGGCGAGCTGCTGCGGCCGCCCGATCAGCCGCGCATGCTGCTGCTGGCGTCGGTCCGGACCGCGGACGAGGAGCCCACGCTGCCCCAGCTGCCCAGCGAGGTCCGGCGGATCCGGCTGTCGCGGCTCAACCCCGCGGAGTCGGTCGAGCTGACCGGGATGCTGCTCGACCGCATCGCCCCCGAGCAGCGGACCCAGACCACGCGGATCGTCGACGAGACCGCGGGTCACCCGCTGTTCATCGGCGAGCTCGTGCGCTACGCCGCCGCGGACAGCCGCGCCGCGATCACGCCGCTGCGGCTCGACGAGGCGATCTGGGCCCGCGTGTCGCAGCTCCAGCCCGGGCCGCTCGGCGTGCTCAAGCTGGTCTCGGTCGCGGTCGCGCCGCTGTCCAAGGGCGTGATCCACGCCGCGAGCCGGCTCGACCCGGGTGAGTTTCAGCGCAGCGTGGCGCTGCTGCGGACCGGCAACCTGATCCGCAGCGCGGTGTCCGCGCACGAGCTGGTCGAGGTCTATCACGATCGCGTGCGCCAGTCGGTCGTGCACCACCTCGGCGATGACGAGCGCATCGCGCTCAACGAGCGGATCGCGATCGCGCTCGAGACCTCGGGCGCGCCGATCCAGCCCGACCTGCTGATCCATCACCTCGAGGGCGCCCGGCAGCTCGACAAGGCCGCGCGCAAGGCGCTCGAGGCGGCCGAGCGCGCCCAGGCCGGCCTGGCGTTCGAACGCGCGATCCACCTCTACGAATCCGCGCTGCGGCTGACCACGTGGTCCGAGGACGAGAATCGCGACATCCTGATCAAGCTCGGCGGCGTCCTGGCGTCGGCCGGCCGCGGTCCCGAGGCCGCACGCGCCTACACCCGGGCCGCCGAGGGCGCCGATCCGATCACCCAGCTCACCTGCCGGATCGAGGTCGCCGATCAGCTGGTGCAGAGCGGCCTGCTCGAGACCGGCGCGGCCTTGATGTTCTCGCTGTTCCAGGAGCACGGCCACCACCTGCCCGGATCCCAGGTCCAGGTCGCGCTGCGCATCGTGTGGTACCGGATCAAGCTGGCGCTGCGCGGGCTGCGCTGGACCGATCGCCGCAAGGACGAGATCGTGCCGCGCGATCTGGCGCTGCTGTCGCTGTACAAGGCGGCCAGCCGCGGTCTGATCCTGGTCGATCCGGTCCGGGCATCGTACTTCGTGATCCGCGGCCTGCACCTGGCGATGAAGCTCGGCGACCGCGACTTCATCATGTACTTCCTGTGGCTCGAGTCCGGGTTCCGCGGCGGCGAGGGCGCGAACAAGCACACCGCGTTCCTCGAGCGCGCCAACGAGCTGATGCGGAGCCACACCGATCCGCGATTCCAGACGTTCTACCGGCTGTACATGGGCGCGAGCATGTACCTGTCGATCGATCGTCACTTCAAGCAGGCGTTCGAGATCCTCGACCGCAGCGACGAGGCGCTGGCGCAGACCGCCAACGCCGCGTGGGAGCTGTCCGCCGGCCGGTTCTTCCTGATCTACAGCCTGCACAAGATCGGCGACTTCGCGCGGCTGCGCGCGTACTCGGAGCGCTTCATCCGCGAGGCCGAGCAGCGCGGCAACGTCTATACCCGGACGACGATCAGCCGGCTGTGCAATGTCCTGTGGCTGGTCGCCGACGACCCGGCCCGCGCGCGCGAGGACCTCAAGACCGACTCGTGGATCTCGTACAGCCAGGGCTATCACCTGCAGCACTGGCACGAGCTCAACGCCCGGGTCGAGATCGCGATCTACGAGGGCTCGGCGATCGACAAGGAGTTCCTCGCCCAGCACCTCGAGGGCCTGAAGAAGTCATTCCTGCAGCGCGTGCTGGGCTATCGCTGCGACACCGCGTGGCTGGTCGGCCGCATGGCGCTGTCCGAGGCGCTCCAGGCCCCAGCGCAGCTCGGCGTCGTCCGCCGGTCGATCGCCAAGCTGTTGTCGTACGAGACCCATTATCCGCGGATGCTCGCGACCATGCTGCGCGCCACGCTCGCGGTCCACGAGGGCAAGCTCGACCGCGCCACGGCCGACTTCCGCGAGGTCGTCGCGATGGGCGAGGCGACCCACATCGCGTTCGTCACCGAGGCGGCGCGCCGGCGGCTCGGCGCCTTGATCGGCGGCGACGAGGGCCGCGCGCTGATCGCGGCCGCCGAGCGCTGGATGACCGAGGCCGGGATCGCGAGCTTCGATCGCATGACCAACCTGGCGTCGCCGTGCAAGCTGCCCGCGGCGCTCCTCGCGGCGGCGCCGTGATCGGCGTCATCGTCAACCCGAACAGCCAGGTCCACCGCCGCGACCCGGGCCACGTCCGCGAGCTCGTCCGGGTGCTCGGCGACCGCGGCACCGCCGTGACCACGCGCTCGATCGACGAGGTCCGCGGCGCCGTCGAGCAGCTCCGCGCCGAGCGGATCGACGTGCTCGGGATCAGCGGAGGCGACGGCACGATCGCGCACACCCTGACCGCCGTGCTCGGCGTCTACGGCGCCGCGCCGCCGCCGCGGATCGCGTTTCTGTCGGGCGGCACGGTCAACACGATCCCGCGCGGGCTCGGCATCACGCTCGGCGGCCCGGCGATGCTGCGCCGGGTGCTCGCCGGCGAGGTCCGGATCGATCGCCGCCACATCCTGCAGATCGGCGACATGAACGGCTTCATCTTCGGCGCCGGCGCGATCGCGAGCTTCTGCGAGGCCTACTACGAGACCGGCGCGCCGAGCGCGGCGATGTCGGCGCGGCTCCTGGCGCGCGCGGTCGGCTCGACCCTGATCCACGGCCCGTTCATCCGCCGGCTGATGACCCGGCTCGCCGCCCGGATCACGGTCGATGGCGAGCGCTGGCCGGTCGACGACTTCGCGCTCGTGATGGCGGGGACCGTGCCGCAGATCGGCCTCGGGTCGCGGCCGTTCTATCGCTGCGACGAGCGGCCGGGGCACCATGCGCTGATCGGCGTGCACTGCGGCGCGGCGGCCCTGGTCGCCGAGCTGCCGCGCGTGTTCCGCGGCGTCGGGATGAGCCCGCGCAAGGTGATCGACGTGGTCGCGCGCGAGGCCGTGATCGAGAGCGACGCGCCGTTCTCCTACGTCGTCGACGGCGATCTGCTCAGGTGCGAGGGGACACTGCGGGTGCGGACGGGGCCACGGCTCGAGCTGCTGGTTCCGGCCGCGTGACCTCGGGGTCGGCGAACCGCGCGACCTGTCCGAAGTGGCGGTAGACGTCGGCGAGCGCGCCGGCGTAGCCCTGCTCGAGGTAGGCCAGGCCGTGCTCGCGGCAGAACGCGCGCACGATCGCGCGGCCGGCGCGCAGCCGCGTGCTCGGCACGAACGGGAACAGGTGGTGCTCGATCTGCAGGTTGAGGCCGATGAACAGGTGGTCGAACAGGCGATCGAACAGGTGATCGAAGATCGCCGGGCCGGTGATGTTGCGCGACGTCGCGGTCTGCTGCGCGAGGAAGTCGATCGCCGGGGCCTGCTCGGGGCCCAGCGTCGTGGTCGCGACATGGTTCACCGGGATGATGATCTTCAGGTACACCCCGGCGACCGCGGTCCACCCGAAGTAGTTCGCCAGCGCCGCGCCCCAGCCGAGCACCAGGCCGGGGATCACCAGCCACAGCACGGTGTGCATCGCGATCACCGCGCAGTCGAGCCAGCACGCGCGCCGGTTGCGCCACAGGTAGGTCAGCCCGTCCCACTTCATGCCGACCGCCCAGAGCGGCGACATCACCGGGATCATGATCGTCTGGTGGCGCGTGATCCAGCGGCCCAGGCCGCGCTTGGTGCGGGCCGAGTGCTCGTTGACGCTGAACAGGTTGGACTGGGTGTCCGGATCGACCGCGCGCTCGTTGACGTGGTAGTGGTGCAGGTCGTGGCTGCGGCGGAAGTACGCGAACGCGTAGCCGACCCAGAACGTCGTGAACAGCTGGCCGATCGCCTCGATCACGCGCGGCTTGCGCGAGATCGCGCCGTGCGCCGCCTCGTGGGCCAGGAACGAGCACTGCACCATGGTGAACCCGGCCACGGCGAACCCCGCGAGCCGCAGCCCCAGGTGTCCGGCCCCGGGCCCGGCGTGGATCAGCGCGGCGTACGACGCGGCGGCGAGCGCGAGCAGCACGGCGATCCGCGCCGCGTAGGCCCACGGCGCCGGCCGGAAGAACTCGGTCTCGGCGAGCCGGCGCCGGAGCTCGGCGTAGCGCGGATCGGCCTTGAGCGCCGCGGCGGCGGCGCGCGACCCCACCGTGGCAGACGGCCCTGCGAGGATCTTGTCCGACGCATAGCCGTCCAGGATCGCCGCCTTGAATCGATTCATCTCGCTCTCCGGGGGATGATGTAATTCCTGATCAGGAATGCCAGGATCGAGTGGGCCTCGAGGTCCCGGCGCTGCCGCGCGCCGACGCGCCGGGCGTGCTCGGCGGGCAGCCGGCTCCAGTGCAGCGCCGGCCGCAAGTGGTGGGCGGTGTGATAGCCGCCGTTGAAGAACAGCCAGTTCATCACCGGGCTGGTGAAGTCGCGCGAGTGGCACAGCGCCGAGCCCGGATCGCAGGCGTCGTGCTGCAACAGGTTGACGCCCAGGAACAGCACGGTGCCGATCACCCAGGTCGGCAGGGTGAACGCGGCGAACGTGCGCGGGTCGACCGCGAGCGCGGCGATCACCACCGCGAGCACGAACCGCTTCTCGCGCCGGCCCTGCCGGGCGAGCCGCGGCGCGAGCGCCGGTGCCCCGGGCAGCTTGCGGCCGCGCGCCATGCTGAGCGGGGTCTGGACCGCATACCGCAACAGCCGGAGCACGCCGGGGCCATGCCCGGCCATCGCGGGCCGGCTCCAGTCCTGCGGCGTGCCGATGTGGACGTGGTGGTTGTGGGTGTGCGACAGCACCAGCGCGGTCGGCGCGTGGCCGGTCGCGATCGAGGCCAGGTAGCACGCGGCCTCGTTGAGCGCGGCGCGGCGGAACAGCCGGGCATGGATGTGGTTGTGGACGATCGACCAGGCGCTCAGCACCAGCACGCCCATCACCGGCGCGTACGCCACCGCCCAGCGCGGGTCGAGCCGGTGCACGTAGGGCGCGATCGTGAGCGCGACGATGCCGCCGCCCACGAGCACACTCCGTCGGTCTTCGGTGTGCTCGAGCACGCGAGCCCCCATGGCGCCCCGAACCGTCGCGCGTGCGATCGTCCAGAGCAAGTTTTCAGGGCAAGTTTTTGGCCAAACGCGGGGGGGCCGGTCAGAACAGGTCGAGGTTCAGGTTCAGGTTGGACTCGTCGAACATCCGGGCGCTCGTCGCCTGGCCGAGCACCTGCGCCGCGGTGTCGCACACGGTCGCTCCGAGAATCCCCAGGCCTGGCGCGATCAGCCGATCCGGGCAGCCGAGCGCGATCACCGGCCCGCTGAGCAGCCATCGCGCGTGGCTCAGGCACACCGCGCCGCTCGTGCTCCACCCGGCCTCGAACAGCATCCCGAGCGGCGTCGTGCCCTGGGTGCGGATCGGACCCGGCGCCGGCGCGTTGTCCCAGAAGTTGATCACGGTGCCGTCCCGGGTATGCGAGGTCCCGTTGCCGCAGTAGTCCGCTCGCGCCATCCGCGTGCAGGTCCAGTGCAGCGTGGTGAGGTCGCCGTAACCCGTGACCCACGGCCGGTAGCCCCAGCGGTAGCACTTCGCGATCACGCCGGTGGTGCAGCTGAACGTGAACAGCGAGCTCGACTCGACGCGATCGCCGTGCCCGTTCCAGGTCGCGGTGAGTGGGATCGCGGCGTGGTGCCCGTCGCCGTCGATCGCGCAGGCCGGCTGCCATGACCCGGTGTCGTCGACGTTCTGCTCGAGGGTATAGAGGAACGTCGATCCGGTGTGCGTCGGATCGTAGTCCGGACTCTCCGCCTCGATCGCCGTGATCCGGTACTCGAGCGTCGCGGTCGTGGGCGGAATCGCGAACAGGTTCCGGACCTGGGCGTAGACCTGGGCGTTGACCAGATCGGCGCCGTGGTACGTGACCTGACCCTGCTCGGCGACGAGCTCACCGTGCTCGACCCGCAGGTTGACCAGCGCCGCGCCGTTGAGCGTGGCACCTTCGAGCTGGAAGCCCTGCAAGGTCATGCCCGCGGCCTGCGTGCCCTGGAGCTGGATGCCATGGAGCTGCGTACCCTGCTGCGACATGTACGCTTGCTGGACCCGGCCGAGCTCGGGCTCGGCGCAGGCGGATAGCAGCAGCACCCCGAGCCATCTGATACTTCTCATGTGTACTCCTCGTGCAACGTGGTTGTCCGGCCGTTCGAGCGATCACCGGGGCGTGGCGCAGAGCCGTAGTCCGATCAGCGGCGTGCGCAGCGCGGGCTCGCTGTACTCGCGATTCATGCTGCGGGCGGTGAGCTCGCTCTGGTACCAGCTGCCGCCGCGGATCACCGGCTCACCCGGGGTCTGGACCGAGCGCGTCCACTCCCAGGCATTGCCCGCCATGTCGTCGGCGCCGACCGGGCTCCTCGAGCCCGGGTGCGAGCCGACCTCGTCGGGGCCGAACGCGAGCGGTTCGCGGCCGTAGGTGACGTCGATGTTCGCGTCGTCGGGTGCGAGCGCTGGGCCGGACGGAAACGTGCGGCCGTCGGCGCCGCGGGCCGCGCGCTCCCACTCGTACTCGTCGCACAGCCGCGCGCCGGCGACGCGGCCGCTGCGATCGAGCCAGCCGGCGAACGCGACCGCGTCGTCGTACGACACCGCGGACACCGGGAACTTCGTCCAGTCCTGATCGGCGCGCCGCGTCCTGGCCTCGTAGTGCAGCGGCTGGCCGGTCTCGGCGGTGTAGGTCCGCGTCGTCGGCGTCAGCGTGAGTCGCCAGCGCCGGGGGCCGAGCTCGGTGAGCGCGACCGACGACATGTTGAAGCTCGCGCGCGGCGTCCGGCGCCGGCGCTCGTCGGCCGGCAGCTGGTCGAGGAACTCGATCCACTCGGCGAACGTGACCTCGTGGCGGGCGATGAAGTAGCCCTCGGTCGAGACCTCGTGCAGCGGCGCGGTGCTGAACAGCTGCCGGCGCGCGTCCGAGCTGTCCGCGCTGCCGAACAGGAACCGGCCGGGCGGCACGTAGAGCATCCCCGGAGGCGCCGCCTCGATCGCGGGCAGCGCGACCCGCACGACCAGGGTCTCGCCGCGCGCCAGCAGGACCGGGAGCCGCGCCGGCACGTGGCCCGGCGCCTCGAACGCGAGCACGAGCGAGCCCGGCGGCAGCGCCAGCGGGGCGAGCGGCACCTGGCCCAGCAGCTGGCGCGGGGTATCGGCCCGCTCGCTCCACACCCGGGTCTCGGGCGGGTCGACGGCGAGCTCGACGCGTGCGTCGGCGCGGAGCTCGGCCTGGTGGCGGCCGTCGTCGTACGCGAGCAGCCGCGAGGCGAGCTCGTCGGCGAGGTCGCGGTGGCGATCGCGGTCGGCGCGCAGCAGCCGCTCGAACGTGAGGTCCGCGAACCAGCCGCGCAGGCCGTCCCGGCGCGGATCGAGCAGCAGGATGCTCTCGAGGTGCGCCGCCGCGCTGCGGTACTCGCTCTCCTCGCGCAGCGCCATCGCCTCGACCTCGGTCCAGGTGGCCTCGCCGTCGTCCCAGCGGTGGGTCTCGAACTGCCCGAGCGCACGGCTCCGCGCGACGTCGCGTTGCGCGGCGATCGCCCGCGCGCTGCGCTGGGCCGCGGTCGCGGCGCGGGTCTGGTCGTCGATCATCGACTCGAGCTCGCGCCGCGCCCGGGTCCGGATCCCCAGGCCGGTGACCACGGCGCCGAGCACGAGCACCGCGGCGGCCACGCTGCCGAGCACCCGCCGCCGCCGGATCGCGGTGCTCGCCGCGGCGAGGAACGCGACCTCGCGCGGGGCGAGGTCGGCGCGATCGAGCGGCCGGGTCTCCGCGAGCTGCCGCCGGCCCCACAGCAGGTCGCGCGGCCGTCCCATGCGCTGCCACGCCGACGCTGCCTGCTCGACGCGCTCCTGGATCGCGTGGTTGACCGCATCGCGCTGCAGCCAGCCCTGCAGGGTCGGCCAGCTGGTCAACAGCGCCTCGTGCGCGATCTCGTAGGCGCCGTCCTGCGCGTTGTTCGCGACCAGGACCCGGCCGCGGACGAGGACCTCGAGCGCGGCGCGCTCGGCATCGCGCTCGGGACCCTCGGTCAGGAGCTCGGCCTTCGAGCGCCGCGTCCGGGTCGCCTGCGTCGTCACCAGGCGGAGCAGGATGCGGCGCGCCGCGTCGCGCTCGTTGGTGCGCAGGCCCGCGAGGATCCGGTCGGCGTGACGGGTCAGGGCGCCGCCGACGCCGCCGAGCTGGGTCAGCGGCTCGGCCCGGATCGTCCGTGCCGCGACGTCGCGGGCGTCCCACAGCTCGGCGAGCGTGAACTGCAAGAGCGGCAGCCCGCCCGGCGCATGCTCGGTCTGCGCGACCAGCGTGTCGATCAGCGCCTCGGACTCGAACACCACGCCGCGGACCGCCGCCGGCCGGACGATCACCTCGCGGATGTGCTCGCCGGTCAGCGGCCGGAGGAAGTACAGGCCTCGCGCCAGCTCGTCGCCGAGCTCGGGCAGCTTGGCGAGGCGGGACAGGAAGTCCGAGCGCGCGGTGGTCAGCACGCGGATCGACGGCGAGCGCACCGCGAGCGCCGCGATCGCGATCGCCGCGGTCCGGGCCTCGTCGGGGCTCGACAGCGTCAGCAGCTCCTCGAGCTGATCGACGAACACCAGCAGCCGGCCCGGAGCGGCGCGTCGCGTCGCGAGCGTGGCCACGGGCTCCGGCGCGCCGGCGACGATGTAGCGCCGGATCGCGCGGGCGACCGCGTCGGGGGTGTCGCGCAAGAGGTTACTGATCGCCGCCTCGCCGCTGCCGGTCCACGGCGCGAGCGCCGCCGCGAGCGCGCGCACCGGGCGGTGCCCGGGCACGATCTCGACGCACGACCAGCCGCCGTGCTCGGCCAGCCAGGGCAAGACGCCGGCCCGGCACAGCGACGACTTGCCGGTGCCCGAATCTCCGCCGACCACGACGAACGGCTCGATCCGCACGCGATCGACCAGCTCGCGGATCTCGCCGCCGCGGCCGAAGAACAGCGAGGCATGCGCCGAGTCGAACGCGGCGAGGCCGCGGTACGGGTTGCCATCGGGGTGCACGGCCACCGGCGGTGCGGCGCACTCCTCGAGCGCCGCGAGCAGCGTGTCGGCGGATGGAAACCGCGCCCTGGGATCGCGCTCGATCAGGCGATCGACGACCGCGGCCAGCGCGGGGTCGACCCCGGGCACGACCTTGCCGAGGCGCGGGATGTCGCGCTGCTGGACCGTGGTGGAGAGCTCTGCGAGCGCGACGTCGCGATGCGGCGCGGCGCCGGCGAGCAGCTCGTAGAGCAGGATGCCGAGCGAGTACAGGTCCGAGCGCCGGGTCGCGGCCTCGCCGCGCCAGACCTCGGGAGCCATGTAGATCGGCGTCCCCACGATCTGCGGCAACAGGCCGGGCCCGTCGACCACCGCGGACGTCCCGGGCGCGATCCGCATCGGCACGGTCTGATCGCCCGGCCCGGCGTTCCCGGCGGTGCGGTCGCCGCCGTCACCGCGGCTGGGGACCAGCCCCGTGGGCTGCGTGGTCGCGAGGTCCTCGGCCGCGCCGCCGTCGAGGATCGTCGCCAGCCCGAAGTCGAGCAGCTTGGCATGGCCCTCGTCGGTGAGCACCGCGTTCGCCGGCTTGACGTCGCGGTGAAGCACGCCGCGCCGGTGCGCCGCGGCGAGCCCGCGCGTCAGGTCGAGCGCGATGTCGAGCACCTGCCGCGATGGCATCGGCCGCTCGAGCTCGTTGAGCGCACGGCCCTGGACGTACTCGGATACCAGGAAGGGATGCCCGGCGAGCTCGGCGACGCGATGGATCGCGACGACGTTGGGGTGCTGCAGCCGCGCGATCGCCCGGGCCTCGTCGAGCACGCGCGCGCGCCCCGCCGGGTTGCCGTCCAGGTGCACGAACTTCAGCGCGACCGGGCGATCGAGCAACCGGTCGTGGGCGAGGTAGACCTGGCCCATCGCGCCGAAGCCGAGCGAGCGCACGATCCGGAACTCGTCGAACTCGTCGGGCGGGCTCCACGCCGAGCCGACAAAAACGATCGCGCCGGTCGAGTTGACGAGGGTCATGGGGTGACCGAAAAGGTAATGGCCATCGGTACGATCCAAAGGCCAATTCCGTTTACCGGCGCTCCGTACAAGAAATTCTTGCATGGCCGGGACCATCGGACGAGGTCAATTGCCACCGCCGCGCAAATTTACGGAACGCCACCGCCTCGCATCCGGAACGGATCGTGACCGTAACAGGAATCCGGGGCGCGAGCAGCGCGCGACCGTCGCGCACCGCGGTTTGCAGCGTCGAGGCTGCAGGGAACTTGGCTACATCGAAGCTATTCGATCCAGCGCAGGTTGTGGTCGAGCTCGCCGCGCTCGATCCGGCCGCGGATCACCTTGAGCCGGTAGTAACGCGGGCCAAGAAACTCGGCCTGGGTCATGCCGTGTTCGCGGTACGCGGCGTACAGCTCCTCGATCCCGGCGCGCAGCGTCCATTCCGGACGGAAGCCGGGCAGCGAGGTCTCGGCCTTGGAGAAGTCGACACGATAGTTGCGCGCGTCGGGCGACGCGCCGGGCGCGAAGCTGACCTCGCAGCCCGGGACGACCTGGGCCACCAGCTCGGCGACCTCGCGGATCCGGAAGTTCTCCTGGGTGCGGCCGATGTTGAACGCCTGGTTGCGAACCGCGTCGGCCGGCGCGGTCAGCGCGGCGATCACTCCGCGCGCGATGTCGCCGATGTGGACCAGCGGCCGCCAGGGCGAGCCGTCGCTCGTCATCGTCACCTTGCCGGTCGTGATCGCGAGGCCGACGAGGTTGTTGACGACGATGTCGGCGCGCAGCCGGCGCGACACGCCATAGGCCGTGGCGTTGCGCAGGTACACCGGCGCGAAGCCGGCATCGGCGAGCGGGCCGATCTCGAGCTCGGCCTTGACCTTGGACTCGCCGTAGGCCGTGACCGGGTTGAACGCCGCCTGCTCGGTCAGGTGGCCGTCGGCGCCGGCGCCGTACAGGCTGCACGACGACGCGAACACGTAGCGGCTGGCCCCCGCGGCCTTGGCGGCCGTGGCGAGGTTCACCGAGGCGCGCAGGTTGATGTCGTAGGTCAGGCCCGGGTTGAGATCGCCCAGCGGATCGTTGGACAGCGCGCCGAGGTGGACGACCGCGTCGAACCCGCGCACGTGATCGGACGTGACCTCGCGCAGGTCGAGATCGAGCGCCGGGACGTCGTCGGGCGGCGCCCGGAAGTCGCTGTCGTCGAAGAACCCGGTGTCGAGCCCGACCACGTCGAAGCCCGCCTTGCGCAGCATCGGGACGAGCTCGACGCCGATGTATCCGCGGTGGCCGGTGACCAGAACTCGCATGGCGGCGACTACAACAGAATCTTGCGCCCGTGGAAAGCCTCCGCCCAGCCCGCCGGCGCGTTGCACTCGATGCCGCGCAGCCGCATCACGGCCTCGAAGGTCTCGGCCCGGAACCAGCCCTTGCCGGCCTGCGTGGCGTAGTGCCGCAGGATCAGCTCGACCTTGCGGCGCGCGGTTGGCTCGTCGAGCGCCACGTAGACATTGGGGCTGCCGAGGTCGCCCTCGTACTTGGGGATCTCGTACTCGAGGATCAGGTGATCGCGGAACGCGGTCCACGACAGCTGGGCGATCAGCGCGTGGTCCTGGTGGACGTCGGCGCGGTGATGGGTGAACACGACGTCGGGATCGAAGCTCCGGCGCAGCTCGGCGATGGTCTCCTTGAGCCGGACGGGCTGGTCCCACGGGAAGAAGCTGTCGCGGAAGCCGTGGATCTCGACCGTCACGCGCGACGCTCCGGCCGTGAGCTCGGCGGCCGCGGCGCGGGCCTCGTCGGCGCGCGCCGGCGATGCCGAGAACACGACGTAGCGGACCTCGGCGCCGGGGTGCTCGGCGAGCAGGCGCAGCACCGCGCCGCCGCAGCCGATCTCGACGTCGTCGGCGTGGGCGCCCATCACGAGGACGCGGAGCGGCGCGCCGCCCGTGGGCCTGGGAACCAGCCGGAGCATCATGCGACGGTCATCCGAGGATCATCCTACGATCTGGGGCTCGGGGATCGGGACGATGAACCGGGCGCCCCACTCCCGCGTGTGGGCGAGCTGCTTCATGATCTCGTCCTTGAGGTTCCACGGCAGGATGAAGATGTAGTCCGGCTTCTCGGCGTCGATCTTGTCGGGCGCGAAGCACGGGATGTGCGTGCCGGGCAGGAACCGGCCGTGCTTGTACGGGTTGCGATCGACGGTGAAGTCGAGGAAGTCGTTGCGGATGCCGCAGTAGTTGAGCAGCGTGTTGCCCTTGCCCGGCGCGCCGTAGCCGGCGATCCGCTTGCCGGCGCGCTTGGCGGCGATCAGGAGCTCGAGGATCCGGCGCTTGGTCTCGCGGACCCGCTCCTCGAACGCCGCGTAGGTCGCCATGTCGCGGAACCCGAGCGCCTCCTCGCGGGCGCGCAGCTCGGTGACCCGCGCGCCGACGGGGCGGCCGGCGTCCGCGGTCGGCCGCGCGTAGATCCGGATCGAGCCGCCGTGGGTCCACAGCTCCTCGACGTCGAAGATCGTGAGCCCGTGCGCGGCGAAGATGGTCTCGACCGCGAGCAGCGAGAAGTACCCGAAGTGCTCGTGGTAGATCGTGTCGAACTGGTTGCCCTCGATCAGCCGCTGCAGGTGCGGGAACTCGAGCGTGGCGGTGCCGGTCGGCGCCAGCACGGCCGCGATGCCGGCGACGAACGAGTTGATGTCGGGGACCTGGGCCAGGACGTTGTTGCCGATCACCAGGTCGGCGCGCCGGCCGGTCGCGGCCAGCTCCGCGCCGAGCTCCCGGGTGAAGAACCGGACCAGGGTCTCGACCCCGCGCTTGGTCGCCGCCTCGGCGACGTTGGCCGCGGGCTCGATCCCGAGCGCCGGGACGCCGCGCTCGACGAAGTACTGCAGCAGGTAGCCGTCGTTGGACGCCAGCTCGATCACCTGGCTCGTGGGCCCCAGGCCGAGCCGCTCGGTGATCATCGCGACGTAGGTCTTGCAGTGCTCGAGCCACGCGGTCGAGAACGCCGAGAAGTACGCGTACTCGGTGAAGATGTGCTCGGCCGACACGTACTGCTCGAGCTGGACCAGCAGGCACTGGTGGCAGACCCAGACCTTGAGCGGATAGAACGGCTCCATCTGGTTGGTCTGATCGGCGGCGAGGATGCTCTCGCACAGCGGCGACATCCCGAGATCGCACAGCGTGTGGGCCAGGCTGGCGCTACAGAACCGGCAGGTCGGCGCGGGCATGCTCGAACGCTATCAGGCCACCTCGGCCCCGGGGAGGGGCGACGCGGTCGATTGCCGGATCCGCGCGGGGTAAGCTTCCCCGCGTGAGGTTCATCGAGCAGCGCTTGCCGGGCGTGTTCCTGATCGAGCTCGAGCGCCGCGGCGACGACCGCGGGTTCTTCGCCCGCAGCTTCTGCGTCGACGAGCTCGCCCGGGCCGGGCTGCACACCGACTTCCCCCAGGGCAACGTGTCGTTCAACACCCGCCGCCACACCCTGCGCGGCATGCACTACCAGGCGGCACCCGACGGCGAGGTCAAGATCGTCGGCTGCACCGCCGGGGCGATCCTCGATGTCGTCGTCGACCTGCGCGTGGGCTCGCCGACCCGGCTCGCCTGGTGTGCGGTGGAGCTCACGCCAGCGTCCGGCGCACAGCTCTACATCCCGGCCGGCTTCGCGCACGGCTTTCTGACCCTGGCCGACCAGACCGAGGTCGCCTACCGGATGGGCACGCGCTACGTCCCCGAGGCGGCGCGCGGCCTGCGCTGGGACGACCCGCGCCTGGCGATCGCCTGGCCGGTGCGCCCGGCCGTGATCTCCGAGCGCGACGCGACCTACCCCGACATGGACCCGGAGCTCGCGGATGCCTGAGATGCCTGAGACGCCCGAGACCCCCGCCGCCGACGTCCGCGATGCCGACGCCGGCGCGCGGATGTACGCGCTGGTCGAGGAGCTGTACCCGATCTGCCGCAGCATCACCGGCGACGGCCTGCGCGACACGCTCGCGCGGATCGAGCGCCAGCTGCCGGCGCCGATGATCCGGACCGAGGTCGCCACCGGCACGGCCGTGCTCGACTGGACGGTGCCGGACGAGTGGAACATCCGCGATGCCTGGATCGCCGACGCGAGCGGCACCCGCGTCGTCGACTTCCGCGCCTCGAACCTGCACGTCGTCAACTACAGCGCGCCGGTGTGGGCGCGGATGTCGCTCGCCGAGCTCCGGCCGCACCTCCACACGCTGCCCGATCACCCCGACTGGATCCCGTACCGCACCTCGTACTACGCCCGGACCTGGGGGTTCTGCCTGCGCCAGCGCCAGCTCGACGCGCTGCCCGACGGCGACTACGAGGTCTGCATCGACGCGACCCTCGCGCCGGGCCACCTGAGCTACGGCGAGCTCGTCCTGCCGGGCGACTCGCCCGAGGAAGTCCTGCTGTCGACCCACGTCTGCCATCCGTCGCTGTGCAACGACAACCTGTCCGCGATCGCGGTCGCGACCGCGCTGGCCCGCGAGCTCGCCGCGCGGCCGCGCCGGCGCTGGACCTACCGCTTCGTGTTCGCCCCCGGCACGATCGGCGCGATCGTCTGGCTGGCGCAGCACCGGGACCTCGTCGCGCGCATCCGCGCCGGCATGACCCTGGTGTGCCTGGGCAGCGCGCACCCGTTCACCTACAAGCGCACGGTCGGCGGCGACGCCGAGATCGATCGCGCGGCCGCCGCCGTCCTGCGCGATCGCGGCGCGGGCGACTCCCTGATCGACTTCTTCCCCTACGGCTACGACGAGCGCCAGTACAACTCGCCCGGCTTCCGCGCGCCGGTCGGCTCGCTGATGCGCGGCCGCCACGGCCTGTTCCCCGAGTACCACACCTCGGCCGACGACCTCGGCTTCGTGTCGGCCGAGCGGCTCGCCGAGTCGCTCGCCGTGGTCCGCGGCATCGTCGACGTCCTCGAGGGCAACCGGCGCTACACCAACCTCGCCCCCGACGGCGAGCCCCAGCTCGGCAAGCGCGGCCTGTACCGCGCGACCGGCGGCACCACGATCCCCGATCTCAACCTCGCCATGCTCTGGGTGCTGACCCTGTCCGACGGCCGCCACGGCCTGCTCGACATCGCCGAGCGCGCCAAGCTGCCGTT
>DASWRS010000559.1:0-35542 GCA_036403075.1 Kofleriaceae bacterium
CTCCATGATGCCGGCGAACGTGCTGTAGACCGGCGAGTACTCCATGAAGGTCCACAGCAGGCCCATCGGTGACAGCTCACCGACCCGGGTCTCGAGCCGGTTCGGCGACAGCTGGCCGAACTGCACCGGGTAGAGCTTGGCCATGGCGTAGCTGGCCAGGCCCAGGACGATCGCGTAGCGCAGCAGCACGTGCAGCGCGTCCTCGACCCAGCGCGCGCGAGGCCGGCGCCGGTCGGCGAAGGTCCAGATCGCAGCCGCGAGCGCCGCGACGACCACGCCGACGAGCAGGCGGCAGTACTCCTCGACGGTGTCGCCGTTGTCGCCGCGCAGCGCGTCCTCCATCGCGCCGACCACGCCGAACACGTGGCGCGCGACCCAGAGGCCGACCTGGCCGAACACGTGGCCCCACGATTCGCTGAGGCCGTCGTCGCGGTAGCCGCCGCCGCCGAGCGATGGGTAGTCGTTGAGGACCAGCGGCAGGTGGTACAGGCCGAACGCCACGAGCGCGAAGCGCGCGGCGAGCCGGCGCACCACGCCGTGTGCGGGCGCCGGCGCTGCGGGTGGATCGAAGGTGCTGGGCACCAGGATGGGCCGCTGCTCGGCGGAGCTGCTCGGCGCCGACTCCACCGGTTCGTTTGCCGACATATGCGGGAATATCGCCGCAGGAATCAAAACCGTCCACTGCCGGCGCTCGCGCGGCAAGCCATGCCTGCTCTTGCCCGGAAGAGCCGCGAGACGTAGTGACGGGCACAAGCGAAACACGAGGCGTTTGGTGTTCCGACAGGTACACGCATGAACCGCCGTGTAGTACCGGTCAATCGCTGTGATTCAGCAGAGCTAGCATCGACCGGAACACCTCCATCCGCGGATCGGTACACCGCGATGCCCAGCGTTCCGAAACCAACCACCAACCTCCGCTAGTTAGCGGTGTTCGGTCCGGCCCGGGGCTTGCTCTCCGAAGTCCTCGTGTTCGGAAAGTCGAGGGATCGAGCGAGCGGCGCGGCCGGGCAATCGCCCGGGCGCACGTTGGGGGCGCACGAGGCTGACCGTCTTGGCGTGGGCTCGACTATCTTGCCGGCCGACGTGAAGCGCGCCGCAACCGAAGATGCGTCCCCGAGCGCCGCCGTGGCGACGTCCCCGGCAGGACCCACGCTCACGAGCGAGCCGCTGGCGACCGAGGGATCCCCGCCACCGGCCGAGCCACCGACGGCCGCCCGCCAGGTCCGCAACCCCGATCGCTACCACGTCCTCGGCGAGCACGGCCGCGGTGGCCTGGGCCGCGTGTCGCGCGCCCACGACCGCGAGCTCGGCCGCGACGTCGCGATCAAGGAGCTGATCTCGCGTGGCCACGTCAGCGAGGTCCGCTTCCTGCGCGAGGCGCTGATCACCGCTCGCCTCGAGCACCCCGGCATCGTGCCGGTCCACGAGGCCGGCCGCTGGCCCGACGGCACCCCGTTCTATGCGATGAAGCTGGTCGCCGGCCGTCCGCTGCGCGACCTGCTCGCCGAGCGCATCACCGTCGACGAGCGCATCGCCCTGCTCCACCACGTGATCGCGGTCGCCGACGCGATCGCCTACGCGCACGGCCGCCGCATCATCCACCGGGACCTCAAGCCCTCGAACGTCATCGTCGGGGACTTCGGCGAGACCGTCGTCATCGACTGGGGCCTGGCCAAGGACCTGACGCAGGCCGAGGACTCCGGGGTCGGCGGCGAGGCCTCTGGCTCGAGCCACGACGAGGATCTGACCACCGCCGGAACCGTGCTCGGCACGCCGGCCTACATGGCGCCCGAGCAGAAGCGCGGGGAGCCGGTCGACCAGCGCGCCGACGTGTTCGCGATCGGCGCCATGCTGTGGGGGCTGTGCACGCTCGAGAAGGTGCCGCCGGACGATCCCCGCGAGCGCCACGCCATCCTGCGCCGCGGCGGCATCGACCAGGACCTGATCGCGATCATCCACAAGGCGCTCGCGCCCGATCCGGACGATCGCTACCCGGACGCCGGTGCGCTCGCCGCCGACCTCAAGGCGTTCAAGGCCGGCGCGCGGATCGCCGCCCGCCGCTACTCGCTGTGGGCCCTGCTCGCGCACTGGACCCGCCGGCATCGCACGCTCGCGCTGTCGGCCGCGGCCGTGATCGCGATCTTGATCGCCGGCAGCGTGGTTTACGTCCGCAACGTCGCCGCCGAGCGCGATCGCGCCGACGCCGCGCTGGTGCGCGTGGAGGCGACGCAGCACGCCCTCGGCGTGGAGCACGCCGAGCTCACGCTGAAGCACGCGCAGCTGCTGATGACGACCGATCCATCGGCCGCGGTCGATCTGCTCGCGACCTACCACGGCGCGGATCGCGATCGGGCGGCGCAGCTCCGCGCGGAGGCAGCCGGCCGGGGGGTGTCGAGCCTGCGCGCGGTCCCCCATACCGACAGCGTGCTGTGGCTCCAGGGGTTCGCCGATGGCAGCGTGGTCTCGCTCAGCTCGGATGGAACGATCTCGCGGACGGCCAGAAATGCGACGTCGGTCGTGCTCGCCCGGGGCGTGGCCGCGGTCGGGCTCGGTGGCTTCGCGTACGCGGTGTCGCGCCACCTCCTGGCCTATGTCTGCGATCCTGCGAACCTGTGCCTGCTCGACGTCGCGCGCGGCTCGCCGATCGCCGTGCCCGAGCAGTTCCGCAGCTCGCGGCCGCTCGGGCTGGCGTTCTCGCCGGGCGAATCGCAGCTGGCGACGATCTCCGGCGGCGGCGAGCTGCGCATCCTCGATCTCGCGGTGCCGGATCGCCCGGTCGAGCGCCTGCACGTCGCCACCGGCGACGGCGGCGGCGTGCTGTTCATCGACGAGGACGCGATCGCGGTCGGGACGCGCGATGGCCTCGCGCTGCTCCACATCGGTGGCCCGACCCAGCGCCTGGTGGACCCCGATGGCACGTTCTGGGACGCGGATCCCAGCAGCCACCAGCTGGTGCTCGTCACCTCACGGGGTCAGGGCTATCTCGCGGGCATCGACCCGCTGCGGATCACGACGCGCGTCGCGCTGTGCCACGACTTCGTCAGCGGCGTGAAGGTCATCCCCGGCAGGCGCGCGGTGGCGTACGCCTGCCGCGAAGGCACGGTCGGGACCTGGGACCTGCGGGACGGCAAGATCACGCCCCGCGCCCACCTCGAAGGTCATGCGAACATGCTCGAGGTCAGCGCGGCGGGTGATTACCTCGTCGCCGCCGGGGACAGCGGGGTGCTCTCGGTGCTCGATCTCGAGACCAACCTGGTGTCGTCGTTCCGGGGTCATGGCTACCGGCTGACCGCGATCTCGCCACCAACCGCCGAGTATCGGGCGCTGCTCTCGGGCGACGCGCGCGGAGCGATCCGGGCCTGGCCGCTGCCGGACCGGATGACCAAGATGGTGGGCGAGCTCCACACGCGCGTGTTCTCGGCCCTGTTCAGCGACCAGGCCGGCATGGCCATCGCGGACACCCTCGACGTCACCCTGACCACGTTCTCGGCCGGCAAGGGCGTCCAGAACGTCGGGCCGCACACGCCCGACACCGCCTACCTCGAAGCTTCCGCCGATGGGCGCAGGTTCGCCGCGTACGGCGCGAGCGGGGTGATCGAGCTGTGGTCGGCCTCGCCGCTCGCGCGCACGCACGTGCTCGACACCCGGCACGGTCCGGTGTCCCGCGTCGCGTTCCTCCCGGGCACGGAGGGCGCCGAAGATCTGGTGGCCGCCGGCCGCGATGGACGGCTGGTCCGGTGGACGCAGGCCGGCGAGCAGCGGCTGGTCCACGAGCTCGGCCAGCCGATCGACGGCCTGGTCGTCGCGGCGCGGACCGGCGCGATCGTGATCAGCACCCGGGATGGCGCGCTGTGGCGAATCGGCGACGCCGGCCAGCGGCTTGCGCTCAGGCCCGCCGGCGCGAAGATCACGCGCCTGCTGGCGCTGCCCGATGGCAGCTCGGTCTGCGCCGGCGACGCCGCGGGCGAGGTCGTGGTGCTCGACACGACGTCGTGGCAGACGACGGTGCTGCCGCGCGCCGCCGACGCGATCCGCGACATCGCGGTCACGGCGGACGGCCGGACGATCGCCATCGCGGCCAACGACAACACGGTCCGGGTCGGCTTCCGGCATGCGGACGCGTGGACCGGTCCGGGAACGACCTGGACCGAGCTCGCGATGCGCGCCCGACGGCTCGCGCTGACCCGCGACGGCCTGCTGGTCGCGATCTGCACCGATGGCACGATCTGGGTCTACTCGGCGGTGCGCCGGACCTGGCTGTGTCTGCCCGTGGGCACGACCGACCTGAACCAGGTGGTCGTGACCGGCGATGGCAGCGCCGGCACCGTGTTCGATACCGACGGACACATCATCTCGCTCGATCTCGCGGCGGCTCGCAAGGCTGTCGCGCGGCTCTGACGACAACCACAACCAACGAGACAAGAACCATCATCATGAAGAACGCCAAGAAGCTCCGGACCCAGAACCACGTCACCAAGCTCGTGCTCCGCCGCGAGACCATCGTCCGGCTCAACGATGCCCAGCTCGCCGAGGTCGCCGGTGGCGCGATCTGGTCGTTCGGGTTGACGATCTGCGGCACCGGCTCGCAGACCTGCTAGTAAGCTGCGCCGGAGGCCTGC
Source organism: Kofleriaceae bacterium (assembly GCA_036403075.1). Classification (GTDB taxonomy): domain Bacteria; phylum Myxococcota_A; class Polyangia; order Haliangiales; family Haliangiaceae; genus JABFXX01. The sequence goes on from DASWRS010000559.1 coordinate 4,620, forward strand.
TGATGAACTCCCCGGTCGAGCTATCGACGTCCACCTCCGTGCGCCGCGCGGTGATCGCAGCGATGCTGGCCGGCGCCGCGTGCCACGCGGGAGCCGGTGAACGCTCGCCGGCCACGGCGCCGGCGGCGGCGTCGCGAGTCGCCGCCCTCCACGCGTTCGCGCGGCTCTACGGCGTGGTGCGCTGGTTCCACCCCAGCGACGCCGCGGCGGTGATCGATTGGGATCGGTTCGCGATCGACGGCGCCCGGCGGGTCGCCGCCGCCGATGGCCGCGCGCTGCGCACGACGCTCACCGAGCTGATCGCGCCGTTCGCGCCGACGGTGCAGATCGCGGCCGCGGGCGAATCGGTCGCGGCCGACCCCGCGCTGCACCCGCCCGGGGCGAACGGCCTCGAGCTGGTGGCCTGGGAGCACGAGGGCTACGGCGACAGCACCTTGATCAGCGCGTACGCGAGCAAGCGGCGGCACCGGCCTCGCACCGTCGCGGTGCCCGGCGAGACCTTCGCCTCGCTCTGGCAAGCGGTCGACGCGGCGCCGTACCGCGGTGCGCGTATCCGCCTGCGCGGAAAGCTGCGCACCGCCAACCACGCGCTCGGCCGGCTGTGGCTGCGCGTCGACCGGGGCGACCAGCGCGGCTTCTTCGACAACATGCGGGAGCACCCGACCGCGGGCGCGTCCTGGCAGCCCGCCGAGATCACCGGCACCGTCGACGCGGACGCGACGCGGATCGTGCTCGGGACGATCATGAGCGGCGGCGGCACCGTGTGGTACGACGACCTCGAGCTCGCGGCCGAGGGCCCCGGCGGCACGTGGCGCGCGATCGAGCTCAAGGATCCGGGCTTCGAGGGCAAGGACCTGCAGGCGAGCTGGAGCCCGGGCACCGGCAAGGCCGCGGGCGGCTCGCTCGCGGGCTGGAATGCGACGCTGGATCACGCCGGCCCGGCGTCGGGCGAGGCCTCGCTGCGCGTCGAGCCCGCCACCCGGGTGCTCAGCGACGAGCTGTTCGCCGACGCACCGGCGCCCGGCGAGATCGCCGACGTCGATCTCGGCGGCGGCTTGCATGCGCGCGTCCCGCTGGCGCTGTACTCCAGGGACGGGCGCACGATCGGCGACGATCCGGCGCTCGCCCGCCGCTCGCAGGCCACGCCACCCGCGGCGCCGCCCGCGGGCTTCGATTCGATCGCCGGCGTCGCCGACGTGATCGTCGTGTGGAACGCGCTCCAGCACTTCTGGCCGTACTGGAGCGTCGTCGCGGTCGACTGGAACGCCGAGCTCGATCGCGCGCTCGGCGACGCGCTCGACGACCGCAGCGTGACCGATCACCTGGCGACGCTCCGGCGCCTGAGCGCCGCCGCCCCGGACGGCCACGCCAGCACGACGTGCCCCGGCGACACGCCGCACGTCCGGCCGCCGTTCGTGGTCGACTCGGTCGAGGGCCAGATCATCGTCACCGCGACGGCCGACCAGGCGGTCGCGCGCGGTGACGTGATCGTCTCGGTCGATGGCCACCCGGTGGCCGAGCAGCTCGCCGCCGACCAGGCGCTGATCAGCGGCTCGCCGCAGTGGCGGCTCGCCCAGGCGCTCGAGCATCTCGGCGCCGGTCCGTCGGGCTCGACACTCGTGTTGCGGGTCCGCCGCGACGGCGCCGAGCCCGACGTCGCCGTGGTGCGCGGCAGCCCCCCGCCGCGCGAGCTCTCGCACCCGGCGATCGAGCGACTCGACGATGGGGTCTACTATGTCGACCTCGAGCGCGCGGCGACGCCCGAGATCAACGCGGTCATGGACCGGCTGGCCGCGGCGCCCGGCGTGGTGTTCGACCTGCGGGAGTATCCGAGCTCCAGCCCCGAGGTGCTGTCGCACCTGGCGAGCCAGGAGATCGACTTCACCCAGGGCATGTCGATCCCGCTCCTGATCCGCCCCGACCACGGGCCCAACGCAGCGCCGACGTGGGAGACCTCGCCCACGCTGCTCCCGCCGCTGCAGCCGCACATCGCCGGGCGCGTGGCGTTCGTCACCGGCCCGCGCGCGATCAGCTACGCCGAGTCGCTGATGGCGCTCGTCGAGCACCACCGGCTCGGCGCGATCGTCGGCAGCCCGACGGCCGGCACCAACGGCAACGTCGCCGAGATCAGCGAGCCGACCGGCTGCCGCACCAGGTTCACCGCCCTGCGCGTCGCCCGGTACGACGGGGCGCCCCAGCACCTCGTGGGCATCCGCCCGACGATCCCGGCGACGCGGACGATCGCGGGTGTGGCCACTGGACGGGACGAGGTGCTCGACAAGGCGCTCGCCTACGTCCGCACCCCGCCGAAGTGAGCGCCGCCGGTCACGCGCGGAACTGGGCGAGCTCGATGTGGAGCCGCCGGCACCACCGCCGGATCTGGATCGGCGCCTTGCCCATCGCCCGCCCGACCGCCGTGACGTTGCCGCCGTGCTCGCGGAGCAGCTCGATCAGCCGCTCGCGCAGCACCCGGTCCTCCGGCCGCAGGTTGGCCAGGGACGGCGGCACGAAGTTGCAGATCGCCTCGGACAGGTGCTCGGGCCGGATCTCACCGTCCTCGGCCAGCGCCACCGCCGCGCGCAGCGCCTGCTCCAGCTCCCGGATGTTGAGCGGCCAGCCGTAGCGCAGCAGCAGCCGGGCGGATGCCCGGTGCAGGGTGACCCGCTCCGCGTTCGGCGCGAGCCGCGGCAGCAGCGCCGAGATCAGGCACCCCATGTCCTCGCGGCGGTCGCGCAGCGGCGGCAGCGTGACCTCGAACCCGGACAGCCGCGCGTAGAGGTCCTGGCGGAACCGGCCATCGGCGATCCGCTTGACCAGGTCCTGGTGCGTGGCGGCGACGACGCGGACGTCGACCTTGACCGCCTCGCTGGCGCCGACCGGGCGGACCTCGCCCTCCTGCAGCACGCGCAGCAGCGCGACCTGCGACTCCTCGGGCAGCTCGGCGATCTCGTCGAGGAACAGCGTGCCCTGGTGCGCCCGCCGCACCAGCCCATCGCGCTCCTCGTTGGCTCCCGAGAACGCCCCGCGGCGGTGGCCGAACAGCTCGCTCTCGATCAGGTTGCGCGGCAACGCGCCGCAGTTGACCGGCACGAACGCGCCGCGCCGGCTCGAGACGTCGTGTACCGCCCGCGCGATCACTTCCTTGCCGGTCCCGGTCTCGCCCCGGATCAGCACCGCCACCCCGGCGCGCGCGATCCGGGTCAGCTGGTGGACGCGGTGCTCGAGCTCCAGGCTGACCGTGCGAAACGCCATCGGCGTGTCGGGCTCGGCCGCCAGATCGCGGTCGCCCTCCTCGATCGGCGCACCGTCCTCGCGGAACATCAGCACCGTGCCGCCGGCCTCGATCACATCGCCATCGGACAGGGTCGCGACCCGCGTCGGCTCGCCGTTGACCGAGATCCCGTTCTTCGAGCCCAGGTCGACGACCTCCCAGCCCGCCGGCTGGCGGCGCAGGCTCAGGTGCTTGCGCGAGGTCTCGTGGTCCGGCACGGCGAGCACGGCGGATCGGCCGTGGCGCGCCACGTGGCGGCGCAGGTCGCGGCCGAGCGTGACCTCGTCGAGGTTGGCGAGCGACAGACGCAGCGCTCCTGATGTCAAGCGGCAACACTCGACCACGACGAGCAGCCGCGGCGCGCTGTCGCCGGCGGCGGCGTCGAGCCGCGGGTCACTGATCGAGCTCACGGTCTCGGTAGGGCTGCCATTCACGCTGTCCGGCTACTACAAGTTCCGTACCCGAATCGACGCGTCCCAGGTGTACGCGTGTCGGACGGCGGCGAGGTCGGCGCACGTGCGGGCCGCTTCAGCGCCGGCGGCAGATCCACGCGTCGTCGCATAGATCCGACGACGAGCGGCCGCGTCCCGGCGTTCGGCATGCCCGGGCGCCGAGACGACGCGATGGGTAGCCCGGCCTACTCCCGGTACAAGCGATGTGTTCACGCGTCCGCCGGAACCGCTTGAACCGGGGAGTGGTTCCACCAGAGCCCCACGATTTCGGTGGGATATACACCGCCGGAACATACCGGAACGCGCGCCGGTACATCTCCACGGTCGACGTTCTGCGGGGGATACGCAAGCACGGTGGTTTGGCGACACCTCTGATGGGCCTGAGCTTTGCTGTGCAGGGAGGCGTGGCGCGGCGGTTCATCGGATCTGGGCAGGGGAATCGAGGGGATCATGGCCGGCGCAGCACCCGCTCGATTATCGTGCTCGACAACGTGAGCTCCGACGATGACGGCGGCAACTCTGGAACCCGGTCGGCGTCGCCCACGGCCGCCGGCCAGACCCACACCAGCGAGCCAGTGCTTGCCACGGGCCTGGTCGCCGCGGCGCCGCCGGTGGCGCCCCAGCTCCGCGACCCGGAGCGCTACCAGATCCTCGGCGAGCACGGCCGCGGTGGCCTGGGCCGCGTGTCGCGCGCCCACGATCGCGAGCTCGGCCGCGATATTGCGATCAAGGAGCTGATCTCGCGCGGCCACATGAGCGAGGTCCGGTTCCTGCGCGAGGCCCTGATCACCGCGCGCCTCGAGCACCCCGGCATCGTGCCGGTCCACGAGGCCGGCCGCTGGCCCGATGGCACCCCGTTCTACGCGATGAAGCTGGTCGCCGGCCGCTCGCTGCGCGACCTGCTCCTCCAGCGCACGACCGTCGACGAGCGCATCGCGCTGCTTCACCACGTCATCGCCGTCGCCGACGCGATCGCCTACGCGCACGGCCGCCACATCATCCACCGCGACCTCAAGCCCGCCAACGTCATCGTCGGCGACTTCGGCGAGACCATCGTCATCGACTGGGGTCTGGCCAAGGACCTGACGAAGGCCGATGACTCGAGCGCCGGCGGCGGCCCCTCTCTCGCGAACGGCGATGACGATCTCACCTCCGCGGGCGCCGTGCTCGGCACCCCGGCCTACATGGCGCCCGAGCAGAAGCGCGGCGAGGCGGTCGATCAGCGCGCGGATGTGTTCGCGATCGGTACGATGCTGTGGGAGCTGTGCTCGCTCCAGAAGCTGCCACCCAGCGACGCCGGCGAGCGCCACCGCATGCTGCGCCAGGCCGGCATCGATCACGATCTGATCGCCATCATTGATAACGCGCTCGATCCCGATCCCGCACGCCGCTACCCGGACGCCGGCGCGCTCGCCGCCGACCTCAAGGCGTTCAAGGCCGGCGCCCGGATCGCCGCCCGCCGCTACTCGCTGTGGGCGATGCTCGCGCACTGGACCCGCCGGCACCGCACGCTGGCGCTGTCGAGTGCGGCCGTGGTCGCGATCCTGATCGCCGGCAGCGTGCTCTATGTCCGGAACATCTCGACGGAGCGAGACCGAGCCGATGCGGCGCTGCAGGTATCGCGACGCGATCTCGACCGCGCGCAGCTCGCCGAGGCTTCGCTGCTGCTGGAGAAGGACCCGACCAGCGCCAGGGAGCTGCTCGCGTCGCTGCCCCAGCGGTCTCCGCAGTACGCCTTGCTGTCGAGCCGCGCGCAGGCCGGCGCCGCAACCCGCGTCATCCCGCTCCCGGGGCGGGTCAGCAGGCTGCTTCGCCACCCCACCACGTCCGAGCTCGCGATCGTCACCATCGACGGAGCGCTCGCCTCGATCGACGCCGACACCGGACAGTTGCGCAGCCTGGACACCGACCTGCTCGGACCCGCGACGAGCTACCAGGACGGCTGGCTCTACTCCCGGCGGCCGTTCGGGTCCGCGAGCGTCACCGTCACGAGCACCACCCGGCCGGCGCATCGCAGCGATGCCGGCAGCTTGCTGGCCGGCCTCACCGCGGAGCTGTTGACCGCGGGCTCACGGATCTACGGGCTCGATGGGCACGACCTGTACGCCCTGGATGACGAGCGGCCGGCGCTGATCAAGCACGGTGTTCACAGCATCGCCGGCAACGATCACCTGCTGCTGGTGTGCACGACCGACCACGAGCTCGACGTCGTGCGCGATGGGGCCCCCGAGCGCCACACCCGGTGTGCCAACACGGGCGGCCAGCGGCCGATGGCCGTGGCAGGGCCAGGTTATGCCGCCCTGCTCGATGCCGATCACCTGCTGCTCGTCCGAGGCGGCAAGTCCCTCGAGCTGCCGACGCACATCTCCGGAGGCTACGAGCTGGCGCTGTCTCCCGCCGGGCTGCTCGCCGTCGCCGATGCCGGCGACAAGACCTGGTTCGTGCGCCCGGGGAGCGACCGGCTCGAGCTCGGCCCGGTGCATGCGTCGCTGCCGACGAGCGTCACCGCCGATGACCGGTTCGCCGCCTGGGGCTATGCCGACGGCGTGGTGGTCGCGATCGACACCCGGACCTCCGAGGTGTGGCAGTTCAAGGGACACAGCACGCGGGTGACCGGCGTGACGATTGATCCGGGGCACGCGCCGGGACATGTCCCGGGACACGCGCCGGGACCCGCTCGGCTGATCAGCATCGCCGGAACCGAGCTCCGGGTCTGGACGCTCGCGCCGAGCCCGCTCGCCGAGGTGCCTGGCGTGCCATGCACGGTGTACACCCTGGTGCCGTCTCCGGACCGGACCCGGGCCGGGCTCGACTGCTTTGACGGCGCGCTGCGGGTCTGGTCGCTGGCGAGCGGCGAGATCCGCGAGATCCACCGCCACCGCAGCGTCGCGTTCAGCGTCGCGTGGTGGGGAGATCACGTGTGCTCGGGAGGCTTCGACGGTCAGGTCCTGTGCACGTCTCCGGACGGTACGACACGGGCCATCCTGTCGAGCGTGGCTCAGATCCGGTGGCTCGAATCGAGCCCCGATCACCGAACGCTCGTCATCGCCACCGCAGACGGAAAGCTCCAGGCATTCGATGGCACCCTGCGGACGCTCTACGCCCACGGCGCGCCGCCGTACCGCATGGCGTTCAGCCCCGACGGCCAGCTGCTCGCATCCGGCGCCGACGACGGCTCGGTCATCGTCCACGACCTGGCGCAGCGCCGGATCGGCAGCACGCTGCGCGCTCACACCGCGCGGGTCATGAGCGTCGTGTGGCGCGACCGCGAGCTGTGGACCGCCGGCGCCGATGGCACGATGCTGCACTGGCGATATCTCAATCACGCACTCATGCTCATCGAGCGCATCCAGGAGGTTGGATCTTTCCGCTTTCTGCATCTACTCAAAGATGGATGGAGTGCCAATATAAACTCCAGATCCTTGCTCGTCGATCTCTCCACCTCACCGGCTCGCTCCGCCTCCCCGGCATCGTCCAGGGTATTGCGGTTCGATCTCGGCCGGCACGTCGCTCAGATCGACGTGTCGCCGGACGATCGATACATCGCCGCCACCTTGGCAGGCGAGGTCGTCGTCGTGGATCTGTCGCGCAGCTCCGTGGCATCTCTCGGCATCGCCTCCGATGGCATCGGCTACGTCGGCTTCGCCGGACCGGAGCTGCTCGCGATCAGCACCGCGAATGGCCTGTATTCCGTGCGCCCAGGCGAGCTCGAGTACGTCAGTTTTTGACGTCCATCGCCACTCGATTAGCACTCATCGCATTTTCGTTCAGGGCCTATGAAGAAGCACAATCAGATCGGCATTTTGCCGAGCGGCACACGTGGTGTGCGACTCGCGATCAAGCGGGAGACCGTTCGCATCCTGACCCGGCACGACCTCGGATTGATCGCCGCGGGCGAAGGCTCCACGATCATCACCGAGCGGCCGACCCGGCTGGCGCGGCTGGCGTCGTGCTGAGCACGGTCGTGGAACACCCACGATGAGGCGTGCTGCCATGTGCCCCCTGGTTCGGTGTTCCATCGTGTGCTCGATCTCGACCGCCTGCGGCGCCGCGCCCGCGCCGGTGTCACCCGCGCCGGTGCCGTCGCCTCCGCCCACGCTCCGCGGCGTCGTGTCGTACGACGACGGCACGCCCGCGCCCGGCGCGACGCTCGCCGTGACCGACCTGGCGACCGCGGGCCGCGTCATCGCGATCGCCACCGATCCCGACGGACACTTCCAGCTCGCGCTGCCGTCCGGCGACTATGCGCTTGCCGTCACCGCCGAGCGCGGGTTCGCCTGGCTCGACAAGCAGGCGGTTCCCGATCCCAGCGTCCGGATCGCGCTATCCCGCTCGTGCCATCCCTTGACCGGCCGCGTGTCGAGCCACGGACCCTCGACCCTGGTCAAGGCCGCGCGCCGGAGCAGCGCCACGGGCGATACCTTCGTGAGCCCGGTCCAGGCCGACGGCAGCTTCGCCGCATGCCTGCCCGAGGCGTACTACAACGTCTCGCTCGCCGGCGAGACGATGTCGACTCCGGTGGATCTCCAGGTCCCCGAGACGACCCATGTCGAGCTCGACGGCGTGGCCGGCGACATCGTCCGCAGACCACCGCCATCGACCGCGCCGATCCCGGCCGAGCTGGCAGGGCTGGTCGCGGACATCACGGCGCGTGACCCGACGATCATCGGGCTCGGCGAGGGCACGCACGGCACCGCCGAGTTCGTCTCCGCGCGCGCCGAGCTGACGCTCGCGCTGGTGCGAAGCGCCGGCGTGCGCTTGATCCTGTTCGAGCTCGACGCGATCAGCGGGGTCGCGCTCGATGACTACGTCAACGGCGGCGACGTCGACCTCGCCGGGGCGGTCGCCGCGCTCGGCTTCTGGGTCACCGACACCTACGAGTTCCTGCGGTTCCTCGAGCTGGTTCGCGACTACAACGCGAACACGGCCGACAAGATCCACCTCTGGGGCGTCGACCTGCAGAACACGGCGCTGCCGGTCGGCGTGCTCACGGCAAGCGCGGCGGCGCTCTCGATCGGCGCCGACGAGCAAGCCGCGCTCGGCGTCGTGGCCACCAGTCGCGGCAAGGAGGTTCCGAACCTGCCCGCGGCGCAGCGGGCGAGCCTGAGCTCGCTGCTGTCGCGGCTGGCAACCCCCCGGAGCCGGGCGCGCCAGGATCTGCTCGTCGCGGTGGCCGCGCGCTCACTGGCGCTGCAGCTCGAGTACTGGAACGGCGACATGCGAGGTCAGTATCGCCGGCGACGAGACGCGGGGATGGCAACCCTGGCGAGCTTCATCACCTCGCAGCTCGGCGTCCAGCGTTCGTGCCTGTGGGCCCACGACGGGCATCTCACCAAGGAGCGCGGCCTGCGCATGGTCGGCCAGAACCTGGCCGCCAACCCGGCGGTCCGGTACTACGGGGTCGGGTTCTATCTCTACGAGGGCTCCGCGCGAGCCTGGGATGCGGCCGCCAAGATCGGCGTGATCCCGCATCCGATCCCGGCCGCGCCGGCGTACACGCTCGAGGGCGCGGTGATGCGCGCCGCGGGCATGCCGGACATCGCGTGGATCCCGCTCGCCGGGCTGCCCGCGCCGCTCCTGGACTGGCTGGCGACGCCGCGGCTGGTGCGCGAGCTCGGTGCGGCGTACACCGTCGCCGACGACACCTTGACCCTGCGCCGGGTCCGCGAAGCCTTCGACGCGGTGGTGGTGATCAAGCACGGTCACGACTCGTCACCGACGCCGACCGGAGTCCGCAAGGTCACGCATGACTGAGGACCTCGCCCACGACGAGGGCCGAAGCGGCGGCGAGCGCTGGCAGCCGCTGCTCGCGGGCGATCGCGCGGCGCACGCGCGAGCCGTCGCCCACGAGATCGCCTTGGCGCTCGAACGGCAACCGCCCAGTCCGGAGCCCGGGTTCCAGGGCGACGCGTCGATCGCGCTGTTGCTGGCTCACTGCGGCCGGCCCACCGCGGGCGCCAGGCTGGAGTCCGCGCTGAATGCGATCGCGGCGCGGCCGGCGACGATCTCGTTGTTTGCCGGGATCTCCGGGATGTCCTGGCTCGTCGATCAGCTCGCGGGAGGAGACGAGGCCGAGTCGATCATCGCGCACTTCGATGCCGCGATCCTGCGCTATCTGGACCGGCCGCGCTGGGACGAGCGCTACGACCTCGTGACCGGCCTGGTCGGCGCCGGCGTGGCCGCCGCGGCTCATCGCGGAGAGCTCGCCGCGCAGATCGCCGAGCGGGTGATCTCGCACCTCGAGGCGCTGGCGGACGTCGGTGAGGCCGGCGCGACCTGGCGTACGCCCCCGCAGGTCCTCGGTGACACGCGGCATGCCGGTTCTGCCGCCGGGGTCATCGACCTGGGCGTCGCGCACGGCGTCCCCGGCGTGATCGGCATGCTCGCGCAGTTCGTCGACGCCGATATCGAGCGCGAGCGCAGCCGGCGGCTCCTCGAGTCCGCGGTCGCCTGGCTGCTGCACACGATCCCGTGCGGCCGGCCGAGGTTTGGCGCGCGCTGGCCGCCCGAACCGGACGAGGTGAAGCGGACCGGCTGGTGTCACGGCGATCCGGGCGTCGCGGGCGTGCTTTTGCGCGCCGGCCGCACGCTCCGCTCGGCTGACCTCGAGCACGAGGCGCTCCGGCTGCTGCAGCCGAGCGTCGCGCCGCCGGTCGCACGGCCGATTCCCGACGCCTGCATCTGCCACGGCGCCGCCGGCGTCGCCCACATCTACAACGTGGCGTTCCAGCGCACCGGCAGCGTGCAGCTGCGCGCGCAGGCCGAGCACTGGCTCGGCGAGGTCCTCCGCGCGCGGACGCCCGGCACCGGGATCGCCGGCTATCGCTTCCTGAAGGTCGATGACGATGTGCCGCGCTGGGCGTGCGATACCACGCTGGTCTCCGGCGCCGCCGGCGTCGCGCTGGTCCTGCTCGCCGCCGTCGAGGACCGCGCGCCCGCGTGGCAAGCCCTGTTCCTGCTGTGATCGCGCGGCCCGCCGGCGCGGGAATCGGCCGCGGGAATCGGCCGCGGTCACCGGATCGAGGGCCCCGACGACCGCATCCGCGGTAACGTTGCCGCATGACCAGCGTCGCGCACAGGATCTGCCCGTTCTGCGAGGCGTGCTGCGGGCTCGAGCTCGGCATCGACAACGGCCGGATCACGACGATCCGGGGGCATGCCGAGGACGTGCACTCGGCCGGGTTCCTGTGCCCCAAGGGGGTGGCGTTGCGCGACCTGCACGAGGATCCGGACCGGCTGCGCACGCCGCTGGTCAAGCGCGATGGCGTGCACGTCGAGGTCAGCTGGGACGAGGCGTTCGCCGAGATCGAGCGCCGGCTGGTGCCGATCATCGCCCAGCACGGCCGCGACGCGGTGGGCCTGGTGTTCGGCAACCCGTCCGCGCACAAGATGTCGCTCTTGCTCTACACGGCGCGGCTGGCGCGGGCGATCGGCTCGCGCAACGTGTTCTCGGCGTCGACGCTCGACCAGATGCCCAAGCAGCTGTCGTCGGGGTTGATGTTCGGCCACTGGCTGTCGATCGCGGTGCCCGACATCGCGCGCACCGACCTGCTGGTGGTGATCGGCGCCAACCCGATGGTGTCCAACGGCAGCCTGTGGACGGTGCCGGACTTCCGCGGCAAGGCCAAGGCGATGCAGGCGCGCGGCGGCAAGCTGGTCGTGATCGATCCGCGGCGCACCGAGACCGCCGAGCTGGCCGATCAACACCTGTTCATCCGGCCCGGCGGCGACGTGTTCCTGCTGCTCGGCCTGGTCCACGTGCTGTTCGCCGACCGCATGGTGCGGCTGGGGCGGCTCACCGGGCACGTCGACGGCGTGGCGGCACTCGAGGCCGCCGTGGCGGACTTCGCGCCCGAGCGGGTCGCGGCGCGCTGCGGCATCGACGCCACGGCGATCCGCACGCTGGCGCACCAGCTGGCCGCCACCGAGCGCGCGGCGGTGTACGGCCGGATCGGCACCTGCACGCAGGAGTACGGCACGCTGGCGAGCTGGCTGGTCGACGTCGTCAACGTCTTGACCGGTCACCTCGACGAGGCCGGCGGCGCGATGTTCCCCCGGGCCGCCGCGTTCCAGTCCAACGCCACCGGCGCGCCCGGCCGCGGCAAGGGCATTACGACCGGCCGCCGCGCGAGCCGCGTGTCGCGGGCGCCCGAGGTGTTCGGCGAGCTGCCGATGGGCTGTCTCGCCGAGGAGATCACGACGCCGGGCGACGGCCAGCTCCGCGCGCTGATCACGATCGCGAGCAACCCCGCGCTGTCGGCGCCCAACGGCGCGCAGCTCGCCGCGGCGCTCGGCCAGCTCGCGCTGATGGTCTCGGTCGACATCTACCTCAACGAGACCACGCGCCACGCCGATGTCATCCTGCCCGGGCTGTCGCCGCTCGAGGACAGCCACTACGACATCGCATTCCCGCAGCTGTCGTGGCGCAACACCGCGCGCTACAGCCCGGCGGTGCTGCCGCGCGCCGCCGATCGGCCCGCCGAGTGGGAGATCGTGCTCCGCCTGATCGCGATCGCGACCGGCAAGGGCGCCGCCGCGGACCTGCGCCAGCTCGACGACGAGATGGCAGCCGAGGACGTGCGGCGCACCGCGGGCCCCGCCGCCGACGCGGTGCTCGCCCAGGTCGCGGGCAGCGCCGGCCCCGAGCGGCTGCTCGATCTCGCGCTCCGCGCCGGGCCGTACGGCGACCGCTTCGGTCTGACGCCCGGCGGACTGACCCTGGCCAAGCTCAAGGCCGCGCCGGCCGGGATCGACCTCGGCGCGCTCGAGCCGCGGATCCCCGAGATGCTGCGCACGCCGTCGGGCAAGGTCGAGCTCGCGCCGCCTTTGTGCCTCGACGACCTCGGCCGCGCCCGCGCCGATCTCGCCCGCGCCGTCCCCGATCTGGTGATCGTCGGCCGCCGCCAGCTGCGCTCCAACAACAGCTGGATGCACAACCTGGCGGTGCTGGCCAAGGGCCCCTTCCGCTGCACCGCGCTGGTCAGCGCGATCGACGCCCACCGGCTGGGCCTCCAGCACGGCGGCCGCGCCCGGATCGCCAGCGGCCCGCGCTCGATCGACGTCGAGGTCGAGATCAGCGACGACATGATGCCGGGCGTGGTCAGCCTGCCGCACGGCTGGGGCCACGATCAGCCGGGCTCCCGCCTCGGCCTCGCCGCCGAGCGCCCCGGCGCCAACCTCAACGCGCTGCTCGACGAGACCCTGCGCGATCCGCTGTCGGGCAACGCCGTCCTGACCGGCGTGCCGATCACGATGCAGCCGCTGTAGCCGCCGCGCGAACGCGCGGTCGTCGCGTTGCAGGCTCACGGCGTCGCGAACAGCTCGGCCACGCTCGCGCAGGTCAGCGCGCGCGACAGCCAGCGCTCGAGCCGCGCCAGGTCGCGCTCGCCGAGGATGCGCGCGCGCGCCGCGGCATCGACCGGCAGCTTGCGCAGGGCGAGGACGTCGAGCAGCGCCTCGGCCTTGCCTTCGGCCTTGCCCTCCGCCTTGCCTTCCGCCATGCCCTCCGCCTTGCCCTCCGCCTTGCCCTCGGCGTGGCTCGCCACGCGATCCTGCGCCCGGACCGCCTCGATCACCGGGTTGTGCTTGGCGATCAGCGCGCGCGCCACCGCGTCGTCGGCCTTCGCGGCGTGGACCAGGTCGCCGACCGCCAGCGGCACGTCGAGCGCCGGGTCCTCGATCTGCCCGGCTGGATCGAGCACGCTCCACGTGCCCAGCGCCGCCGACCACTCCAGCGCGCGCGACCGCTCGATATCGATCCCGAACACGCGCCGCACGCCCCGGGCCACCAGCTGCGCGGCCTTGATGCCCGCGTGGCTGATCGACTCGGTGCTGACGACCTCGAACGCGAGCTGCTCGATCTGCCGGCGGCCGGTCTGGGGATCGGGTGCCAGCGGGAACACGCTGACGTCGGGCGCCCGGTCATCGACCTCGGTGAGCCGGGTCAACATGTCCGAAGCCACATCGAACTCCATCCCGGCGTGGGCCTCGAGCAGCGCCGAGATCTTCGAGTGCCGCGTGGCGTGGAGCGGGTCGGCGGGCGACACGTAGACTAGCTCCCCGCCGTGCACTTCGTAAGGCGTCTCGGGCGGAGCCAGGCGGTCGTCGATCGCCGGCAACGCGGGACGAGCACGAGAGGCGTCGGAGGACATGGCTCAGCATACCTCCGCCGCCGCGCATCGCGATCACGGTTTCGATCCAGAGAGCTCGACATCGTGCCGCGCGAGAGAGGCAAGCGTCATGCCGCTGCCAACGCGCCGAGATCACGTCTCATGCTGTCCGGGGATCGGCCGGAATTCGGACGTCTGTCCGAGATCCGGCCAGAACCCGGACAGCCCACAGCCCCTCCGACACCGGCGGCGTGATCGACGGGGCCGAGACCGGCGACTCTCGGGATCGTCCGGCCCGCTGCACGCGAACAACATGGTGGCGACCAGCGCGCAAGCCCGCTTGAGCTCCCGCGCCGCCGGCGAATGATGGTTTGTCCGCCGACGTGCTGCTCCTTCCAGGAATCCGCAGATCTACCAGCCCGGCCGCCCCGGGTCATACTCGAGCCATGGCGCGACAGGCCGATGCGATCGCGGCGAACGTGGCCGGCGAGCTGTTCGTCGATCGCTCGTGCATCGATTGCGACCTGTGCCGGCAGATCGCCCCGGACGTGTTCGCGCGCGATGACCGGGCCGCGCAGTCGTTCGTCGCGGCCCAGCCCTCGCCCGCCGGCAGACATCGCGCGCTGATGGCGCTCGTGACCTGCCCGACCAGCTCGATCGGCACGCGCGGCACGCAGACCCGGCATGACCTGCGCGCTGCGGCACGCGCGTTCCCCGAGCCGGTGTTCGGCGACGTCGCGTTCTGCGGCTACGCCAGCGCGGCGTCCTACGGCGCCGCGAGCTACCTGATCCGGCGACCGGACGGCAACGTCCTGGTCGACTCACCGCGGTTCGCCGCGATCCTCGCCGACCGGATCGCGGCGCTCGGTGGCGTGCGCTACCTCGTGCTGACCCACCAGGACGACGTCGCCGACCACGCGAGGTTCCGCGCGCGCTTCGGCTGCGAGCGCGTGATCCACCGCGCCGACGTCCACGGCGACACCCGCGCGTGCGAGCGGATCATCGATGGCGACACCGAGCTGGCGCCGGACCTCCAGCTCCTCCACGTCCCCGGCCACACCCGCGGGTCGATCGCGCTGCTCCACGGCGACGTGCTGTTCACCGGCGATCACCTCTGGGCGACCGACGATCAGACCGGCCTCGAGGCCGGCCGCGACGTGTGCTGGTACTCGTGGTCCGAGCAGCGCGCGTCGATCGCCCGGCTCGCCGCGTACTCGTTCCGCCACGTGCTGCCCGGCCATGGCCGGCGGTTCACCGCCCCCGACGCCGAGGCGATGCGCGCGGCGGTGCGACGCGCGGCGGGCTGAACGCTCCTGCGCTCGACGCCGCGCTGGCGTATACTCGACGCGAAGGCCATGGCCGAGCGCAGGACGACACTGTGCAATCGTGACTGCCCGGACGTGTGCTCGATCGTGGCAACGGTCGAGGACGGCCGGGTCACCAGGCTGCAAGGTGACAAGGCGCACCCGATCACGCAGGGCTTTCTGTGCCATCGCACCAGCCAGTTCCTCCGCCGGCAGTACGCGCCCGAACGGATCACCACGCCGCTGATCCGGCGCAGCGGCTCGCTCGAGCCCGCGACGTGGGACGACGCGCTCGACCTGATCGCGGCGCGGCTGACGGCGATCAAGCGCGAGTCGGGGCCCGCGGCGATCTTCCATTACCGATCTGCCGGCGGCATGGGGATCGTCAAGCACGTCACCAGCTACTTCTTCGAGCTGTTTGGCCCGGTGACCGACCGGCAAGGCGACATCTGCAGCGGCGCCGGCGAGTGGGCCCAGAATACCGACTTCGGCGACTTCGAGATCAGCGATCCCTCGGACCTGCTCCGCGCGCGGCAGATCATCGTGTGGGGGCGCAATGTCTACGTGTCGTGGCCGCACTCGATCCCGCTGCTCCGCGAGGCCCGGGCGCGGGGCGCGGGCATCGCGCTCGTCGATCCGGTGCACCATCGCACCGCGGAGCTCGCCGACCGCTACTGGCAGCCGCGGCCGGGCGGCGACTTCGCGCTGGCCATGGCCGCGGCGCGCCTCGTGTTCGAGCGCGGGTGGGCGCACGCCGATGCCGCGCGGTGGTGCGATCACCTCGACGGGTTTCGCGCGCTCGCCGGGTCGCGGCCGGTCGCGGCGTGGTGCCGCGAGGCCGACGTCCCCGAGGATGCGGCGGCGGATCTCGCGGCGCGCCTCCACGCCGGACCTGCGACGATCCTCGTCGGATGGGGCATGGGCCGGCGGGGCAACGGCGCGGGCATCGTGCGCGCGCTCGACGCCCTCGGCGCGATCACCGGCAACGTCGGCGTGCCCGGTGGCTCGGTCGCGTTCGAGGCCAGGCGCCGGCGCCCGTTCGACCTCTCGTTCCTGTCCGGCAACGCGCCGCGCCGGATCCGCGAGCCGCTGCTCGGCCCCGACATCCTCGCCGCCGCGGATCCGCCGATCCGCGCGGTGTGGATCACCGCCGGCAACCCGGTCGCGATGCTCCCCGACTCGGCGACGATCGCGCACGCGCTCGAGACCCGCGAGCTCGTCGTGGTCGCCGACGCGTTCCTGACCGACACGGCGGAGCGGGCGCACGTCGTGCTGCCGACCACGACGCTGCTCGAGGACGACGACGTGCTCGGCTCGTACGGCCATCACCACATCGGGGTCTCGACCCCGGTCGTGCCGCGCCCGGCGAACGTCCGCTCCGATCTGGAGATCATGCAGGCGCTCGCGGCGCGCGTCGGCCTGGGCGAGGCGCTCGCCGGCGACGCGCGCGCCTGGAAACGGCGCGTCCTCGGCGCCTCGCTCGCCCGGCACGGCGTGACGCTCGAGCGGCTCGAGGCCGAGGGCCCGATCAAGAACCCGCTGATCGGCGAGATCGCGTTTGCCGACCGGCGGTTCGCTACCCCGAGCGGCCGGGCGAACCTCATCACGGAGCCGCCGCCACCGCCGGCCCCACCCAGCGCCGAGTTCCCGCTGCACCTGATGTCGCTGTCGACGGAGAAGGCCCAGGCCTCGCAGTGGTCACGGCCGCTCGAGGCCCCGCTCGAGGTCACCGTGCACCCCGACGCAGCGGCGAGCATCGCCGACGGTGCGCTCGCGCGGCTCGAGTCCGCGATCGGCTCGATCGCGGTGCGCGTCCGCCACGATCCGGCGCAGCGCCGCGACGTCGCGCTCGTGCCGAAGGGCGGCCGGTTCCGCGCAGGGCTGTGCGCGAATGCGCTGATCCGCGCCCGGCTGTCCGATCACGGCGAGGGCGCCGCCCTCGACGAGCTCGTCCGCCTCGTACCGGCGACGTAGCGTCCGCCGCGAACCGGCTCCGCGAGCCGCCACACGCTCCACCCTCCAGACAAGGGATCGTCCACCCGGCTCAGCTCACCGGACAGCACCGTACTGGCCGCGCGCAGGACCGGTCACGGCTCCGCGAACAGCTCGACCACGCTCGCGCAGGCCATCGCGCGCGACAGCCAGCGCTCGAGCCGCGCCAGGTCCCGCTCGGCGACAATCCGCGCGCGCGTCGCATCGTCGACCGATAGCGTGCGCAGGGCGAGCACCGCGAGCACCGCCTCGGCCATGCCTTCGGCCTTCCCCTCCGCCTTGCCCTCGGCCTTGCCCTCGGCACGACTCGCCACGCGGTCCTGCGCCCGGACCGCCTCGATCACCGGGTTGCGCTTGGCGATCAGCGCGCGCGCCACGGCATCGTCGGCCTTGGCCGCACGGACCAGGTCACCGATCGGCAGCGGCACGGCGAGCGCGGGATCCTCGATGTGGCCGGCGGAGTCGAGCACGCTCCACGTGCCCAGCGCCGCCGACCACTCCAGCGCGCGCGACCGCTCGACGTCGATCGCAAACACGCGGCGCACGCCGCGCGCGACCAGCTGCGCCGCCTTGATCCCGGCGCGGCCGATCGACTCCGTGCTGACGACCTCGAACGCGAGCTGCTCGATCTGCCGCCGCCCGGTCTTGGGGTCGGGCGCGAGCGGGAACACGCTGACGTCGGGCGCCTTGTCGTCGACCTTCGTCAGCCGCGTCAACATGTCGGACGCGACCTCGAACGCGAGCCCGGCGTGGGCCTCGACCAGCGCCGAGATCTTCGAGTGCCGCGTTGCGTGCGGTTCATCGGCGGGGGGGACGTAGACTAGCTCCCCGCCGTGCACTTCGTAAGGCGTCTCGGGCGGCGCCAGCCGGTCGTCGATCTCCGGCAACGCAGGGCGAGCGCGAGAGGTGTCGGACGACATGCCCCAGCATACCTCCGCGCGAGCGCGGCGCAGATGCAGTTTCGATCCAGACAACAGGACTTCATGCGGCGGGCGAGAGGCAAGCGTCATGCCGCTGCCAACGCGCCGAGATCACGTCTCATGCTGTCCGGGGATCGGCCGGAATTCGGACGTCTGTCCGAGATCCGGCCAGAAGCCGGACAATGTCAGGCCGGCGATCGCGGTGGTCGATCGAGCATCGGAGAAGGCGCGTGCCCGGATCTCGGCGTCCGGCCGCGGCTCGAATCGATCAGGTTCGAAATGATCGCCGGGGATCGACGAGACGTGGCTCGATGCGTTGTCTCCGGCGAGGTTCGCGGCGTGCGCGACGCACTGTTCGCTGTCAGAGGGCGACACCGCGGCCTCCTGGATGATCGGCTGCGCCCGTGCCCACGTCGAACAGAACCTGGCGCATCCCTGACGGCTGCGGGCGTCGGCGCCGGGAGCCAGCCAAGCGGGCCATTTACCTGGGAGATCCGACGGAGCCCAGGTAGGACGACCGACGTAGCGGTGCTACAATCTCCAGAGCCGATGACCGAGATCCGCACGTCGATCCAGGCCCGCAAGCTGCGCGCGTTGCGCGAGGCTGCCGCCCTGACGCGTGCGCAGATGGCCGAGCTGATCGACGAAGACGAGGCAACGTTGTCCGCGCTGGAGGCGAGCACCAGCACGCTGGACCTCGAGCTGGTGGAGCGTTGCGCGCGCGCCTTCGGCATGACCGTCGAGCTGCTGCTGTCCTCGGATGCCGCCAAGGCACCGGCCCCGCTACTGTTTCGCTCGCTCAACCGCGAGGTGATCAGCGAGTTGCACACGCGCCGGGCTCACTTCGCGCTGGGCGACTTCTTGCGCACGTGCGGCGACCTCGCCGAGCTGGCCAGGCTCCGCGAGCGCAAGGGCGTGCCCCGTTCTTCGCTGGTCGAGCGCGCTCGCAAGCTCATCCCGGTTCCAGACGACGATCCCGCGTTGTATCGCCAGGCCGAGCAGCTCGCCGTCGATGTCAGAAGCTGGCTCGCGCTTGGCGATGGCCCGATCGCCTCGATGGTCAATGTGATCGAACATCGGTTGAACGTACCGATCGTGTGGAGCACCCCCGACGAGGTGGATGCCAACATCGACGGCGCATCAACGATCGACCCGATCCCCGCGGTGCTCGTGAACCTGGTCGGTGGTCGCGAGCGCTGGTGGCGTACGCGCATGACCTTGGCCCACGAGCTGTGCCACTTGCTGTTCGACGCGTTGCCGGATGCCGATCATCACCGGATGGTGATGTTCAGCCCGCATCGCGACGGCTCGCGCGCGGCACATGGCCGTAATCGTAGCTATCCATTGCCTGATGTGCTGGAGCGGATGGAGCGCCGCGCCAACGCGTTCGCCGCGTACTTCTTGGTGCCCGGCAAGGCGATCCGCAGGCTGGTCCCACACAGCGACGCAACGTCGGAGCACGCTGTCACGCTGCTGTGCCAGCAGTTCGCGATCGGCCGCGTCACGGCGGTCAACCAGCTCCACCATGTCTGGTCGCTGTCGAAGCAGGAACGCGCGCGGATGCTCGATCGCGTCGGCGAGCAGGCCTTGCCGTACGAACATCCAGATGCCGATGTCCCGAGCGGACCGGCGCCGCGTTGCGCGACCTTGCTCGGCTGGGTCGATGACGCGCTGGCGCACGGTTGGATCGGCAAGGTTCGCGCCTGTGACTATCTCGGTCCGGGGCTGAGCGAGTCGCGGGCGGGCCAGCCGCCGGTCCTCTCCGAGGCTGCAGCGGTGCGGCTGCGCGCCTACGCGTACCTTGGTCGTCGCGACCTGACCGTGCGATGGCACGTGGATGAGCCAATCGAAGACGGCGAGCGCTGGCGTGCGCCAGTGTTCGAGCTCGACACCAACGGCGAGCGACGGGACCGCGGCACTGTCGTTCTGACCCGAGCTCGCGAGATCATGGAGCACGAGACCTCGCTCGTGCTCGATGCTTCGTAGCGTCTGCGATGCCGATCAAGCTTGCGGAGGTCCATGTCCAGCAGAGCACGCGGGTCAGCTGCGTTGCGGCATGCGTGTGCATGGTGCGCCGGCGACGCGGCGAGCGCATTGACGAGCAGGCCATCCTCGAGGACTGGGGTTCTGGCGGCCCGTTCGCGCTGACCCTGCACGCACGCGATCTCCAAGATCCTGACTATCCGGCAGAATGCATCGATCCGCTCGCACGCTCGAGCCGCGGCTTGCTGCGTAGTGTTCTGCGCGATGGCCGCTGGGTGATCATCTCGATCGTCCCGCTCCCGCACCCGAACGCGCCGCATGCCATCGTCCTGATCCATCTCAACGAGGACGACCAGTTCATCTATCTCGATCCCGGCGAGCCGCTGCATGTGCAGCCGTGCGCGTTTTCCGAAGACGAGCTGGTCGCGCAATGGACCGGAGAGCTGATTATCTGCCTGCCGTTGGAGTGACGGCGCGCGGGCATGACGACAGCAGGGTGAGGAGCTGGAGCCAGCGGGCCTTGTCGGCACGTGCCCACAGCTGTGCGCAGCCATCGTCGGCCGGGATGCGATATCGTGGCGTGCCGTCTGGAATGCTGGCGTGGGGGCGAGCGTTGAGCGGCAGATAGAGGGAACAACATGACAGGTCGATCTGTGAGACACGTGGCGGTGATCGCGCTGGCGGCGGTGGTCGCCTGCGGCGGGAAGAAGCAAGCCGAGCAGGCCGACCAGCCGGGCACGGTCAAGGCCCAGGACGTGGCCAAGGGCTCGGGCGACGCGCCGCCCAGGCGCGCGGCGATCACCCCCAAGCTGCTGTCGCCGGTCGTGATCCACGAGGTCGGCGCCGATGGCACGGTGCCGACCGCGGTGATGATCAGTGTGGCGTCGCCGATCATCGATGGCGCCGGGTCGCCCAGCACCGCGGCGTTCAAGATCACGCCCGCGATCCCCGGCACGATGATGCACACCGGGATCACCGAGCTGACGTTCACGCCGGAGCGGCCGTTCGACTTCGACACGACGTACCAGCTCGAGCTGACCGCGCTCGACACGCTCGACGGGCCGATCGGGCCCGCGGCGGGCGAGAAGTGGAGCTACTCGTTCAAGACCCCGGCGTTCAAGTTCCTCGGCTGGTCGCCGACGGACATCGACCTGACCAAGCACACGATCACGATGGACATCGCGTTCTCGGGCGCGGTGCTGCCCAACATCGCCGGGGCGGCGATGAGCTTCGCGGTCGACGGCAAGCCGCCCGCGGGGGTCGCGATGCAGCCGAGCGGCGCGCCCGGCCACATCGTGGTGACGCTGAGCGATCCGCACCTCGTGCTCGGCGCCAAGCTGTCGCTGGCGATCAAGGCCACGGTGGCAGCGCTGACCGGGGTCCGGGGCAGCGCGGCGAGCGCCGAGTACCTGGTGTCCAACGACAAGGTGGTGTCGATCAAGACCGCGGCGATCGTCGAGGGCGCCAGCGGGTTCTACCTCGAGGTGGTGTGCGACGACAGCGCGTCGCGCCGCGGCAACCGCGCGTACTACGAGGGCCAGGGCTACTACAACCTGTCGGTCCGCTGCCAGCTCACCGACGACTCGCTCAAGCACGTCCACCTCGAGCCGGCGGTGAAGAAGATGTACATCGCGTCGGGCCGCGCCGGGTTCCGGGTGTTCGGCGACTTCAAGCGCGGGGTGTACAAGGTCACGATCGACGGCGGCGCGACCTCGGTCGACGGCGGCGTGGTGCTCGCGCCGTTCAGCCAGTCGTTCTCGGTGGCGGCGCGCCGGCCGCAGCTCACGTTCGCGGCGAGCGGCCGCTACCTGCCGCGCACGGCGTGGACCAACCTCGGGATCAAGCACACCAACATCGACAGCGCGAACCTGGTGATCCGCCAGATCCCGGCGGAGAACCTGGTGTTCTGGCTCGGCGAGGGCAGCGACGCGGCGACCGAGCGCACCAGCGACGTGATCCTCAAGAAGACGGTGCCGCTGCGCGGTGATCCCGACGCGCCGACGACGAGCTGGCTCGATGTCCGGCAGCTGCTGCCGGCGACGACCAAGGGCGTGCTGGAGCTGAAGCTGGTCGGCGTCGGCGCCCAGGCGACGTCGCGGCTGTTGCTCACCAACATGTCGCTGGTCGCCAAGAAGTGGATCGCGCCGGGCGCGCCGGGCAAGCCGGGGCTGCAGACGGTGCAGGTCTGGGCGCTCGACATGGACTCGGCGGAGCCATTGAACGACGTCGAGGTCAGCCTGGTGCGCCAGAGCGGCAAGGCGGTCGACCGCTGCACGACCAAGGGCGGAGACGGCTGCACGCTCGCGGTCAAGGCCGACGATCCCGACGACGCGGTGCCGTTCGCGGTGATCGCGCGCAAGGGCGATGACCTGACCTACATCCGCTACCAGGACCTGCGCGCGGATGTCGCCGAGTCGAGCACGTCGGGCGCGCCGTTCGTCCCCGACACGCCGTACCGCGCGGCGATCTACTCGGATCGCGGGGTGTACCGGCCCGGCGACACGGCGCACGTGGTCGCGATCGTCCGCGACGTCAAGGACCGCGCGCCGGAGCAGCCGCTGCCGGTCGACGTCCAGGTGGTCGATCCGCGGACCAAGGTCGTGCGGAAGCTCGCGCTCAAGACCAACGCGGCGGGCGTGATCGCGCTCGACCAGGTGTTCCCGGCATTCGCCGACACCGGCCACTGGCGGGTGTCGATGACGGTCGCGGACAAGCCGCTGACCAGCCACGACCTCCAGGTCGAGGAGTTCGTGCCCGAGCGCCTGCGGGCCACGATCACGCCGAAGAAGCCGCAGCTCGTCGCCAGTGACAAGGCGGTGTTCGACGTCTCGGCGCAGTACCTGTTCGGCGGCAGCGCGATCGACAGCGGGGTCGAGCTGACCTGCGCGATCGAGCCCGATCGGTTCGCGCCCGACGACAACGGCGATCTGACCTACGGCGTCCTGCCCAAGGGCAAGCCCGTGCCGCTCGGCGAGTCCCGCGATCAGCTCGATCCGAAGGGCCACGTCGCGATCGCCTGCCCCGATCCGGAGGCGGGCACGGGGTTCACCGGCACCGCCAAGCTGACCGCGACCGCCGCGGTGCTCGAGGCCGGCAGCGGCCGCGCGACGGTGCGGACCGCGACCGCGATCCTGCACCCCGAGAAGTACTACGTCGGCCTGCGCGCCAAGGTGCTGAGCGCGTCGCCGGGCGAGGCGTTCACCGTCGAGGGCCTGGTGGTCGACTGGGCCGGCAAGATCGCGCCGCAGGCGACCGGCCAGGTCCACGTCGAGCTCGCGCACCTCGAGGCGGACTACGGCTACGGCCGCGACGATGCGAGCGGCGACTCGCGCTACGACCGCTGGCTGCGCGTGGTGCCCGAGGGCAAGCAGGACGTCAAGGTGGTCGACGGCAAGCTCCGGTTCGACGTCACGCCCGCCGAGACCGACTATGGCTTCCTGATCCGGGTCAGCTCCGGCAAGGCCCGGACCGAGCTCGTGATCCCGGGCGGCTACGCGTACCAGTACTACGAGTACGAGTACGGCGACGGCGGGCGCATCGACCAGACGCCGCGTCCGGCCAAGCCGACGCAGCTCGCGGTCAAGCTGCCCAAGGAGATCAAGGCCGGCGAGGCGGTGACCGCGAGCGTCCGGTCGCCGTACCGCGGCAAGGTGCTGTGGACCGTCGAGACCGATCGCCTGATCACCGCGGCGTGGAAGGACGTCACGCCCGGCGAGGCGACGTGGAGCTTCACGCTCGACAAGTTCGCGCCCAACGTCTACGTCAGCGCGTTCGTGGTCAAGGACCCGCACCTCGAGTCCAGGGATGCGTTCCTGCCGGACCGCGCGTTCGGTGTCGGCTCGGCGCACGTGGTGCCGGTCGAGATGACCCAGGCGGTGCAGCTGACCGCGCCGAAGGAGATCCGGTCGTCGAGCCCGCTCGCGGTCACGCTCGACGTCGGCAAGACCGACGGCCCGGCGTTCGCGACCGTGGCCGTGGTCGACGAGGGCATCCTGTCGTTGACCAGCTTCCAGAGCCCCAACCCGCTCGGCCAGCTGTTCGCGAAGCGCGCGCTCGGCGTCGAGACCTACGAGACGATCGGCTGGACGATGCTGCACCAGCCGGCCGGCGCGTCGTCGAAGACCGGCGGCGGCGACGACGCCATGGAGGCCGCCGAGGAAGGCGGCGCGCTCGGCAAGGGCCGGGTCCAGCCGGTCAAGCCGGTCGCGCTGTTCTCCGGCGTCGTCCCGGTCGGCGCCGATGGCAAGGTGACGATCCCGTTCCAGGTGCCGCAGTACCGCGGCGAGCTCCGCGTCATGGCGGTGGTCTCGACGGCGGTGCGGATCGGCCGCGCCGAGGCCAAGGTCATGGTCCGCGACCCGCTGGTCATCCAGGTCACGTTCCCCAGGTTCGTCATCCAGAACGACGAGCTCCAGATCCCGGTGTTCCTGACCAACCTGTCGGGCGGGCCGCTCGACGTCACGGTGACGCTCAACAGCGAGGCCCTGCCGATCGCCGGGCTCGTGATGCCCAGGACCGCCGTGTCGCCGCTCAGCTTCACCGGCAAGGACACCGGCTCGGTCAAGCTCGCCAACGGCTTCCCCGAGACCCTGGTGTTCCAGGCCAAGGCGGTGATGGCGGTCGGCGGCGCCAAGCTGCGGGTCGTGGCGCGCGCCCGGGGTCCAGCCGGCACGTTCGAGGTCAAGGACGAGGTCGACGTACCGTTCCTGCCCGCCGGGCCCAAGGAGCGCGCGGTGCAGAAGATCCGGCTCGACGCCGGGCCGCTCGATCTCACCGCCCGGGCGACCGCGCTCAAGAACTGGGCGCCGCTGAGCGAGACCTCGACGTTCTGGGTGACCAACAATCCGTACGGCGAGGTGTTCGACCACCTGAGCTACCTGGTGCACTACCCGTACGGCTGCATCGAGCAGACCACGTCGTCGACCCGGCCGCTGCTCTACGTCGCGAGCCTGGTCGAGCAGGTCGATCCCAAGCTCGCCGAGCTCAAGATCGAGGACATGGTGCTCGCCGGGATCGCCCGGGTGTTCTCGATGGAGACGCCGTCGGGCGGGTTCGGCTACTGGCCGGGCGCGACCGAGCCGCTCGAGTGGGCGACCGCGTACGCGACCGACATGCTGCTCGACGCCAAGCAGCAAGGCTACGCGGTGCCCGAGGACCGGCTCAAGGAGGTGCTGCGGTGGATCGAGGGCCGGCTCGCGCAGTACGAGCGCGGCCAGAAGATCGTGCACGAGCCCTGGAACCACTACGACGAGCAGTCCGAGGCGTACCTGCACTACGTGCTGGCGCGCGCCGGCAAGGGCAAGAAGGCGCGGATCCTGAACCTGATCTCGAGGATGCCGGCGGTGGCCAAGAGCGAGCAGGCGGAGGACCTGTACATGCTCAAGGCCGCGCTGTTCCGCGCCGGCGACCGGCGCTACGAGAAGGAGCTGAAGGCGGTCGACACCACGCCGATCGTCGACGAGCGGATCAACAGCTGGAGCTTCTACTCCGACCGCCGCCGCCGCGGCATGATGCTCAGCACGTTCGTCGATCTGTTCGGCAACGACCCCGCCGGCGAACCGCTCGCGACGCGGGTCGCCGAGGGCCTGAGCGACCAGCGGTCGTACTGGTACAACACCCAGGAGCTGGTGTGGGGCGTGAGCGGCCTGGGCAAGTGGGTCGCCGGCTACGGCGCCAAGGGCACGCCGGGCGGCACGCTGGTCGCCGACGGCCAGACGATCAAACCGCGCGCGCCCAGGCGCAAGACGGTCGACAAGGCATGGGCGCTGATCCGTGCGAGCGAGTACAAGCAGCTCACGCTCGACGTCCCGGCGCAGGCCGCGGGCACCTGGCTGGTGATCAGCAGCGAGGGCGTCCGGCCCGGCACCGACTACAAGGTCGGCGGTAACGGCCTGTCGGTCTCGCGGACCTACCGCGATCTGAGCGGCGCGCCGATCGATCTGGCCACGGGCAAGGTCAAGCTCGGCGACCTGATGTTCGTCGAGCTCCAGGTCGCCAACACCAGCACGGTGTGGACCCAGAACGTCGCCCTGGTCGATCGTCTGCCCGCCGGCTTCGAGGTCGAGAACCCGCGCCTGGGCCGGGCGACCAAGCCCGACTGGATCAAGGACGAGGACCAGTGGACGCCCGAGTTCATGAACCTGCGCGACGACCGGCTCGAGGCGTTCGGCGCCCTGCCGGGCAGTTACACCCGGAAGATCATCTACACGGTGCGCGCCGTGACCTCGGGCAAGTTCACGGTCCCGCCGGCCGAGGTCGAGGCGATGTACGACCCGACGCTGTGGGCGCGCGACCGGGGCGGCACCGTGGTGGTCGGCGGCCCGTGGACCGGCAAGACCCTGTGATGGCAGCCGGCGCGAGAGGCGGACGGTGACCGCGACACAGCCGGGATCGAACCGGGGGCGCGACCGGCGCAGGATCGATGGTTGCGTCGGTCATGGCTTTGGGCATGGCTTCGGGCACCGCTTCGGGCACCGCTTCGGGCACGGCTTCGGGCACCGCCTTGCGCGCTGGCCGCTCCTGGCGATCGCCTCGGTCAACGCCGCGCTGCTGGTGGCGATCGCGCTGGCGCTGGTGATCCCCCTGCCGGGCCGGCGCGACGACTGGTCGGTGGCCGTCGAGTACCGCGACGGGACGCCGGCCTACGTGTTCCTGTCGCACGACGACAAGTGGCGGCTGCCGGTCGCGCTCGACGACGTCGACCCGGGCTTCGTCGCGGCGCTGGTCGCGCTCGAGGACAAGCGGTTCTGGCGCCACGACGGGGTCGATCCGATCGCGATCGTCCGCGCCGCGGCGAGCGACGTGGTCCACGCCCGCCGGGTCTCGGGCGGCTCGACCTTGACCATGCAGCTGGCGCGGCTGCTCGAGCCGCGGCGGCGCACCCTGCGGAGCAAGCTCGCCGACATGTTCCGCGCCGTGCAGCTCGATCTGCGGCTGTCCAAGCGCGAGATCCTGGCGCAGTACCTGTCGCGCACGCCGTACGGCGGCAACGTCGAGGGCGTCGAGTCGGCGGCGTGGTCGTACTTCGGCCACGGCGCGCGCCACCTGACGCCGCTCGAGATCGCGACCCTGCTCGCGGTGCCGCAGGGGCCGACGCGCTACGCGCCCAGGTCCGCCAACACCGCGCGGCTGCGCGCCCGGCGCGACGCGATCCTCGGCAAGCTGGTCGCCGCCGGGGTGTTCCCCGCGGTCGACGCCGGCGCCGCGCTGGCCGAGGCCGCCGCCACCGATCCGCCCGATCGGCTGCGCCGGATGCCGCGCCAGGCCGCGCACGCCGCGGTGTCGCTGCACCGCCACCACCGCGGCGAGGTCCACATCCGCTCGACGCTCGACGCGGGCGCCCAGGCGCTCGCCGAGCGCGAGGTCGCGCTGCGCAGGGACGAGCTCGAGCACAAGGCGATCCACGGCGGCGCGATCGTGGTGGTCGACCACCGCAGCCGCGAGGTCGTCGCGCTGGTCGGCAGCCTCGACTTCCTCGATGCCCGGCACGGCGGGCAGATCGCGATGTTCGAGCGGCCGCGCTCGCCGGGCTCGACGCTCAAGCCGCTGCTCTATGCCCTGGCGATCGATCGCGGCATGGTGCTGCCGGAGTACCTGGTCGCCGACGTGCCGAGCCAGTACGGGACCTACCGGCCGCGCAACTTCGACGGCGACTGGTCGGGCCTGGTCACGCTGCAAGGCGCGCTGTCGCGATCGCTGAACCTGCCGTTCGTCGACCTGCTCGATCGCTTCGGCGTCGAGAGCTTCGTCGGCGAGCTCGCGCGCATGGGGGTGGCACCGGCGCGGGCCGCGCCCGGCCAGCACGGCCTGTCGATGATCGTCGGTGGCTTCGCGGTGACGCCGCTCGAGCTCGCCGCGCTGTACGCGACGCTCGCCGAGGACGGCGTGTACCGGCCGCTGCGCCTGATCGCCGGCGAGCCGGGCCCCGGAGCCGACGAGCCGCGGCCGATGTTCGGCGCGGGCGCGGCGTGGCTGACCCGCCAGGCGCTGTCGCAGAAGGATCGCCCCGACTTCCCGCGCCGCCGCGACGTCGCCGGCGTGCCCCCGGCGATCCACTGGAAGACCGGCACGAGCTTCGGGTTCCGCGACGCGTGGGCGGTCGGCTCGGGCCCGGCCTACACCGCGGTGGTGTGGACCGGCAACGTCGACAACCGGCCCAGCGCCGAGCTGATCGGCTCGGAGGCCGCCGGGCCGCTGCTGTTCGACGTGCTCGAGGGCCTGGCGCGCCGCGCGCCGGCCGGGCCCGCCGCACCGCCCGACGATCTCACCGAGGTCGAGGTCTGCGCGTACTCCGGCCACCTCGCCGGCGAGGCGTGCCCCTCCCGGATCAAGGTCCGCGCGCCGATCCATGCCGTGCCGACGGCGCCGTGCCCGTACCACCAGGCCTACGAGGTCGATCACGCCACCGGGCACGCGGTGCTGCCGGCGTGCCGCAAGCCGGGCCGGGCCTACGATCGCAAGAGCTTCGTGGTGCTGCCGAGCTCGGTCGCGGCGTGGCTCGCCGACCGGCATCGCGCGATCCCGGAGTCGCCGGTGTTCGATGACGACTGCGCCGCCGAGATCGCGACCGCGCCGCCGGTGATGCTGACGCCGGGCGAGGGCCAGATCGTGACGCTGATCCCCGGCGTCGCGGCGAGCCACCAGCAGGTGCCGCTGTCGGCGTCGACCCGCGCCGCGCGGCTGTCGTGGTTCGTCGACGGCGCGCTGGTCGGGACCGCGCCGTCGGACCAGCGCGTGTACTGGACTCCGGCCGACGGCAAGCACGAGATCGTCGTCGCCGACGACGCCGGCCGCAAGGCGCACCGGGTGCTCGTCGTCGAGCGCGGCGCCGCGCAGCAGCGGCCCTGAGCGCCGCCGCCACGACGGCCACGACGCGGCTCACCCTGCCCGTGGGGCGGCTCGCAATTCTTGAACACATTGGTTCCTGGATGTAACGAGTCTCTCGATTCTGTGGCCAATCGCCTCGCGATTGCCGTCGCATTTCTCGATCATGTCGACTTCGATAATCAGGAACTTGACAGTTTTTAATGAACCATCTACCGGTGGGCTGCTCTCCGAACTATCCACTTCTCGCCCCGATGGAGTCCGTCATGAAGACCTCACTGACTCGTTCGATGCTGCTCGGCTGTCTCGTGTCGTTCGGCGCCTGCGCCGAGATGGAGGACGCAGATACCAGCGCGACCCAGGAGATCGACGCCTGCGCCGCGGTCCACATCATCACCGCGCGCGCCTCGACCGAGGCCGCCGGCGAGGGCATCACCGGCGCGCTGGTCAGCCAGATCATCGCGTCGAGCAACCAGTCGATCACCCGGGCCTCGGTCAGCTACCCCGCGACCCTCAACAACTACAACAGCAGCTCGCTGCAGGGCATCAACGCGCTGAAGGCCCAGCTCACCACGCAGGTCCAGAACTGCCCGACGCAGAAGATCGTGCTCGCCGGCTACTCGCAGGGCGCGCACGTGGTCCTCGATGTGCTCGGCGGCGGCCAGGGCGGCTCGCTCGGCACGGCGACCCCGCCGATCGCCTCGACGATCTCGAGCCACGTCACGGCCATCGCGACGTTCGGCGACCCGCGGCACGTGCCCAACCAGGCGTTCGATCTCGGCACCTCGACCCGCAACGGCCGGTTCCCGCGCAGCGCCACGCAGCTCCAGGTGCTCGGCGGCTTCGCGTCGCGGATCGAGGCATTCTGCGATCGCAACGACACGTTCTGCGACGGCGGGACCAGCACCCAGGTCCACCTGACCTACCTGAACCGCTACCAGGACGCGGCCGCGCAGTTCGTGCTCGGCAAGATCGGCGGTTGACCGACCGCGTCCCAGGCCGCCGCGGCCTGGCTCCGGACCGGACGGACGCAGGAGCGGTCACGGCGGCGTCCACGGCCGTCCGGTCTCGCAGTCGATGTGAGCGAGCCGCACCGCATGCGGCGTGATCGCGATCGTGCCCAGCACGATCGGCAGCTGGAACCGCCGCGGACCGATCGATCCGGGATTGAACACGGTGAGGTCGCGGTCGCGGCCGATGAACGGCACGTGCGAGTGGCCGCACACCACGAGCGAGGCGCCCTCGGCACGCGCCATGCGCGCGACCTCCGCGCGGAGCTTCGGGCCGGCGACTGCGATGTGGGTCAGCAAGATGCGCAGTCGCGGCTCGCGCGCCGGGCCCGCGCCGCCATCCACGGTGTCGTCGACGATGTCGAGGACCACCACGTCGGGGAACTCCGATCGGGTATCGATGTTGCCGCGGACCGCGAACACCTGCGCGGCGGTGGCGAGCCGTTCGATCACCAGCGAGTCGCCGATGTCGCCGGCATGCAGGATCGCGTCCGGAGCGATGGCCGCGAGCCGCTCCGCCGTGGCCGGGTGCGGCAGAGAGTGGGTATCGGCGACACAGGCGATCGTCAGGCAGCCATCGCCGCGAACTGGCAGGCGGGCTGCCACCCGCGTCAGCCGCGCGGGCCGGGCAGACCGGATCGACCGAGCGGGCATCCCTGGCATGTCCAGTCGTACCGCGGCCCGGCGGCGGCGTCACGTGCGGCGATCTGCGGCTTCGGCTGTCATCCACACACCTGCCACCCCGCATGGCCTGACCACTCCGCTCCCGACTCGCGTCACAAATTGCCTGCGAGGGAGGATGCAGGGACCACCGCGGCCAACGCTCGGCCAACGGCAGGCCAACGACGTTTGCATGAAAGTTGCTGAGCCCAAGGTCATGCCACGCAAGCAACGCTTCAAGCCATCGCGGAAACCGAAACCGATCCCACAGAGCGAGGCAACGACCATCGGTCATGACACTCGCAACACCGGCCAGGGCATGGCCGTGCACAACGACAACATCGAGATCATTGGAGGACCGTCCCGTATGCGCGACGAGCCGTCGTCGCAAGAACCCGA
>DASWRS010000560.1:0-26075 GCA_036403075.1 Kofleriaceae bacterium
TCACCATCTCGTTTCAGAGAGTACCGCGTGATCGCCGTCTCCCACTGCGCCAGGAGGACCCGTCGCGCTCGGCCGCATGTGCCGTACCTCTGATCTCCCGGGGATCACCCCGGGATCTTCGCCCCACCGGTCGCAATCGACCGTTTTCGGTGAACGCGACCGGCTGGCTTCGGCAAATCTCTCCTCAAGTGCGTTCCTCCTTTAAGTATTTGGTTTTTATCAGTTTAGGGCTCATAGGAACGTTTGCGCGGCTTCCCGGGAACTCCGCCCGGGCGCTCGAGGGGCAGCAAGCTCGGGGCGGGCGGCGATTCAGTTGGGACCGCGCGGCGCCGTTGGACGCGCGGGGCCGCGGGCCGCCCGACCGATCTCGGCGAGACCACGGGCCTGGGCACGTTCTCGGTCACTGTGCGGGGCGCGGCCGAACGCCCTTGGCCCCCGCGTCCAACGGCGCCGCGCGGTACGGCGCGCCGCGCGGTGGCGAGGCCCTGGGCGGTCGGGTCGGTCGAACGTTCCGGGCCGGCCGGATCCGCTGGCATTACCACATCTTATAAATGTCAGTTGACATAACTTACATTCTGCGACCCTGCTCTCTATCATGGACGAAGCAGGAGAGTGGTATACTCTGCACGGTACAATGTGCGGACTCTCGTCGCAAGCCGCTACGGACAAGGGCTGTGGTTCTCGATCAGGACGCCGTTGCCGAGCGCGAACGGAGCGCAGCGCGCGCGGCGCTGCCAGTCGGCGAGCGAGCCTGCGTCCATCGGTAGCTCCCAGACCCGAGCGGTGTGGTCGTCGCTGGCGGTGACGACGCGCGCGCCGTCGGGGCTGAACGCGGCGGCGGTGACGATGGCGCGATGCTCGAGGGGCTCGGTGAGGGGCTTGCCGGAGCATGCGTCCCAGACTCGGGCGGTGTGGTCGTCGCTGGCGGTGACGACGCGCGCGCCGTCGGGGCTGAACGCGGCGGCGGTGACGATGGCGCGATGCTCGAGGGGCTCGGTGAGGGGCTTGCCGGAGCGCGCGTCGCAGGGCGACCCCGCTCCCGCCGCGTTCGCCCGCAGCTACCCGCCGATCGCGGCCGCCGCCGACGTCGTCGTCGACGCCGTGCTCGCCGCCGTCGCTGGCTTCTTCACGGCCCGCGCGCTCGAGCCGCCGCCGCCCGGCCCGCCGCCGCTACGCCCGTTCCAGGCAGCGCAGGCCGAGGTCGCGCGCGCGTGGCTCGCGGAACGCCTGCATCTCGGGTGATGCTCGTCGCGACGGCGAAGGACGGCGCGGTCCGTCAAGCTCGACGTCCTCGCCCGGCCGCCGCTGCGCCGCTGCAGGCCACGCCAGCGCGAGGTCAACTTGGTCGACGCCGGCGGCCTGCAGCGCCGACAGCCCGCTGCCCCGGCGCGAGAGGCTTGCGCTCGGCGATCGCCCGTGGCGGCCTGGGTCGCGCTCCGCGAGGTGGTCGAACGAGAGCGGCCGATCGCGGCCGACGGCGCCGGGCTCGCAAGGCGCCGACCTCTAACGAGGCGGCTTGATGACGCGGATCCCAAAGCGCGCGATCGCAGCTTCGAACTCGGGATAGCACTGGGCGATGCCCGCGAGCACCTGACGGATCCTCGTGCCCTTGATGTACTCGTGCTCGCGATAGTGGTGCTCGATCCCGGCGAGCCGGACCTTCATCTCCGCAGTCTCACGCGCCCCCGACCGACGCTCGCGCCGCTGGTCGCTTCGGTGCCAGCCGGCTGCATGCGTGCGCGAACTCGACCAGGTCGTCAACAGACGTCGGCGACGGCGCTCGCGAGAGCAGCTCGCCGCCGCCCGGCCGAGCGGCTGCCGCCCCGCTGGTCGCCGCGGCATCGCGAGATCGACGTCCCGCGAGTCCCTCCAGGTTGATCGCCGCCCGGGCGGCGGTGATGCCCTGCGAGGCCAGCCGCGGCCCTCGCGAGCGCGACCAACTCCGCAGCCGGCGCGGCCGGGCCGCGTGCGGCCCCGCAGCGATCGCTGGGTTCGTACGACCCAGGCGATCACGGCAGCGGCCTGGTCAGCCATCGCCGGCGCCGCCGCTCTTGCTCACCACCGACGTGGCGGCAGCAGACATGACAGGCACCATGCGCCCTACCACGGCGAGGCGCGATTCGAGCCTTGGCATCGGGATCTCGATCGCCGTGGTCGCGCTCCGCGAGGTGGTCGACGAGAGCAGTCGATCCCGGCGCGCTCGGCGGTCCGCGCTCGGCGAGGTCGCCGGAGCTCGGCCAAGGCGGCTGCCGGGCCGTGAGCATCGCGACTGGGTCTGACCGCATCCGCCTCCTGCAGCGATCCGATTGGCCGCCCTGGTCCCCGATCCGATTGGCCGCCCCGACGTCCCTACCGGGACGGTGCGGCTACGACCCGCGGCGATCCGACTGGCCGCCCCGGTCCCGATCCGATTGACCTCAGGCCGATCCGGTTGGCTGCCTCCATCCAGATCCGTTAGCCCGCCTCGTGACACGGCGAGTGGCGGCGGGAGGCGAAGGATCGCCGGCACCGCGAGCACACGGTGCTGCCGGGCGGCGTCGGGGGAGGCCGGGGCAGCTGAGCGCGCGCGAGTACGTAGTGGGATTTTTGCCGCCGTCCTCGTAGTGCTGCGGTTGCGGCACACCCCGTCTGGAATCGAACCGGCACCCGGTTAAGGACAGGAACCTGACTAAATCTGGCATCTTGGACGAGACCGCTGGCCAACTGATTTCCAGCCGGCCGATTCCTTCAGCCGTCTCGCGGAGTTGCTGTGAAATAACACACCTGCCGGGTCCGTCCGGAGATCCGTCGGCCTCAGATCAAGTGGTCATGACAGTGCCGTTCCGCGGCACGGGGGATCTGATGCATTCGTGCACCCGCCGGCCCGCACCGCCGACCGTGGCATCGCGATGGGCGAACTCAGCCGAATCCGAGCTGACGTCGCTCCGTCACGTGAAAACGCTCGTCCAGGTATTGGGTGAGCGCCCCAGTCAGGATGCGTTCCGCCGCGGTGCGGTCATCGTCGTAAAGACTCAACAGCGCCTTCGCTGCGACGGTGATCTCGAAGTCAATCAGCTGCTCGCAGTCATACTTTGAGCCGCCCGCCGCCTCGTATTCGTGGATCGCGCCGAGCACCTCGGCGAGCGGAGCGATACCACCGAGCGGACCGCCGCGTAGCTGGTGGACCATCACCGAGTTGAAGTAGCCATCCCCGAACCGGATGGCAATCGGACGGAAGGCCGCCTTCAGCCGCAGCGCGAACCGGAGCGTCTCGTTAGCTTCGTCCCGCGCCTTGACGTGCTCCTTGAGCAGCCAGGTGTCTAGCTCGAGCTCCCACTCGGTGTCGTCCTGGCGTTGGACAGTCCCATCCGCGTAGAACGTGACGAACATGCGGGTCGGGGCGAAGGCGAGCCCCTCACGTGGCCGACGGATCTCCAACTCGACGCGCTGCGAGCCGGACTTCCATGCGCTCCACGCGCGGATCTTCGGATGCTCCAGTGCCTCGGCCGGCGTGTCGAAATATTTGTTGGTGGCCGACGGCATTGGGATCAGACGTTCCTCGGTGGCAACTGTAGCACGCGCAACACGGCCATGGCCGAGGCACGTGCGGCCACCGCGCGAGTCTCCTTGATCTTCAGGCGACTTGGCGCGTCGGCGAAGTCGGAGATCCCCTTCACGACGACCCAGCCCGGGTCGTACGGATCCGTGGACAGTGCGGCCGAGATCGCTCCCATCCCCTCCATCTCCCCGCCGATGACGGGCTGATCCATCGGCGGCAGGCTGTCGACCACCTCTATGCGATAGGCGGCCGACTCGATCCTGGCACCACCCGACAGGATGACGCCGAGGTCGACCTTCTCGGCGGTCCCGTCCTGGAGGTACTGCTCCGCGAGTCGACGAAACCGATCATGCCAGGTCCCGCTCGCGATCTTCCGAGCCGTCGATGGGTACACCACCTTGTACTTGCTGGCGCTTCCCTTGTCAGCGTCCACGACCCTGCGGTCATCGTAGAGGAACACGGACTCCGACACGATCACGTCGCCGATGTTCTGGCGTGCCTGATCGATCCCGAACGCAGTTCCGATCAAGATGATCGTCGTGGCCTGGGTTTCGGCTCGGGCCTGGATACAACGGGCCGCCGCACCGTCGGGCGAGAACGCTCCCATACTCACGCGCATCGCGACGACACGATTGGTCCCCACGTCGCCGAGGCGGTAGTAGTCACCCGCGCGCCCTGGCTGTGCGGTGAAACCAAAGCCAAGCTCCTTCGCCGCCCTCTCGAGTTCCTGGTGCTCCGTGAGCGTTGCCGTCACCAGCACGACGTCGGCGGCGACGGCGCGCGCCTGGCGATCGGACTGCGCTGCGTCGAGCCCGCGACGCAGGACCGCGTAACGGACGACCTCGATGGGGGCCTTCCGTCGCTCTGCTTCGGTGCGGAGTCGCTGCTCGACGATCTCGTGAGGATCCGGTTGCACGGTGGGGCTGCATCATAGTTCAGGGGCCAACGAGTCGGTCGTCGACGCTTGAGATTCGCGTCGATCCCCATCACGTGCCCGCAGCCTTGCGCTAGTCGGCATCGATTTGCGGATCCGCGTGGGCGAGACCGCGCGGCGGCGTGCCGCCGTTGCCCGCTAACCCCGAGCTTGGCCCCGCGCCGAGACCCGGGGGACCGGCGCAGCCGGCGCGGAAGCCCGCGCCGGCTGCTAGGGTGGACCCTTTTCCAGGCTCGACTCGCGCATCATCAGCTCGTTTTCCTGGATCACCATCCCGCGGCGATGACGAGATAGCGCCGCCCCTTCGTCTCGATGGCGAACACCCGCTCGGCGGCAACGGGACCGTCCATCACCTGCTCCGCCTTGCGGTAGTCCTCCGGTCCAGCGTCCACGAGATCGAGTCCGAACAGGGTAGCCGGCAGCTCGACGTAATCGACATCCCCGAAGATGATGTCGATGTTTTTCGGGTGCGTCACCGTCTTGTGGCTGCGCAATAGGAGCTGCGAATGCGTGATGTAGAAGTCCCATATCTTGAACGTGCGCTCGAATCGCCGCATGACCTCAGCTTACTTTATGGTCCTCTACGAGCCGCATACCGGATTTTCGGGTGCGCGCTCGATGGCCGCCTCTCCGGTAGTCGTGATGCGCCGGCCCGAGCGGGTCGAGGTCGCGCTCGGCGAGTTGGTCGCCGCCATCATCACGAGGCATGACCGATCGCGCGCCGCGCCGGCTCGAGCCATCATCATGCGCATGACGGATCGTACCGATCTGGACCGCCTCACCAGCCGCGCGCAGGCGCTGGCCGGCACCGGGAGCCGACGTCTGCTGGGCATCTGCGGCGCGCCCGGCGCCGGTAAGTCCACGCTGGCTGAGCGGCTGGTCACCGCGCTCGGCGACCGCGCGGTGCTCGTCGGCATGGACGGCTTCCACCTGTCCCAGCGCGAGCTTCGCCGGCTTGGCCGGGAGCAGCGCAAGGGCGCTCCCGACACGTTCGACGCAGCCGGCTACGTCGACCTGATCCGCCGGCTGCGCCGCAACGGGGCCGACCAACCCGACGCAGAGACCGTCTACGCTCCCGAGTTCTGCCGCGAGATCGAGGAGCCGATCGCGTGCGCCGTGCCGGTCGCGCCCGAGATCCCGCTGGTCGTCACCGAAGGCAACTACCTGCTGCTTCCCGACCACCCATGGAGCGCCCTGCGCGCCCTCCTCCACGAGGTCTGGTTCCTGGCCCCCGACGAGTCCGTCCGCATCGCCCGCCTGGTCGAGCGCCATCGTCGCTACGGTCGCTCCGATGCCGAGGCCCACGACCGCGCGTACGGCTCCGACCAGGTCAACGCCGTGCGCATCCAGGCCACCGCTGACCGCGCCGACCTGGTTCACCGCGGCGCATAGATGGCGGCTGCTTGCCATGGTCTGGCCCGGAGCGCGTCGCGCTTGCGAGCGCCAGCGCGTGAGCGGAGACCCGCTGGGGCGCGGTGGCGTAATGTGTACGCGCACACTGTTCTCCGCGACGACGTTTTCTTCTGCGTGTACGAACAGTTGGACTTGTTAGCCAAGCGAAGGTTGGGAGCAGCGCCCACCTTGGTGGGCAGGAATCCGGGCCGCCAGCGTACAATCGCAGCAAGGGGTGATGCGGGATTTCTTGGCGGCTGGTCGCGGGAGTGGCGAGCTCGATCCGATCGCGGAGGCAGACGCGTACGGGCTCGACCGCGACGAGGTGCGCGCGATCTGGCGGCGCGCCCAGCGCGAGACGCGCGACCACGCGGCGGCGAAGCGACGCTTCCACGACCAGGCGCGCGCGGCGGTGCGGGCCCGCCGGAGCGCACCCGCGGTGGGGCGGACCACGCTCGTCGATCACGAAGCCGAGGGCAAGAAGCTGCGCCCCCAGGTGCCGGGGCGCTATGACCTCGCGACGTTCACGGCGCGGGGGGCGCCCGTCGAGATCCACCGCAAGGCGGAGTCCGGGGTCGTCGATGCGAGGGCCGCGGATCTCGTGGGCAAGGCCCGCATGGGCGGCACCCCGCTCGACGGTGCGCTGCGCGCCCGCCTCGAGGCCGCGCTCGGTGCGTCGCTCGGTGCGGTGCGCGTGCACGTCGACGACGCGGCGGATCTCGCGGCCCGCGCCCTTGGGGCCCGCGCGTTCGCGATCGGTGAGGACGTGTTCTTCGCGCGCGGCGCCTACGACCCGGCGAGCATCGCGGGCGAGCGGCTGATCGCGCACGAGATCGCCCACGTCGTCCAGTCGCGCACACCGACGACGCCGCGCGCCGAGGGCCTCGCGATCAGCGCTCCTGGCGACGCGCACGAGCTCGAGGCCGATGCGTTCGCGGATCGCTTCGCCGAGGCCGGTCCGATGAGCCAGCGCGCTCACGCGCACGCGTCGGCGATCGCGACGATCGCGGGGCCGTTCGCGCTGCGCGCCCGCACCGGCCCCGTCGTGTCGCGCACGGCCGCCGCCGGCTCGCCCGGCCCCGGCGGGGCTGGCGGGGCACCCGCGTCGAAGGCCGCCGCGCGCCCGACCGCCCATCCCTCGACGGCGCCGGCGCCGAAGCCGAAGCGCACGCCGGTCCCGAGCCCCCCGAAGCCAGCCGGCGCGAGCCCCACCGCGCGGCCCCCCGCGGCCCCCGCACGCCGCGGCGCCGCGCCGACTCCCGCACCGGCGGCCGCCACGCCCGCGTCCCCCGCGCACGCGGCCGGTGCACCGGCGGCTGCTGCACCGGTGGCCGCCGCCCCGTCCGGCGCGGGTGCGGGAGTGACCGCGACAGGGAGCTTCGCGGCGCAGGTCCGCAGGATCGCCGCGCAGCACAAGCAGGCGCTGACCGCGAAGGCCGCGGCCGTGAAGGCCGAGGTCACGGCGGCGATCGTCGTCGAGAAGGCGAAGTTGATCGTCGGCTTCGCGCAGACGCTGACCAGGATGCAGACCGATCGCGATCAGTCGCTGACGGATCTGAACACGCACGCCGAGACGTCGCGCACGCACGTGCGGACCGCCGCGCAGCAGGAGCACGCGAAGCTCGATCAGGCGCTCGCGCGCCAGCAGCAAGCCGTGCGCACGACCGGCGAGACACTCGCGACGAGCGCGATCACGCAGGCGACGCAGCAGGGCAACCGCGTGCTCCAGGGCGCGCAGCAGCGCTCGGCGAACGCGCGTGCCGTCGGCGAGAAGTGGGCGGGTCAGTTCGGGACGATCGAGGGTGGCGCGAGCACGGCGAACGACGTGCGCTCGAAGGCCGCAGACCTCGCGAGCAAGCTGCTCGACGGCGCCAACGAGGCGCACCAGACGTGCGTCGATCACGGCACGAAGTTCGCGACGGATCTGCGCAAGGACGCCGCCGACACCGTCGCGGCGATGCCCGAGAAGCTCGCGGACGCGCGCTCGCACATCGACAAGAACCAGACCGACGGCATCAAGTCGATCGACGACGGCATCGCGAGCGCCCGCGACGGCATCACGAAATCGTTCGACCAGTCGCGGCAGCAGGTCCTCGACAAGCAGACCGGCACGGCCGAGGTCTACGACCAGCTGACGCAGGGCTCGACGCAGCAGCTCGACCAGGGCGTGCAGCAGCTCACCGCGAAGCTCGAGCCGCTCGCGACGGACATCGCGACGCACGCCGACCAGGCCGAGCAAGACGGGCTGAAGTACGCGGCCACGCCCGAGGTCACGGCGACGATCCACGCGAAGATCGCGGGCGTCGTGAACACGTCGCTCGGCAAGCTCACCTCGACGAGCACGCAGGCACTGAGCGCGCTCGACGCGGCGAAGACGCAGGCGACGCAGGGCGCGCAGCAGCAGACGCAGGGCGTCGTCGGCCAGCTCGACACCGTGTCCACGGGCATGAAGACGAGCCTGACCGGCAAGGTCACGGCCACGACCGCGAAGCTCGACGAGTCCTCGACCTCGGCGGTGACGAACATCGGGACCATCACGCCGGGCGCCGACACGGCGATGGGTAAGGTCGTCACCGAGGGTCAGTCGCGCTGGACGCGGCAGCTCACCGACAACGTCACGAAGCTGTCCGGCGGCGTCGACGACTCGCTCGCGCAGCAGGACTCGCAGATCACCAAGCTCGATACCGATCTCGGCAATCAGTTCAACGACGCGAAGGCGAAGGAGCAGGAGTCGCACCGCGACAAGAGCTGGTGGGAGAGCGCGTGGGACTCGGTCACGAGCTTCATGGGCGACGTGTTCTCGTTCCTCGGCGGCATGATCGTCGGGTTCTTCGAGGCCGCCTGGGAGCTGCTCAAGGGCCTGTGGAGCATGCTCCAGACGCTCTGGGGCATCCTGATCTTGATCGCGCTGATCATCATCGTCGTGCTGGTCGTGGTGTTCGTCGGCTGGGAGGCGCTGCTGATCGCAGGCCTCATCCTCGGCCTGTGCTTCGCGGCGTACTACATCTACCTCGCGATCACGACGCCGGGGCTGTCGCCGTACGAGCGCGGCAAGCTGTTCGGCAAGGCGCTATTCAACATCGTGCTCGGCGCGGCGGGCATCGAGTTCGAGTGGGGCGAGCTGCTGAACGTCGCGAAGTGGGTGCCCGAGGCGGCCGAGCTCGTGCAGGCGCTTGGCGGGCTCGGCAAGGCGATCGAGCTCGTCCGTGCGTTCGGCAGCATCGGCAAGGCGCTCGAGTTCCTGCGCGCGGTCGGCGGCGCCGAGAAGCTGCTCGAGCTGGCCGAGGCAGCCGGCGGCATCGCGAAGCTCGTCGAGCTGGCGGAGGCCGCGGGCGGCGTCGCCAAGCTGCTCGAGCTGATCGAGGCGGTCGGCGGCGTGCAGAAGCTGGTCGAGCTCGCCGAGGCGGCGGGCGGCATCGCCAAGCTGCTCGAGCTCGCGGCCGCCGCGGGCGGCATCGACAAGCTGATGGAGCTCGCGACGGCCGTCGGCGGCGTCGACAAGCTCATCGAGCTCGCGAAGGCCGCGGGCGGCATGGACAAGCTACTGGAGCTGATCACCGCGGCCGGTGGGATCCAGAAGCTCCTCGAGCTCGCGCAGGAGGTCGGCGGCATGCCGAAGCTGCTCGAGATGGCGCAGCAGGCCGGCGGTCTGCCGAAGCTGCTTGAGATGGCGCAGCAGGTCGGCGGTCTGCCGAAGCTGCTCGAGCTCGCGCAGAAGGCCGGCGGCTTCGACAAGCTCGTCAAGCTCGCGAGCGACGCGGGCGGCTTCGACAAGCTCCTCGAGCTCGCGAACAAGGTCGGAGGGATCGACAAGCTGCTGGAGATGCTCCGCGGCCCCAAGATCCCCGACGTCGCCACGCTCGAGCGCCTGCTCGCGAACGCCAAGATCAAGGACGCCGCCATGCTCGAGCGGCTGCTCGCGAGCACCAAGATCCGCGACGCCCAGATGCTCGAGGACCTGCTCAACCACGCCAAGGTCCCCCACGGCTCGGTGCTGGAGAAGCTGCTCGGCAACGCCAAGCTCGCCGATGGCGAAGCGCTGCTGCGGCTGCTCAATAACTCCAAGGTGACCGCGGCGACCCAGATCGAGAAGCTGCTCGCCGACGCCAAGATCCTCGATTCTGCACAGCTCGAGCGCCTCCTGGGTCACGCCGACATCAAGGACGCCCGGATGCTGCAGAATCTGCTCAAGCACCCCGGCGTCACCGACGGGGCCGCGCTGGAGGCGCTCCTCGCCAACCCGGAACTGTCACGGCTCCCGGGAAGCGCAGGCCCCCTCGCGGCGCACGATCCGGCCGGCCACCTGAACGGCACCCACATCGGGAAGACGGACGCCGAGCTCACGACGCGGCTGGGCGCCGAACCAGGGATCCCTGCCGCCTCCACGTTCAACTCCGCCGCGGAAGCCCAGGCCGCGGTCGCCGCCACACTGCGCCAGACCGGCGCGCAGTTCTGGGAGTGGCTCGCAGCCGGCGCCACGGGGAAGCTCGAGCTCACCGGATCGTTCTCGGGCGGCAGCGTGATGCTGCGAGGCGCAACCGCATCGACGCCGGGCAGCGGCATCACACTCGTCTTGAAGGGCTCGGGTGGCGGTAACTGGTTCATTCTGACAGGCTTCCCCATCCCATGATCACCGAGCCGCAGCGCAAGACCCTGCGTCACTTCTTCGCCGCCTACTTCCATCAGGACTGGCGCCGAGAAGCAGATACGCCGGAGCAGGTGATCTCGATGTACGCCACCGACGTGAACGACCCCGTCACGATCGATACGCTCATCGATGGCATCGGCGCGTTCATTGCCGATCATCCGGACGAGGACGACCTCGCGAATGCGTTGTTCCGCGAGATGGGCTGTTACCATGCGCCCAAGGCGCTCGGGCAGTCGACCCGAGAGTGGCTATTGCATGTCGCGGGGACGGTCAAGGCGGAGCGGCCCGGGGTCGAGCAACGCGCCGCGGAGAAGCGGGCCGCGGAAGAGCTCGACGAAGACGGCGAATCCTAGCCCTACCTTCGCATTCGTCAGGGTGAGGAGCTCGCGATCCCGGGGTTCGAGCCCTTGACTTCGAGCGCGCTCGAAGTCGTAGGGTGCGCGGACCCTCACCAGAAAGGCAATCCAATGCGCTACAACCCCCTGGGCCAGACCGGCGTGTATGTCTCGGAGCTTTGCCTCGGCGCGATGACGTTCGGCGGCGGCGGCATGTGGCAGGCGATCGGCGATCTCGGCAGCAAGGACGCGGAGGCGCTGATCGGCACCGCGCTCGACGCCGGCGTCAACCTCATCGACACGGCGGACGTGTACTCCGAGGGCGAGAGCGAGCGGCTCGTCGGTGCGTCGTTGAAGGCGCTCGCCCGCCCGCGCGAGCAGGTGCTGGTCGCCACCAAGGTCCGCGGGCGCGTCGGCCCGGGGATCAACCAGGTCGGGCTGTCGCGCGCGCACATCCTGGCCAGCATCGATGCCAGCCTGCGGCGGCTCGGCCTCGATCACGTCGATCTGTACCAGATCCACGGCTTCGATCCCGCGACGCCGATCGAGGAGACCGTGCGCGCGCTCGACGACGTGGTGCGGTCCGGCAAGGCGCGCTACGTCGGGTTCAGTAACCTGCCGGCGTGGGTCGCGTCGAAGGCGCTGACGTTCGCCGCCGCGAACGGCCTCACCCGGTTCCAGAGCGCGCAGGTCTACTACTCGATCGCCGGGCGCGACATCGAGCGCGAGATCGCGCCGATGTGCCTGGCCGAGCGGGTCGCGATCCTGCCGTGGAGCCCGCTCGCGGGCGGGCTGCTGTCGGGTAAGTTCGATCCCGACAAGGCCGGGCCGGCGGACGCGCGGCGGGCGTCGTTCGACTTTCCGCCGGTCAACCGGGAGCGCTTGCCGCGCGTGCTGGGCGCGCTGCGCACGGTGGCCGAGGCGACCGGCTCATCGGTGGCGCGCGTCGCGCTCGCGTGGCAGCTCACCCGGCCGTTCGTGACCAGCATCATCGTCGGCGCGAAGAAGCGCGAGCAGCTCGTCGACAACCTCGGCGCCGCCGAGCTGAAGCTGGCCGCCGAGCACGTCAAGCTGCTCGACGACGCGAGCGCCCTGCCGGCGGAGTACCCCGGCTGGATGGTCGAGTTCCAGAACGCGCGCGACCCGCGGGGCGTGTCCCGGGGTGCGCCCGGCGAGGCCCAGATCCGCGAGGTCGCCGAGCGCCTGAAGTGACCTGACGCGGCGCGCGTCGTATCGTCCCGGGCATGGCAGCCGTACCGAAGCCTCGGGCCGATGCCGGCGCGGGCCTGAGCATCCGCGAGGTCGCCGCACGGACCGGGATCACGACGCACACGCTGCGCTATTACGAGCGGATCGGCCTGGTGCAGCGCGTCGCGCGGGCGCGCAGCGGTCACCGCCGGTACGGCGACGACGATCTGCGCTGGCTCGAGCTGCTGAAGAAGCTGCACGCGACCGAGATGCCGATCCGGCGCATGCTCGAGTACGCGCGGCTCGTCCGGCGCGGTGACAGCACGGTCGCCGCGCGCCGCGCGCTGCTCGACGCACACCGCGTGGAGGTCGAGGCCAAGCTCGCGCGGCTCAAGTCGACGCTCGAGGCGATCGAGCGCAAGCTCGGGTTCTACGATCGCGCGCTCGCGGGGGAGCCGGTCGCGGCGGCGCGCGGCGGGGTGGGCCGCCCTGTCCGCGGCCACTGACCGCCGCGGGCGACACGCCGGTCATCCGCGCAGGACATGCAGCACGAGCCCCGGCG
The DNA here is from genome assembly GCA_036403075.1 of Kofleriaceae bacterium. Classification (GTDB taxonomy): domain Bacteria; phylum Myxococcota_A; class Polyangia; order Haliangiales; family Haliangiaceae; genus JABFXX01. Next base: position 12,598 of record DASWRS010000560.1, read on the forward strand.
CCGCATTTGCGGTCGGGTTCCGGCCGAGTCCACCGGCGCCGTGGTCACCGAGGGCTGCGATACCTGGCCCGGCGATCCGGTCGGCGCTCGCCCGGATGGTCACCGACCAGCTCTCCGTCGGCCTGTGCCGCTGCGGTAGTTCATGACGTTGCTGTGGTAGCGGCGAACCCATGGATCCCACCATGGCAGACCCGGGCGGCTGCATCGATTGCTGGATCTGGGGAGTGCATCGAGCGCCGAGCTGTGCTCTACGTGGGCCTGCCATGTCGGACAGGCAAACTCGGGACCGCGGCAACCTCTTCGAGCACGCGCAGAAACAACGCCCCAGCCATCCGGGGTTTCACGGCGACTGCACCATCGCTGGCACCACGTACGAGATCCGCGGCTGGCGACGCGAGGACCAGCTCGCGATCAGCCTCGCGCCGCCACGTGGCGACAAGAACACGTTCCCGCCGGAGGTGTTTCGCGGCGCCCTCCACCCGGCGCCGGCGAAGCCCGGCCGGGCCGGCGCACGTGGCACGAAGGAAGCCGGCGCTGCCGCCCCCACCCCGGCGTGGTCCGGCACGATCGTGAGCGACGAGGCGGCCTACGCGGTCCGTGCGTTCGAGAAGCAGGGCAAGAGCGGCCTGTACTTCACCCTGAGCTTCGAGCGGATCGAGCGACCGGCGCCGGACGCGAGCGACCACGGCCCGACGAGCGGCGACGATCCCGGCGACGATCCCGACGACGAAGCCTGACGCGCGCAGCGCCGAAGTCCGGACAGGCGCAGCCGGCAAGGCGGCACGCCGAGGATCCAGGCGGTGCTACCGCGGCGGCCGGACCTCGTACGCGCGAAACCGCTTGTTCTTGATCCGGCCGGCGGCGAGGCCGTCGAGTGCGCGGCGGCCGACCGCCGCGGCGACCGCGACGAAGCTGATCCGATCGTTGACCGTGATCTGCCCGATGTCCGTCGCCGCGATCCCGATCCCGGTCGTCAACGCACCGACGATGTCGCCCGGCCGCAGCCGGTCGTGGCGCCCGCCCTGGATCGCGATCGTGACCATCGCGGGGGGTGGCGGTTGCTGCGCCTCGGCCGACGGGATCCGCGAGCTCGCGATCCCGGCGAGCGGGCCCTGCCGCAGATCATCGAGGATCCGGCCATCCGATGGATGCAACAGGCTGATCGCGAGCCCGCGGCGACCCGCGCGCGCGGTGCGGCCGATGCGATGCACGAACACGTCGGGCTCGCGGGGTAGATCGTAGTTGATGATCGCGCCGAGGTCGTCGATGTCCAGGCCGCGCGCCGCAACGTCGGTCGCCACCACGACCCGCAGGCTGCCGTTGCGGAGCAGCAACAACACCGTGTTGCGATCGTGCTGCTCCATGCCGCCGTGCAGCGCGACGGCCGCGAACCCCGCGCTCGCGAGCGCGCCGGCGACCTCGTCGCAGGTCTCGCGGTGGTTGCAGAACACGATCGCCGACGCCGGGCGATGGTGACCGAGGATCCGGATCAGCGCCGGCAGGCGCTCGGTGCGCTCGATGTCGTACACGACCTGGGTGATCCGCGCCGCGACGTCGTCCGCGGCAACGACCACGTGCAGCGCGTCGCGCTGGTACGTCGAGCTCAGCGCGCGCACCGCCTCGGGGAACGTCGCCGAGAACAGCAAGGTCTGATGCTCCGCCGGCACCGCGCGGGCGATCGCCCCGACGGTCTCGACGAACCCCATCTCGAGCATCCGATCGGCTTCGTCGAGCACGAGCGTGCGAATCCCCGAGAGCTCGAGCCGTGCGCGGACCAGGTGGTCGTGGACCCGGCCCGGCGTCCCGACGATCACGTCGACGCCATGGTCGAGCGACGCGCGCTCGCGCTGCACCGAGCTCCCGCCGCTCAAGGTGAGCACGCGGGTGTGCGGCAGCGGACGCGCGAGCCGCCGCAGCTCGTCGGCCACCTGCGCGGCGAGCTCGCGCGTTGGGCACAGCACGAGCGCGCCGGGCCGGCCGCTGCGCGGCGTGATCCGCGCCAGCAGCGCGAGCCCGAACGCCGCCGTCTTGCCGGTGCCGGTCGCGGCCTGACCGAGCACGTCGCGGCCGTCCAGCATCGCCGGCAGGGCGAGCGCCTGGATCGGCGTCATCTCGACGTAGCCGAGCTGCGCGAGGTTCTCGAGCCACGCGGGCGCGAGCGAGAGCATCGAGAACGCGGGCGTCGACAAGACCACGCTGTGTAGCGTGGACGGCAGGGAAGCGTACCGGCCCGCGGCACGATTTCCGCCGTCCCGGCGACATCAGGAGGTCGCCTACCGCCCGGACCGACGCGAGCGTGGTGCGGCGGCGCGGCGTGGCTCTCGCGCCGGCTCCGCGGCGCTCGCCGGCAGCAGCGGTGCGATCTCCTGCGCCGAGAGCTGGCGCCAGCGGCCGAGCGGCAGCTCGCCCAGCTTGATGTGCATGATCCGCACGCGCTGCAGCGCCTCGACCGTGTAGCCGAGCGCCTCGCACATGCGGCGGATCTGGCGGTTCAGGCCCTGGGTCAGGATGATCCGGAACGCCCTGGGTCCGAGCGCGAGCATCTTGCACGGCCTGGTCATCGCGTCGGACAGCCGCACGCCCGCGGCCATGCGTTCGACGAACTCCGGCGTGATCGCGTGATCGACCCGAACGACGTACTCCTTCTCGTGGCTGTGCTCCGCGCGCAGCACCTCGTTGACGATGTCGCCGTCGTTGGTCAGCAGGATCAGGCCCTCGGAGTCCTTGTCGAGCCGGCCGATCGGGAACACCCGCTCGCTGTGGTTGACGAAGTCGACGATGTTGCCCGCGACGTGGCGCTCGGTCGTGCACGTGATCCCGACCGGCTTGTTGAGCGCGATGTACACCGGCTTGAGCTTCTTGCGCGCCTGGCCGACGCGGTCGCCGTCGAGCCGGACGTCGTCGCCGTCGGCGACCTGCATGCCGACCTGGGCGCGCTTGCCGTTGACCGTCACCCGGCCCTCGGCGATCAGGTTGTCGGCTTCGCGGCGCGAGCAGGCACCGCTCTCGCTCAGGTACTTGTTGAGTCGCACGTTCCTGGGGTCGACCGTACTGCAAAGCGGGCTACCTTGCACGAGGTGCGCCTGCTGTTGATCACGCCGTCGGTGACGCAGCTCAATGCACTGTATCCGCGACCGCGCGGGCGAGCACCCCCGGATGCCGGCTGTGCGATCAGCGCCGGCTGACGCCCCGCAGCTCGTCCGGGTCGATGTCGTCGTGGCGACGACGGACTCGTTGCCTCGTCCAGCAGATGCTCGGGCCTGGGTCGGATCCGCGGCGCGAAATATCGGCCGATTTGATCGTGCGTGCGGCCACGCGGCTGCGCCTCTCATGTTAGTGAGAATGTCTCGGACGATTCGAAATCACGATTTCGAACATCGGTTGTACTGGCACGGCTCGATCACCTCGATCACCTCGATCACCTCGGGCACGGAGGAAGTCATGACGACAGTGAAGTTTGCGACGGGGCTCGGTGTCATCGCCTGCCTTGTCCTGTGGTCGAGCGCGGCCGGCGCCCAGACGGTCACGTGGCCGGTGACCGGCGGCGGGCTCCTCACGATGACCGAGAACAGCACCTCGATGCGCTGCGGCAGTACGCAGCGCTTCGATCTGGTGACGCAATACACCAGCTTCTCGTACTCACTGGACACCATCACCAATCCAACGCTGGTCGCACGCTTCGACGGGGAGCGATCCCCATGTTTTTCCAATCGCATCTCCACGCTGAAACTGCGGGGCGGTTGCACGATCACGTTCGATCCAAGCGGCGATGCCTCGCTGATCTGCGCCGGAGTTCCTGGCTACGTCGGCCCGAAGTATCTCGTGGTCGGCGTGACCTACGTCCCGCCCGGCCCGGCCAGCTTCGTGGAGTACTCGACGAGCACGTCGTTCGGGACCACCACGTCGCTGTCGAGCTCGTTCTCGTCGAACACCTCGGTGAGCGTGTCGACCGGCGTGGGCGAGAGCTGGAAGCTCATTGGCGGCTATGTGGATGGCAAGCTCACGGTGACGGGCACGACCTCCGAGACCCAGTCCTCGAGTGACTCGTCCTCTGTGAGCGTGAGCATCCAGAACCTGTTCACGACGCGCCTGGCCGGGACACCGGACGCGTTCAGGCCGGTCAACCATGACTACGATCTCATCTGGTTGTGGCTGAACCCCGTGATGCTGTTCACCGTGTACCCCAAGCTGCCCGGCTTCCCGTCGGTCGTGACCTGGAACGGCTACGGCTACAACGCCATTGATCAGCCCGCCATGGACATCTGGCCGATCGAGGTCGGTTACCTGAACGGTCACTTTGGCCCGTTGCCGTTCCAGGATGCCTCGGTCCTGGCGCGCAGCTTCGCGGCCAACCAGGTCTTCGCCGCCGGGCAGGGCCCCGGCCTCACCGCCGAGGACTTCGCGAACATCCTGCGCGCCGATCCGTTTGCGGATCCGGGCTACAGCGTTGTGCTGAGCAGCACTGCCGTGCCGGCGACCACGGTCGACGGCAGGTTCACCATCGCCAGCACCCCCAGCGGTGGCGCGCAGAGCTTCATCTACCGGCAGCCAGCGCCGGGCGGCACCCCGCTGACCCAGAGCTTGACCAACTCGTACAACCACATGTCCACGCTGGGGCGGAGCTCGTCGTACCAGTCGCAGGTCGGCTACGGCATCGATGCCTCGACGTCGGCCAGCTTCTTCGGCGTCACCTTCAGCACGTCCGTCAGCCTCTCCCACACGCTCACCCACACCCACGAGTCGAGCAGCTCGATCACCAGCACGACCGCGCAGGTCGACACGGTATCGATCACCGGGCCGCCATGCGGCTCCAGCACGCCGCCGTGCGTCCCGGTGTACACGGGCCCGCCGGAGTTCAACGTCTACCAGGACAACGTGTTCGGCACGTTCATGCTCAACGCGGTCCATTGACCAGGCTTCGCGTGATGTCGATGTATCCATCGTCGCTGGATCCGGCGGTCGTCACGATGCCGTGCGGCGCCGGTTCCGGGGCACAGCACACGGCGAGACCTGCAGGGCAACTCGCTCGGCGCCCTGGTCGTCGCGTCGGTTATCGAGTCGGGCGGCACGGCGTCGGCGATCGCCGCCGCCGGGATCGCCGGCCAGTACACAGCCTCGGCGACGACCTCGCCGCGGGCGTTGAAGCGCGCCCAGGCGAACGAGTCGGGCCCGCGGTACAGCGCGGCGCGAACGCATAGCTCCAGCGCCGGTGAGCTACTGGGCGATGGGCCGGGCGTGCGCACTCGCCGGGAACGAAGCACCCGAATGCGATCGCCTGCGCGAGTGATGGTTCGCCCACAGGGCGTTCGACTCTGGCCGCGAGTCGGGAAGGTGACAACCGCCGCGCTCGCCCGGGGAGGCGCCGCGTGCGGTAATGCGTCGTAATTGACAGGAGGGCTCCGCGATCCCAGAGTGGCGCATCCACTCACGAGGTCATGTATGGAAAGCTCGAAGGTACCTTCCGACTCACTCGCTCAGACGAGCGTTGATCCGGCCCTGACGCTGGCGCTTGCGCAGGCGTCGGTGGCAGCCTATGCCGATTACGAAGGCAAACCAATCGTGCCGCCGGCCGGGTATCGCGCGGTCGATCGCTGGACCGGGTGGGACAGCTTCATCTTCGGCGGACAGGAGGAGCGCTTCGGGCTGGTGTTTCGCTCGATCGCCAGCCCGGTGACCTACATCTTTGCGTTTCGCGGCACTGACTCGGACCTCGACATCTACAACGACCTGTTCGCCGAGACCACCGCGTTCGTCCCGATGGATCGCGGCAAGACGCCGCAGCCCGCGGCCCACGTCAGCGCCGGGTTCTTCGGCATCTACACGCTGACCGGCGGGTCGATGAAGCAGTCGATGCAGCAGCAGCTGTTCGCCCTGATGCAGAAGCACGAGGTCGGCTCGTTCTACATCACCGGCCACAGCCTGGGCGCCGCGCTGTCGTCGCTGTTCACGCTCGACGTCAAGCTGAGCACGCCGAACCTCCGCCCCACCAACATGAACTTCGCGAGCCCGATGGTCGGCACCGAGCGCTGGGCACAGGTCTACGCCCAGCAGAACCCGCCCACGACGCGGGTCCTCAACTACTACGACTACGCCCCCGACCTCCCGCCGCTCCCGTTCTATACCCACGTCGGCGTGCCGTTCGAGACGGCGTTTTATCAGCACAACGAGTGGTATCCGCACCTCCTGGTGCGGCACAGCATCCTGAACTTGCAGACCGTGCTCGGCCACGCCGTATGGCTCAAGCCGCAGGTCTGGACCGGCTACTTCGTCGACGCCCTCGACCCCACGGTGGTGATGACCAGCGTGAGGCCGCCTGCCGGCGAGCGCCGCGGCGTCGTCAAGCCGCTGAGCGAGGTCAAGCAGGCCGAGCTCGCGCACGCGGTGGCGGGCACCTCGCGCGCCTGAGCCCGGCGCCAGCATGGCAGTCTGGTTTTCGAAGATCATCGACCAGCCGAGCGACCACAGCACGTCGAGGACGGTGAGCTGGAAGTCAAGCGCAGGTAGCCGTTCAGCGCTTGGCGCTCGACGACGGCTCGGCCGGCGACGTCCGGGTCAGCTCGCGCACCACCATCGTGATCGCGACGAGCAAGGCGCGGAGCTCGGCCTCGGTGTGCGACGACGACACGAAGAACCGGATGCCGGGCGGATCGGCCGACGGCTCGACCGCGAAGCCGTAGAACCACAGGCGGTCGACGGCCAGGCCGGCGTTGGCCGCGCTGCCCAGGACGATGTGGTGGGCGGCGGCGCAGTCGCCGAGCTGGAACCGCGGCGCGAGCACCGTGTTGGCCTGGAGCAGGGTGCGGACGTGGAGCAGCCGATCGACCAGCAGGCGAGGGCGCAGCTCGAGCTCGTCGGTCTCGACGAAGCACAGGATCGGATCGGGTTCGACGCAGGCGCCCGGGCGGCCGCGCGCCGCGAGCGGTGATTTGCTCTCCATCGACCAGCTAAACGCGGGTTCCCCGAAATCTGTCGCAAAAAGCTGCACCTATTTCGGAACCACTGAGAATCACGTCGAGTTCAGCGCGATCCCGGGGCGGAGCGGGCAGTCCATGCCGCGGCGGTAACCCACCTTCGCCGGCTGCGTAGCTAGGGCATGATGACGAGCATGGCTGGCCGGTCGCTCGTAGCATTCTCGATGTTCGCCGCGCTGGTCGTGGGCTGCGAGCCCGCGAAGCCGGCGCCGCCCAAGGTCGCCAAGCCGGCGATCGATCCGCAGGGTCCGCGCGAGGTCGCGATCCTCGCCGGCGGCTGCTTCTGGGGCATGGAGAAGGTGATGCGCGAGGCGCCCGGCGTGGTCTCGATCGAGGTCGGCTACGCCGGCGGCAAGTCGACCAAGGTGACGTACGACGAGGTCTCGGACGGCGACACCGGCCACGCCGAGTCGGTCCGGATCGTGTTCGATCCGCACCAGATCTCGTACGAGAACCTGCTGGCGCACTGGTTCTTCCGTGCCCACGATCCGACGACGCTGGATCGCCAGAACAACGACGTCGGGACGCAGTACCGCTCGGAGATCTTCGCGACCTCCGATGCGCAGCGCGAGACCGCCGAGGCGGTCAAGGCGCGGGTCGAAAACTCCGGCAAGTGGAAGCGGCCGATCGTGACCAAGATCGAGCCTGCGACCACGTGGGTGCGCGCCGAGGACTATCACCAGGACTATCTGATCAAGCACCCCGGCGGCTACAACGACCACTGGCTCCGCGAGTTCGACTTCTAGGCTAGACCTCGTCGGAGCCCTGGTTGACGCCCTCGAACAGCACGGTCGAGAGGTAGCGCTCGCCGGTGTCCGGCAGCATCGTGAGCACGACGCTCCCGGCGGGCGCGGCCCGGGCGACGCGCAGCGCGCCGGCGAACGTGGCGCCGGCCGAGATCCCGACGAAGATGCCCTCCTTGTGGGCAAGCGCCCGCGCGGTGGTGATCGCCTCGTCGTCGGTGACCGCGACGCGTTCGTCGAACACGGTGCGGTCGAGCACCGCCGGCACGAAGTCCGGAGTCCAGCCCTGGACCTTGTGCGGCTTCCACGGCTTGTCGTCGAGCAGCTGGGCCTCGGCGGGCTCGCACACGACGATGCGGAGGTCCGGCCGCGCGCGCTTCAGGACCTGGCCCGCGCCGGTCAGCGTGCCGCCGGTGCCCCAGCCGGTGACGAACGTGTCGAGCCGCCGGCCGGCGAAGTCGGAGAGGATCTCGGGCGCCGTGGTCTGGCGGTGGTACGCCGGGTTGGCCGGGTTCTCGAACTGGCGCGCCAGGAACCAGCCGTGCTTCTCCGCGAGCTCGGCCGCGACGCGCACCATGCCGCTACCGCGCTCGGCCGCCGGCGTCAGCACGACCTTGGCGCCGTAGGCCCGCATGATCTGGCGGCGCTCGACCGAGAACGTCTCCACCATCACGGCGACGAACGGATAGCCCTTCGCGGCGCACACCATCGCGAGCGCGATGCCGGTGTTGCCCGAGGTCGCCTCGACCACGGTCTGGCCGGGCTTGAGCACGCCGCGCTGCTCGGCATCCTCGATGATGCCAATCGCGAGCCGGTCCTTCACCGACCCGCCCGGGTTGAACGACTCCAGCTTGACGTACATCCCCACCTGGGGCGGCGCGAGGCGGTTGATCCGGACGATCGGCGTGCGCCCGATCGTGTCGACGATGGAGGAGTAGATCATGCTGGCCAGCTCATCACGATTCGGCGCCGTCGCCAATCGGCGCCGGAGCATTATCCGCGGCCGCGGCTCAGCGGCGGGCCGCCGCGGACAGCAGCTCGCCGATCGAGAGCTCGTGCAGCAGCATGCCGACCAGCGCCTCGAAGCCGGGCAGCTTGTCGCGATCGAGGACGACGGTGCGCGCGCGGGGACCGTGCCACGCCAGGACCTGGAGGCCGCCGTCGCGGCGCTGCCCCGCGTCGTGGTGCGCGGCGAGCTCGAAGAACCCGCCGCGCTCGAGGATCGCGAGCAGCCGCGGCTCGGCATCGACGAGCGTCGCTTGCGCCGCTGCGGGATAGTCCTCGACCCAGCCGTGGTGGTCGGGCAGATCGAAGCGGTTCTGCTGCACCCGGACGCCGCCGTCGCGATCGACGCGAAACCGGAAGTTGCCCCGGGCGCGGCGGTGCGACTGCGAGCGGTACTCGAGCAGCGCGGTCGGCGGGCTCGGGGCGGTCGGCTCCGTCATCGGACGGCCTGCAGCACCAGCTCGCGCACATGGGCGAACGCCGGCAGCTCGAGGTTCTGGGTCGCGATCGACGACCCGCTGGGGGCCAGGGTCTGGCGATCGAGGCGCATCATCACCTTATACGTGAGACGGCCCACGATATTTCCATCGTTTTATCGGGCCTGCCTCCCCGGCGACCCGGCAAGTCCCGCCAGCGCCGGCACCCTGCTGGCTTCGGCTCGCGGTGGTCTCGCCGGTTGTCGCGCCACCCACGATCGCATGAAGTTTGCCCGCGCACCCCGGGCGATCCGATGCTCCCGGCATGAACAAGCTCGACCTCGTGACCCAGCTCGCGCGCCGGCTCGAGAGCTCGGCGCGCGTCGCGCTCTCGGCCCGCGATGCCGCTGCCGCCGAGGCGCGCGAGGGCGCGACTCCCGACGAGAAGCGCGAGGATGCGCGCGCCGCGCACCAGCTCGCCAGCCTCGGCAGGCAGCAGCAGCGCCGGGCCCAGTTCGCGCTCGCCGATGCCGACCGCCTGCTCCAGTTCAAGCCGGCCACGCTGCCGGCGAACGCCGCGATCGCGATCGGCGCGATCGTCGAGATCGAGGACGCCGACACCGGCGAGGGCCGCACGTTCTTCCTCGCGCCGGTCGGGGCCGGAATCACGCTCACCGGCCCCGGCGGCGATGGTCATCTGTCCGTGGTCACGCCGATGTCGCCGCTCGGCAAGGCGGTCCTCGGCCGCCGCACCGGAGACGTCATCGACATCACCGTCGACGGCGAGCTCCGCGAGTGGCAGATCACCCACGTCGGGTAGCGCGTCCTAGCTCGCCAGCAGGGCGCGGGCCGCGGCCTCGAACGGCTCGAGCGGGATCTCGCGGCGGATCTGGATCCGCATCGCCTCGGGCGCGCCGGCGCCGTGCAGCGACTCGTGGAGGAAGTAGACCGCGCCGCTGCCGTGGGTGAGGAACTCGAGCAGCCGGAACAGCGCCATGCGCTCGCGCGCCGGGACCGTGGCGGACGCCGTCATGTAGCGGGTCACCAGCGGGCCGAGCTCCTCGTGCTCGAGGTCGGCCTGGCTCGGCAGGGTCAGCATCGCGCCGCCGGCGATGTCGGCGGCGAGCCGCGCGATCTCGAACGGGAACCGGGTGACGTTGAGCTTGGTGACGTTGGACAGCGCGATGTCGGGGATCACGGTGCCGGCCTCGGTCGGGTGGCCCTCGACCGCGGCGGCGAGCGCGCAGGCGTACATGGTCTCGTTCAGGTGGACCATCTCGGTCAGCTTGTCGCGGATCGCGCGGCTGTCGGCGACGCCGTTGGCCTGGGCAACCAGCGAGGCCGCGCCGATCACGACGTCGGCGATGCCGACCTTGCAGCCGCCGTAGCAGAACCGGTGGAACGAGCCGAACAGCCGGACCAGCTCCTGGGTGTGCTCGGTCTCGCCGCACAGGAACACGCGGTCCCACGGGACGCGGACGTCGTCGAAGATCATCAGGCTCTCGCAGCCGCCGAACGCGGGCAGGCCGACGTCGAGCGGCGCGCCCTCGGCCCGGCGCGAGTCCGACGGCTGGCGCGCGTGGATGTGCGTGATCCCGGGTGCGTCGCTCGGCACCGCGCACGCGATCGCCCAGGCGTCCTCGCCCGGGCCGCAGGTCATCGGCAGGACCAGGTGCTCGTGGCAGTGGATCGCGCTGGTCTGGTGGGCCTTGGCGCCGCGCAGCACCACGCCGTGGCGGCCGCGGTCGACGATGCGGAGGAACACGTCGGGATCGGGCTGCGTGCCGGGCCGCCGCGAGCGGTCGCCGCGGACGTCGGTCATCGCGCCGGACACCGCGAGGTCGTCGCGCTGGACGCGCTCGACGAACGCCATCAAGCGCGTGTGGTACTCGGTGCCGCGCGTGCGGTCGCAGGCGTGCGTCACCACCGCGAGCGCGTTGATCGCGTCGAGCCCCGGCGAGCGCAGCGCGCCGCGCCCGGTGCGCCGGCCGATCAGGCGCTCCCACTTGACCCGCGCGACCAGATCGTCGCGGCTGTGCCACAACAGGTTCGACACGTTCACCGGCTCGCCGATCAGCGGCGACTCCGCCGCCATGCCGGTGCCGGGCTCGAGCGCCGCGGCGTAGGTCTCGGCGAGGCAGCGCGCGGCCGGCGCCGCGACCGGGTCATCCACCGGGTTCTCGAACCGCCGCCCACGATAGAAGATGCGGAGGTTGCGAGCGCGGATCTCGTCGAGATACCGTTCCGGGGTCTTGAGCGCCATGGCGCCGACTATGCGCTGAACCGGGGAGCAGATGAACATGGACGCGAAGCAACATGCGCCAGCGACCGCGCGCAACCGCGAGCCGATCCGCCAGGTGCTCGCGCGCGAGCTGCCGCCGCGCGGCACCGTGCTCGAGATCGCCGCCGGCAGCGGCGAGCACGCGATCTACTTCGCGCGCGCGTTTCCGGCGTTGACCTGGCAGCCGAGCGATGCCTCGGACGCGGCGCTCGCGAGCATCGCGGCGTGGCGCGCCGAGGCCGAGCTCGACAACCTGCGCGCGCCGGTCGCGCTCGATGTCACCGCCGCGACCTGGCCGGTCGCCCAGATCGACGCGATCGTCTGCATCAACATGGTGCACATCTCGCCCTGGGAGGCGACGCTCGGTCTGTTCTCGGGCGCGGCGCGCCTGCTGCCGTCCGGCGGCCTGCTCTACCTCTACGGCCCGTATCGCTTCAGCGGCGCGTTCACCGCCCCGTCCAACGCCGAGTTCGATCGCTCGCTGCGCGACCGCGATCCGCGGTGGGGCGTGCGCGACGTCGACGATCTCGTGGTCGTCGCCGGCTCGCACGGCCTCGCGCTGCGCGACACGATCGAGATGCCGGCAAACAACCACTCGCTGGTGTTCCGCACCGGGTGAGCCCGGCATCAAGCGGCAAGACTTGCCATCCTCCACATGTGGGCGCGTGGCGGTGTGCCGCCGCCGACCCGCGATGTTCGATTGCCGGCGGCGCCGAGCCTGTCCCGCGCTAAGAAGTAGGCCACGGACGAGCGCATGGGAGGGGTTCGCGAGCACCGGCTGGTCGCCGAGGCACATCGCCGGCGGATCGATGACGAGCCGGTGCGGCCGCGCGACCACGTCCCCGGCAGGTGGACCGAGGTCGAGCGCCTCCTGGCCCGGCTCGAGGGACGGACGCCATGGCCGGGCGATGCCGCGGAGTCGTCCGATCCGGGACGGCGGACGCGGGTGCTCGACGTCGCGAGCCCCAAGCTCGGCTTCGACGACTACCGCGTGCTCGGGCTTCGCGAGCTGCTGCGCTGGCTCGGGCCGGAGCATCCGCTGCGGCGCGAGGTCGTCGCGGCGGCCCGCACGAGCGATCGCGCGATCGCGCGCCGCGCGACGCAATGGCGCGAGCCGGCGGGCGGCGCCGCCACGCCGGACGGCCATGCACTCTGGCACGTCGCCGAGCGCCACGCTGTGACGCTGTACCGCCGGGCATCCGGCACCGGCGCGGTGATTGCCGACGATCCCGCGGTTGCCGCCGCGCTGGCGCAGCGCGGCTCCGGCGAGCCGCTGCCGCCGGAGCTGCGCCGCGACATGGAGCGCGAGCTCGGGGTCTCGCTCGTGGGGGTTCGCATCCACCGCGATTCGCTGGCGGTGCGCGCGGCGACGACGCTGCACGCCGAGGCGTTCACGGTCGGCGAGGACGTGTTCTTCGCCGACGGCCGGTTCGCGCCGGAGACGCGCACAGGCCGCAAGCTGCTCGTGCACGAGCTGACCCACGTGGCCCAGGCGCTGCGCGGCGGCGCGGCAGCCGCGCCCGGCGGCCTGCGGGTCAGCGAGCCCGGCGAACCACGCGAGCGGGAGGCCGACGCTGTCGCCGAGCGCGCGGACCGGGCGGCGATGGAGCGCGCCGGTGCTGGGCCGCGCGAGCGGGAAGCCGATGCCGTGGCCAAGCCCGGCGCCGCACCCGGCTTCGCGCCGATGGATCGCGCCGCTCGGATCCAGGAGGTCGCAAAGTGGTACCGGGACGGCGAGCTGGGGGCGGCGCTCGCGCGGGGTGAGCCGGGTGTGGCGGATGCGGTGGCGGCAGCGCTGCACGACGGGGCGATCCTCGCTCCGCACCCGGTCGACGAGCTCCGCGACCGCGTGCGCGGCCTGGGCGCCGATCTCACCGTGGCAGGCCACAGCCTCGGCCGCGCCGCGGCGCGCTTCGTGGGGACCACGCGGCTCGCGCCCGTCGGGCAGCGGGCGTTCGCCGCCGCGGACGCGTGGACCGGGGGAGCGGCGCGCGCGTGGTCGGATCGAGCGCGCGGCTGGGCCGACGGCGTGGCGCGCCGTGCGATGGCCTCGCGCGACGCG
>DASWRS010000561.1:0-11485 GCA_036403075.1 Kofleriaceae bacterium
CATCGGCCAGCGGTTCTGGCGCGGCGCGGTGGTGTTCGGCGCCGGGAGCCGCACCGCGCGCTACCGGCTCAACGACAACTTCCACGCCCGCGAGATCGACCAGCTGTTCGAGACCATCCGGCGCTCGCTGTCGTGGCTCGATGCCCACCCCGGCAAGAAGGCGCCGGAGTGGGAGGATGGCGAGGACGCGGCGAGCGCGGCCGCGCCGGCCGCCGCGGCCAAGCTGCCCGAGCTGCGCTACCGGCTCGTGCCGCACGGCGAGGCGATGGATCCCCTGCCGGCGATCCTCGACATCGAGTACCAGGTCTACGAGCCGGCGCGGCGGACCCCGCCGGGCGAGATCCGCGCCGCGATCGAGGACGCCGAGGGCGCGCTGCTGGTCGCGGAGAGCCCGTCGCCGGGCGACGGCGGCCACTGGCAGCTGGTCGGCTTCGCGATCGGCGCGCCGCTCGAGGACTGCCGCTCGGTCGAGGGCCCCGACGACGATCCGATGCTCGGCAAGCACAACACGCTGTACTCGGTGTCGATCACCGTGGCGCCGGGGTTCCAGAGCGCGGGCATCGGCCGGCGGCTCAAGGAGGCCCAGCTGCGCGACGCGCGCGCGCGCAAGCGCGCCGACGGCACGCCGCGCTACCGCTACGTCTCGAGCCGCAACCGGGTCGGCCGCACCGCGGAGATGACGCACCTGAACCGGGTGTTCGGCGCGCACGTGGTCTCGGTGATGACCGGCCAGTACGAGGACCCGGAGGGCCAGGCGATCTACTACCGGATCCCGCTCGGGCCGATCGTGCCCGATCCGGTGGTGACGCAGGAGGTGGTGCGCCGGCGCGCCGCCGCCCGCCCGCCCGGCGATCTGGCGGCCGCGCACGGTCCCGAGAGCGTGGTCGAGATCGCCTTCGACCTCGCGTCGGGGCTGACCCGGCCGTTCGCGTCCGGGCCGCCGTCGCTGCGCGCGCTCGAGGACCAGGGCGCGCTCTATGGCCCGGCGGTCAACAAGATCACGCTGATGAACTACGTCACGCCGGCCACGGTGCGCGCGCTCGAGTGGATCGGCGCGCTGGTCCCCGAGCTGCCGCACATGTACCTGACGTCGAGCCGCGACGAGGCGATCGACAAGGCGCTGCGGCTGATCCGCTGCACGCGCAAGACCGGCCAGGTCGCGATCGGCGTCGCCGGTGGGTACTACGGCCACACCGCGGCGACCTGCCGGTCGCTGTCGGATCCCGACGTCCACCTCGGCGGCCCGGCGCACTTCGCCTGGCCGCGGGTGCCGCATCCCGCCCAGGCCGGGACGGCGGCGACGATCGCCGCCCTGCGCGCCGCCGTCGCCGCCGCGGGCGGGCCGGCCCAGGTGCTCGGCCTGGTCTACGAGCTGGTCCAGGAGCGCACCGGGCACGTGCTGCCGGCCGAGTTCGTCGCCGCGCTCGGCGCGCTGCGCACCGAGCTCGATCTGCCGCTGATCGCCGTCGAGGTCACGACCCACAGCTACCGCAGCGGCCAGGGGCCATTCCTGTCGCCCGCGATCGGCCTGGTCCCCGATGTCCTGGCGTGGTGGGGCGGCGGCCAGACCGGCTACCTCCACGTCGCGCCCCGGTGGTTCATCGGCTCGCCGCTGACCCTGGTGTCGACCTGGGACGGCGACGAGCTGTCGCTGATCCGCCAGCACCACCAGCTGCGCGCGGCGCGCGGGCTCGACATCGCGGGTGCCGTGGCGGCGCTGGACCGGGCGCTGGCTCCGCTCGCCGGTCAGGCCGGCGGCGTGACCTCGGCGGGCCTGGGCGCGTACCGGGTGATCGACGCGGGGGCGATGGCGGGCTCGCTCGCGGCGGCGCTGGCCGAGCGCGGCATCGCCGTGCGCCGGTTCCCCAACCAGCACCTCGGCATCATCCCGGCGCTCGATCAGATCGAGGCCGCCGGCCACGCGCTGGGTGCAGCGCTGCGCGAGGTCGGCTAGCCATGCGCCGGCTCGAGCTTCCGGCGGGCGCAGCACCGCGCGAGTGGGGGCGGATCCACGGCGAGACGTTCCGCGGCGAGATCAAGGCGCTCGTGGCGATCCGGACGTATCTGTGCACCAAGATCGGCGGCTTCGGCTCGGCCGTCGACGTGCTCGCCGCGGCGTCGGCGCACCTGCCGGTGCTCGAGCGCTACCACCGCGGCCTGTACGACGAGCTGGTCGGGATCGCCGAGGGCGCCGCGGTCTCGGCCGAGGACATCGTCGTCGCCAACCACTACACCGACCTGCGCGATCTCGATCCGGATCCGCGGACCTGGCAGCCCGCCCCGACCCACGACGATCCGCGCGGCGGTCCGGGCGGCCGGGCCGGCGACGGCGCCGCCGGCACGCACCACGAAGGCTGCAGCGTGGTCTGGGCGGAGGCTCCGACCGGGCGCATCCTGGCCCAGACCTGGGACATGCACGCCACCGCGATCCCGTACGTGATGATGCTGACCGTGCCGGACTCGGCCGACGGGCCCGCGGCGACCCTCCTGACCGTGACCGGCTGCCTCGGCATGGCCGGGATCAACGCGGCGCGGGTCGCGATCGCGATCAACAACCTGTACTCGACCGACGCCACGCTGGGCGTGGTGTGGCCCGCGGTGGTGCGGCGCGCGTTGCACGCGCGGACGGCCCAGGCCGCGCGCGACACGATCGCGACCAGCCCGATCGGCTCGGGCCACCACTACTTCGTCGCCGACCGCCGCGCCGCGTTCGCGATCGAGGCCTCCGGCACGCGGCGCAAGCAGGTGTTCGCCGGCGGCGCGGCGTATTGCCATACCAACCACTGCCTCGATCGCGACGTCGCGGCCCACAGCAAGGTGCCGCCGGCCAGCACGACCTACGACCGGATGACCTGGCTCGAGGCCAGCGTGGCGCGCGCGCCGGTCGCCGATCTCGACGACGTCTGGCAGCGGCTCGGCAGCGAGGACGGCTGGCCGCGCAGCGTGTGCACCAACATGGCCACGCCGGAGTCGCCGCACGGCTCGGCGACCTGCGGCGCGATCGCGATGAACCTCGACACCGGCGAGGTCTGGGCGCAGCAGGGCCTGATCCACCACGTCGCCGCCGAGCGCTGGAAGGTATGACAGGGACCGCCATGGAGCATCCGTTCTTCTTCACGTGGAGCGCCCAGAGCGCGGTCAAGCCGATCGAGCTGACCGGCGGCGAGGGCGCGTGGTTCACCACCGCCGACGGCGGCCGCTGGCTCGATCTCGGCTCGCTGAGCTACCAGGTCAACGCCGGCCACGGCCGCACCCGGATCGTCGAGGCGATCAAGCGCCAGGCCGATCAGCTGTGCCTGTCGACCGCCCACGCGGTGTTCCCGGCCAAGCGCGAGCTCGCCGAGCGGCTGCTCGCGCTCGCCGGGCCCGGGTTCTCCAAGGTGTTCTTCACCCTCGGCGGCGCCGAGGCCAACGAGAACGCGCTCAAGATCGCGCGCCTGGTCACCGGGCGGTTCAAGCTGATCAGCCGCTACCGCAGCTACCACGGCGCGTCGATGGGCGCGCTGAGCCTGACCGGCGACTGGCGGCGCACCCTGGTCGAGCCCGGCCTCCCCGGCGTGGTCCACGTCCAGGACTGCTATTGCGACCGCTGCCCGTTCGGCCAGCGGGTCGAGACCTGCGCCCGCGAGTGCGCGAGCCACATCGGGATGACGATGAAGCTCGAGGGCGCGCGCTCGGTCGCGGCGGTGATCCTCGAGCCGGTGCCGGGCGCCAACGGCGTCCTGGTGCCGCCGCCCGAGTACTGGCCGATGGTCCGCGCCGCGTGCGACGCCGAGGGCGCGCTGCTGATCGCCGACGAGGTCCTGACCGGCTTTGGCCGCACCGGCAAGGCGTTCGGCCACCAGCACTGGAACGTCACGCCCGACCTCATCACCTGCGCCAAGGGCCTGACCTCGGGCTACCAGCCGCTCGGCGCGGTGATCGTCCACGACCGCGTCGCGCGCCACTTCGACGACCACCTCCTGGCCTGCGGCCTGACCTACTACGCCCACCCCACCGCGTGCGCGGCCGGGGTCGAGACCCTCAAGCTCTACGCCGAGGAGGGGCTGTTCGAGAACGCCCAGCGGCTCGGGCCGGTGCTGCGCAAGGAGCTCGACGCCGTGGCCGCCCGGCTCGGCGTGCCGAGCTTCGTGCGCTCGCTCGGCTTGCTCGGCGCGCTCGAGCTCGAGGCGCCGCCGGCGGCGTGGAGCCAGCTCGGCCCCGAGCTCGCCGCGCGCAGGCTGTCGCTCCACGATGACGCCCGGCGCGGCACCTGCATCTTCGCACCGCCCTTGTGCATCACCGAGGACGAGCTGGTGCGCGGCCTGCGCAGCTTCGGCGACGCGGCGGTCGCGGCGTTCGGCGGCCATGCGGGAGGTGCGTCGTGACCACCGGCCGCCATGCGAACAAGGTCGTCGCCTCGGTCGCCGAGGCGCTGGCGCCGATCAAGGACGGCATGACGATCCTGGTCGGGGGCTTCGGCCTGTCGGGCAACCCCGAGGCGCTGATCCGCGGCGTCATCGAGCGCGGCGTGCGCGATCTGACCGTGGTGTCCAACAACGCGGGCAACCTGGGCAAGGGCCTGGCGCTGTGGCTCCGCGCCGGCATCGTCCGCAAGGTGATCTGTAGCTACATCGGCAACAACGAGGACCTCCACACCCGGAGGGCCTCGGGCGAGATCACGGTCGAGATCACCCCGCAGGGCACGCTGGCCGAGCGGATGCGGGCCGCCGGCGCGGGGATCCCGGCGTTCTTCACCCCGACCGGTGCCGGCACCGTGGTCGAGAACGGCAAGGAGACCCGCGAGATCGACGGCCGGCGCTACCTGCTCGAGCGCGCGCTGCCCGGCGATGTCGCGCTGGTCCGCGCCCGGACCGCCGACCGCTTCGGCAACCTGCGGTTCTGGCGCACCGCGCGCAACTTCAACCCGGTGATGGCCACCGCGGCGCGGCTCACCATCGTCGAGTGCGATCAGCTGGTCGACCTCGGCGCGATCGATCCCGACGACGTCCACCTGTCCGGCATCCACGTCCATCGCATCGTCCACGTGCCCGAGCACGAGAACGCGTTCGAGTACCGCACCGTGAGGAAGCGCGCATGACCCCGTCCACGCCCCCGTTCACGCCCCAGCCCACGCTCTGGTCGACCGAGGACATGGCCCGGCGCGCCGCGCGCGAGATCGCGGCCGGCTCGATCGTCAACCTCGGCATCGGCCTGCCGACCCAGGTCGCCGACTACCTGCCCGAGGGTCACGCGTGGCTGCACTCCGAGAACGGCCTGCTCGGCATCGGCCCGTTCCCCTACGAGGGCGACGAGGACCCCAACCTGATCAACGCCGGCAAGCAGACCATCACCGTCGTGCCCGGCGGCGCGACCTTCGACTCGGCGAGCTCGTTCGCGATGATCCGCGGCGGCCACGTCGACCTGGCGATCCTCGGCGCGATGCAGGTCTCGGCGACCGGCGACCTGGCCAACTGGGCCGTCCCCGGCGGCAAGGTCATGGGCATCGGCGGCGCGATGGATCTCGCCTCGGGCTGCCGCCACGTGATCGCGATGATGCAGCACGTGACCAAGAAGCAGGAGCACAAGCTGGTCCGCGCGTGCGACTACCCGCTGACCGCCGCGCGCGTGGTCTCGCTCGTCGTCACCGATCTCGGCGTGTTCGCGCCCACCGGCGACGGCTTCCGCGTCGTCGAGCTCGCCCCGGGCGTCACCCGCGACTACGCCCAGGCCCGCACCGGCGCGCCGCTGTCCTGATCAGCGCGCCTCCGAGCGGTCGCGCGGCTTGCCCGAGCCCGCGGCCGTGCGCGGCTTGCGCGGCGCGGGCTTGTCGGCCGGTGGCGCGGGCTTGTCGGCCGGCGGCGCGGGCTCCGGCGGTGCCGCGGCGGCGCTGAGCCGGCCGGCCTCCGGTCCCGTCTTCGACCACACCGCCGGCAGGTCTCCGGGTGGAACTTCGCTTTCCAGAGAACGGATCGGCCGGTTCGTGCGTTGCGGACGGTCCAACTTCCGCCGGTCGGCGCG
Source organism: Kofleriaceae bacterium (assembly GCA_036403075.1). Lineage (GTDB taxonomy): Bacteria > Myxococcota_A > Polyangia > Haliangiales > Haliangiaceae > JABFXX01. Next base: position 6,001 of record DASWRS010000561.1, read on the forward strand.
CTGCAGGTGCATGCGCGCGGACCGGCGCGGGCATTCATGGAGGAATCGATGCGGGTCTGGATCAGTAGCTTGATCGTCTCTGTCCTCGCTGTCGGCTGCGCTGCCGCCGGCGACGAAGCACTCACCACCGGCAGTCGGGGGCTCGCCGAGCTCCAGGTCGACGCCGCGCCGCTCCTGGCCGCCGGCATCACGCGCGTCACCGTCGGCGGAGCGGGCCAGTCCCAGGAGCTGGTGCTCAATCCGGCGACCGGCACGTTCGATGGCGTGCTGTTCCTGCCGTCGGGGCCCCAGACGCTGGTCGCCAGCGCGTTCTCGGGCGACACGCTCGTCGGCCAGAGCCGGCCGACCGCCGTCGAGGTCGCGGCCGGCGCCGTCACCCGGATCGTGATCCGGATCCTCGACCTCTCGGTCCAGGCGCCGGCGATCTACGGGCCGATCTTCGATTCGCTGTCGTTCCCGACCACGACGCAAGCCGCGGCATCGGCGAGCTTCGCGATCTCGGCCGTCGCTCCGGCGGGTGATCCGCTGACCTACGCGTGGTCGTCGAGCTGCGCCGACGCGACGTTCTCGGCGCCCGGGGCCGCGACCACGGCGTGGTCCAAGCCGGCGCAGGGCAGCTGCACGGTGACCGTGCTCGTCACCTCGAACGGCCTCTCCGTCGCCCAGAGCTTCGTGATCGTGGTGTTCCCCGCGGGCGCCGGCAGCGGCGGGATCGACGTCAGCGGTGCGTTCATCACCGCGCCGGGGATCGAGCTCTTCCTGCCCGGCGTCGGCTGCAGCGTGCTTGCCGGGGCGAACGCGTCGTGCCCGCTCACGCTCACGTCGCCGAGCACCACATTCTACCAGGTCGCCGTGTTCAGCTGGGGCGGCAGCGTGATCGGCACGTTCGACGTGACCGATGACTGCGGAGGACGGTTCGGCCGGTCGTTCCGCGACGCCAGCGTGATCGGCGGCAACTGGCTCCCGCCGGTCGGCGGCGGGCTCTGCACGCTGACCGCGCACGCCGTCAATGGCGACGGCCTGAGCTCGACCTTGTCCGCGGCGATCCTCACCCGCCCGGGCACGCTGCCGGTGACCCAGCCGCCCCAGATCGGCGTGTCGCTCGATATCGGCTGCTCCTTCACGGCGCCGGGTCCGGTGGCGACCTGTCCGGCGGCGCAGGCGGGCAGGCGGGTGTCGCTGTTCGGCAGCATCGGCTGGGCCAATGGCACCCCGGGGTCGGTGACCGTCACCGACGATTGCGGCGGCGTGCAGCTCGAGCCGGACAGCACGTCGTCCCTCAACGTCTCCTGGACGCCGTCCGGCACGCCGGGCCGGACCTGCACGACCACCGTGCGGGCGACCAACCTGCAGGGCGTCACGACCGAGGCGACCGGGCAGTACCTGCTCGTTGCACCGTAGCAGGTCGCGGCGCCGCGGATGCTCCGACGCGGCCGTTCATGACCGCGCTCAGTGTTGCGCTCATGGAACAGGTCGCCGAACCGGAACGGCGCTGAAGGCCTTGTCCGCCGAGTAGGAGAATCGCCAGAGCGTGGTCCTGGTGAGCGCCGCTGACCACGATCGGAGCGCGCCTGTGACAGCTGCGCGCTTATCAAGGACTTGTAGTCCGCTGGCAGGTCTCGGAGAACGCGGCACGCACGCCCGATCTCGTCGAGCCGCCAAGGCCCAGCGCGACCGCGGTCGCGCGTCCCGGGCCATGAGCCGTGACCCGTTCCGGGTGGGGTCGCGCGGATCTCTCCGGCGCTGCGGCCGCGCCATCGCTCATTTTGACCCGCCTTGACCCGCCTGCCTCCGCGTGGGCCGCGTTCGATCAGAATCTCTCAGCGCCTCGGGCTGGATGAGCACGACGTGGCCACGTTCAGAGAACACTGCATGGCATTGCAGCGTGAGTGGCCGCGCGTCGGTGGCCCCGCGCGTGCATCGATCTCGTTACAAGCAGTCACCCCCAAGAAGACGTCATGTCGAACGAGAACCAGGAGGAGCAACGGAACGAGAACCGCGACGAGCAACGGGACGAGAACCGCGACGACCAGCGGGAAGACGGCCGCGAAGACGGCCGGAACGAGGAACAAGAAGATCGCAAGTAGGCATCCTCGGCGGTCGACAAGGCTCGTGTGCGCGGCACGCGAGCCTGTGTTTTTCACGAGCAGGCAGGTGGCAAGATTCGAGGTCGAAGCCGGTGCAGGTCCTCGATCTGGAACGGGTGTAGCGGCCGGCCGATCTCACGTGCCGACGGTCGCCGGTCACCGTGGTTCATCGAGGTCATCGAGGTTCACGGGTCGCAAAGCATCGCGGAGCTCGGCTGCCCCTCGGGGCAGGCGACGTTGCTCACCCCGGTAGCTTGCTTCGATGTTGCGTCGATGGGGCGTGACGAGATAGCTGGACAGCAGTACCACGAGGCGATTCAAGATGATGAGAAGCAACGGCAAACAATTGTCCACGTTGGAAGCGTGGGCCGGAATCGAATGTACGGTAAACAGAGTAGGTGACACCTACTTTGATCAATCGCACCGGAATGGCCATCAAGATCGGATCGATGATCTGGATCTGATCGCAGGTGTGGGCGTGACGCGACTCAGGTACCCGGTGATCTGGGAGCGCATCGCACCGGGAAGGCTCGAGGCCGCCGACTGGTCATGGACCGATGCCAGGCTCGGGCGTCTCCAGCAACTGCAACTGCCTCCGATCGCGACCCTGTTGCATCACGGGTCGGGGCCTCGGCATACGAGCCTGGTCGATCCGGCGTTCCCGGATCTGCTGGCCGAATATGCGCGGGCGGTCGCGCGGCGCTATCCCTGGATCGATGCATACACGCCTGTGAACGAGCCGCTCACCACCGCCCGGTTCTCCGGGCTGTACGGCCACTGGTTCCCGCATGGCACCGACGACAACACCTTCCTGCGTGCGCTGCTGGGCGAATGCAAGGCGACGGTGCTTGCGATGCGTGCGATCCGGTCCGTCCATCCGGGCGCCATGCTCGTTCAAACCGAGGATCTTGGCTTCTGTCACTCCACGCCGAAGCTGGCGTACGAGGCAAAGTTCCAGAACACCCGGCGCTGGCTGAGCATGGATCTGCTGTGCGGTCGAATGAAACGGACCCACGATCTCTGGCCGTACCTCCGGAAGTCGGGGATCTCGGAAGCCGAGCTGCTCTGGTTCCGAGACAACCCGTGCCCACCGGACGTCATGGGCTTCAACTACTACATCACCAGCGAGCGCTACCTCGACGAGCATGTCGGGCAGTTTCCCGCGTGGTCGCACGCCAGCAACACGAGGCATCGGTTCGCAGACGTCCATTCCGTGCTCGCGGGACGACTGGTCGGGGTCGACACCTTGCTCCGCCAGGCATACGACCGGTTTCACGTGCCGCTCGCGCTGACGGAGGTCCATCTCGGTTCGACGCGCGAACAGCAGCTGCGCTGGGTCGCGGACATCTACGATCGGGTGCAGCGCGTACGGCAAGAGGTTCCGGTGGTTGCCATGACGGCATGGTCCGTCCTGGGTGCTTACGACTGGCACTGTCTGGTGACCCGCTGCGAGAACGTCTACGAGCCCGGCCTGTTCGATGTTCGTGGTCCGCAGCCCAGAGCGACGGCGCTCGCCAAGGCGTGGGCGGAGATCGCCGCCGGAAGCCGTCCGCAACATCCAGCCGCCGATGGTCCGGGTTGGTGGGAGCTTGCGTGCAGCAGGCACGAGCGGGCCGCTTGACCAAGCCGGCGCAGGGCAGCTGCACGGGGCTCTAGCGCCGGCGCCTGGTGCGGCCGAGCTGCAACGACTACCCGTGAGCCGTGTGCGGGTGATTCACATACACGGGTTGAAAAAAACTGATGCGTGACTGTATGTGGAACAAGGCGGCACAGAATCTCGCAGCAATTTGCCGCACAGCTGGCTCGCGTCCGCTTCGTCGAAATCGCTAAGATCGAGGTTACCTCTCACGTTGCTGTGAGGTGATTGCGGGGGCGCGATGCGTGGCGAGAGCGGTTTCGGGGGGATCCTTCCTGCGCGTGAGGCGCTCGTCGGTTGCGTGCAGCAACCGCGAGCGGGTGGCCCGTGACGCGCCTGCTTTACCCCCCCGAGCTCGATCATGCGCGCCAGCGAGACGGCTTCGATCCGATCCGCGAGGGCGAGCGTCATGGCCTATCGCCCGAGCTGTCGCTCGCGATCTGGAAGCGCGTCGCCGGAGCTGCGACCGACAGCTTCGGGCGACGCAACAAGGACCAGGCGCTGGAGCAGTTCCATGAGCTCGCTGCGCGCATCACGACACGCGGCGGGCGTCTCCACGCGGACCCGGGCCGGGTCACGCGCGTGAGCACCGAGATCGAGGGGGAATGGCCGAGCACCCGGGCCAGCGACGAGCTCATGCCTCGTGTACCGGGTCGGCAGACCTTGGCCGCGGTCGAGGCGCGACGGTGGGCGACCCGGGCGGGTGATGCGTCGGCGACGCGACGCGAACCGTCGGGCGCGAGCGAAGTTGCACAGGTGATGGCTTCACTCCATGCCTGGGGCTCCATCGCCAGGAGTGGCGGCCCTTCGTTTGTGAGCCGCGATCTCGCCGCCGATGCCTCCGCGCGCGAGGGCAGCGACATCCGGGAGGTCGAGCCTGCGCTCGTGGACCAGGGCAATGGCGGGGAGCCGCTTCCACCCGCGATCGTGGCGCGCATGCGCGAGCTGCTTCGCCGCGACTTCACGCACGTCCGCCTCCACACCGACGCGGCCGCCGTGCGTGCGGCGGCCGCCCTCGGCGCGCGGGCATTCACCCTCGGCAACCACATCTATTTCAATCGCGATCAGCTCAGGCCCGATACGCCGTCGGGCGAGCGGCTGCTCCTCCACGAGCTGACGCACGTGGTGCAGCATGACCTCGGGGGCGCCGGCAAGCTCCTGGGGCAGCTCGGCCAGTTCATCGCCTTGGCGTGGGACGCCAACGGCGACAAGGCGAAGATCGAGAAGGCCGGTCAGAGCCGCGCAGAAGGCCGCCAAGGACAAGGCCAGAGAGGTCGCCTTGGCGGAGGCGAAGCGCGTGGCGCGCGCGAAGGCCCAGCAAGCGATAGACTCTGGCGGAGCCTTCGATATGCACAACACCGATCCCAAGCAGCTGTCCGACTTCGCCGCCAACAAGTCCGGCGTCGAGGCCAAGCGCATCAGCGGGGAGCTGTCGGGGAAGTCCGCGAAGGACTTCGCGGCCAAGATGGGCGAGGAGGTCAATGCCGGCAAGTGCACGAAGAAGTCCGTGTCGATCGAGGGCCCGCCGCCGCAGACCATGGACGTCTACGAGTATCCCGATGGCACGGTGGTCCGTTACAAGCCGCTCGGCGACACCTACCGTCCGGAACCCGGCTACAGCCATATACGGATTATCGATCGCCGACGCGTATATCCGCACCGGTGCGTTCAAGCACGTCCTGGTGATCGGCTCGGAGGTCCACTCGACGGGCCTCGATGTCTCGACGGCGGGCCGCGACGTGACCGTGCTGTTCGGCGATGG
>DASWRS010000562.1:0-17748 GCA_036403075.1 Kofleriaceae bacterium
GCGATCGCGGTCGCCTCGTCGATCGCATCGGGCAGCGCCGCACCGCGCGGCCCGCAGCGCCGCGCCACCGCGAACACCGATCTGGTGCTCGCCGACGACGATGACGCGCCGCAGACCGGGTTGCCGTCGCGCGAGCGCCGCATGCTCGCCGCGCTCAAGGCGTGGGCGGTGATCGAGTACTTCCACGGCACGCGGCGGCTCGATCACGACTGGGACCAGCAGCTGCGCGCCACGCTGCCGCGCGTCGAGGCGGCGGGCGACGCCGCGCGCTACACGGCCGCGCTCGCCGAGATGCTGATCCCGCTCGGCGACGGGCATACCTATGTCCGCCCGCTGGCGGAGGTCGACAAGCGGGCGTCCACCGCGATCTACTGGCGACGGATCGGCGGCACGATCGTCGCCGGGGGTCTGCGCGACGAGGCGGTCGCGCGTCACGCCGGGATCGCGCTCGGTGACGAGCTCGTCAGCGTCAACGGCGTCCCGGCCGAGGACGCCGCCGCGAAGCGGTTGCTCACGACGTCCGGCGGCACCGACGATGCCCGGCGGCAATGGGCGGTCGGGTTCATCGACCGGGGCATCTTCGGCACCACGGTCGACATCGAGGTGCGCAGCCCCGGTGGCAAGCCGCACAAGGTCACGATGACCCGCGACTACGACTACGACCACAACTTCTGGGCGCGCAGCGGCCCGCACTACCGGACGGTCCCCGGCAACATCGGCTATGTCGACCTCGGCCGGCTCACAAGCGACGAGATCGACGCGATGTTCTCCGCGCTGGGCAAGACCGCCGCGATCGTGTTCGACATGCGCGGCTATCCCAACGGCACGGCGTGGCTGATCGGCGAGCGCATCAACACGCGCGCTGCGCCGGCGCTGGCCGAGATCCGCACGCCCCTGGTCACCGCGTCGAGCGCCGGCAGGGACATCACCTTTCGCGGCCTCCAGCGGGGCTTGACCACAGACAAGCCGCTGTACCGCGGCAAGGTCGTCGTGCTGATCGACGATCGCGCGATCAGCGCCGCCGAGCATCTGTGCCTGGTATTCGAGGCGACCAGCGGCGCGACGTTCATCGGCAGCCCGACCGACGGCACCAACGGCGAGGAGACCTACGTCAAGCTCCCCGGCGGGCTCGAGATGCGATTCACTGGCATGGAGATCTTCCACGCAGACGGCCGTCCGCTGCAGCAGGTCGGCATCCAGCCGCACATCACCGTGAGGCCGACGCTGCGCGGCCTGCGCGCCGGCAAGGACGAGGTGCTCGACCGCGCGCTGCGCTACCTGGCGACCGGCAAGTGACGCGCGCCGGCGGTCGACGTCCGGCGCGAGCCCTCCGAACGCGGCCTCATGTTCGTGCCAGCTGCGCCGCGATGGCGTCGAGGAACTCCTTGTACCGCATCGGCTTGGCGATATAGCCGTCGCATCCGGCGGCTCGAATACGCTCCTCGTCGCCCTTCATCGCAAGGGCGGTGAGCGCGAGCACCGGAATCGAGCGCGTCGCTTCGTCCTTCTTGAGGAGGATCGTGGCGGCGAGCCCGTCCATGCCCGGCAGCTGAATGTCCATGAGGATCAGGTTGGGCTGCTGTTCGCGCGCCATCGTCAACCCCGTCTCGGCGTCGGTGGCGGCGAGCACGGTGTGATCCACCGACTGCAACAGGAACGTCGCCAGCGTCATGTTGGCGGGGTTGTCCTCGACGACCAGGACTTTAGCCACGGCGGACAACCGGTCCACGGCCAAGCATCGCGCGTCCGACCTCGGCCAAGAACCGGTCATGGTCGAGCTCGCCCTTCTGTAACAGTGTCGCCTCGTCGCCAAGCCGCGTGCGATCGCCGGGCGTGACCTGCTGGGCGGTCACGACCAGGATCGGGATCCGAGCGGTGTCGAGGTGCGCGCGCAGCGCTTCGACCACGTCGAAGCCGTTGATGTCCGGCATCATCAAATCGAGCACGATCAGGTCCGGCAACTCGCGCGTTGCGATATCGATCGCCTCCGCGCCTCCGTACGCGCGCAGGAGCTTGCTCGCGAGCCCCGTGAACCTCACGGCGATCAGCTCCACCGCCTTGGGATCGTCGTCGACCACGAGGACCTTCAGGGTCTGGCCCTCTGCCACGGGAAACAGCCCGAGCACCACGAGCGACTCGTACAGCTCCTGACGCGACATTGGCTTTTCCATCACGGCGGCGGCCCCCAGCGCGAAGCCCTTGGTACGGTCAGCGACAATCGAGATGATCACGACCGGGATTCGCCCGAGCTCGGGCACCTTCTTGAGCCGAGCCAGAAATCCCCAGCCGTCCATGTTCGGCAGCATGATATCGAGCGTGATCAGCTGCAGTGGCTGTTTCGTGACAAGCTCCAGCGCTTCCTCCGCGGAAGCAGCGTGGAGCACGCGAAAGCCATGAGCCTCGAGCTGGACACGGATGAGCTCGGCAGATTTGAAGTCGTCTTCCACGACCAGCGCCGTCGGCGCTCCCTCGCGCGCAGTGCCGTACGAGACCGGGGCGATCCTGGCGCGTGCCTCGGATGGTTGCGCCGCGGACCGAACGGGCAACCACACCGTGAAGCGCGAACCTTGGCCGGCTTCGCTCTCGACGGCGACGGACCCACCATGCAGCTCGGCGAGGAGCTTGACCATCGCGAGTCCGAGCCCGGTGCCTTCGAACTTGCGGGACAGGCTGCTATCGATCTGGCTGAAAGGCTTGAACAGCTGCTCGAGACCCTGAGCGGACATCCCGATGCCCTCGTCGGTGATCCTGATCTCGAGGAACTCTTCGAAGGCGCTGTCGGACAACGGGAAGTTGCGACCCGATCCGAACCCGGACAACTCGCCAACTGCGGACCGCGGAACACGCGCCGCGAGCAACGTGACCTGCCCTCCCTCGTTGCTGAACCTGACCGCGTTCGACAGCAAGTTGTAGACGATCTGCTTGACCTTGCGCGTGTCCGCATCGATCGTTCCGCCTGCGTCGCCGTCCTCGATCCGGAGCCGGATGCCGCGCGCCGCGGCCTTCTCCCGGATGATCGACAGGCTGTTCAGGAACAGCGAAGACACCTGAACCGATTCGAGGTCGAGCATCATCTTGCCGGCCTCGACCTTCGACAGGTCCAGGATGTCGTTGATCAGCGACAACAGGTGGGTTCCGCTGCTGAAGATATCGCCGATGAATTTCTGTTGTTGAGGCGTCAGGCTTCCCACCATGCCGTCCTTGAGCACCTCGGAGAAGCCGATGATCGCATTGAGTGGAGTCCTCAGCTCGTGCGACATGTTCGCGAGGAACTCGGACTTCATGCGGCTCGCGGATTCGAGCTCGACGTTCTTCTGCTGCAGGGTCTGCTCGAACCGCTTCAGCTCGGTGATATCGCGAGCTGCGGTGAACACGCCCTGCAGCTTGCGGTCGCGATCGTGGAATGTGGTCGCGTTGTAAGACACGACGGTGAGCTCGCCGCCCCTCGCCCTCGCGGTGAGCTCGTAGTTGGTGATCTTGCCTTCGTTGAGCACCCGGTTGATCCCGGCCTCGGCGCGCGCTGGATCGGTGAAATAATTCTTGAACGGCGCGCCGATCAGCTCGTCGCGCGTGCAACCGGTCAGCGCTTCGGTCTGCTTGTTGACGTCGGTGATGATGCCGCGCGAATCGGTGGTCATGATCGCGTCGATGTTGGATTCGATCAGCGAGCGCGTATAGAAGTGGTGGTCGCGCAGTCGCTGATCGAGCTTCGCCCGCTCTTCTTCGACCTGCTGGCGCGCGGTGTTGTCCGTGCCGATCAGCAGATAGCCGATGATGGCGCCCGGCGCATCGCGCAAGGCCGTGACCGAGACCACCGCCGGGAACCGGCTCCCATCCTTGCGGATGTACGTCAGCTCGTAGATGTCTTCGATGCCGCGCGATGCCTTGAACACCAGCGCTTCGAACCCCGGTGCGATCGGGGTTCCAAGCTCGGCGCTGAGCGTGTTGGCGCGCGTGATCACTTCCTGTGGATCGGAGATATCGGCCGGCGTGATCTTGTTCATCACGTCGGCGGCCGCATAGCCGAGCATTCGCTCGGCGCCGACGTTGAAGATCTGGATCACGCCCTTGGCGTCGGTCGCGATGCTCGAGAAGTTGGCGCTGTTGAAGATCGCGTTCTGGAGCGCACCGGCCTTCTGCAGCGCGTCTTCGGCCTGTTTGCGCGCGGTGTTGTCGGTGCCGATCAGCAGATAGCCGATGATCGCGTCCTGCGCGTCGCGCAGCGCTGTGACGGATACGACCGCCGGCAGGCGGCTCTTGTCCTTGCGGATATACGTCAGCTCGTAGATGTCTTCGATGCCGCGGGACGCCTTGAACACCAGCGCGTCGAAGCCGGGCGTGATCAGCGTTCCGAGCTCGATGCTGAGCGCCTTGGCGCGCGCGATCAGCTCGAGCGGATCGGAGATGTCGGCCGGCGTGATCCGGTTCATCACCTCGTCTGCCGAGAACCCGAGCATGCGCTCGGCTCCGACGTTGAAGATCTGGATCACGCCCTGGGCGTCGGTCGCGATACTCGAGAAGTTGGCGCTGTTGAAGATCGCGCTCTGCAAGGCGCCCGTGTTCAGCAGCGCCTCGCTATGCTGAACATCTGCGATCGGATCGGCGCCTTCGCTCGGGGGCATGCGTGAGCATAGCCGATCGGGCCGTTCAACGCTCCTCGTCGCGACGGTGATTCCGTGGTTTTCCGCCTGACCTTCGCGTTCGAACAATTCACGATCTGGCCTCCGCGTGACCACGTGGTCGCCAGACACGCTAGGCTAGGGCCCATGAGCTCAGCTGCGCTCGAGGCCGGTGGCGCCGACGCTTCGAAGGTACGGCTGCTTCTTGTCGACGATCATCCACCGAATCCGGCGAATCCGGCGAATCCACCGAACCTGGCGAATCTGGCGAATCTGGTTGACCTTCACGAAGTCCTCGAGTCACCGCTCCACGAGCTGGTCACGGTCAGATCTGCAGCAGACGCGCTCCGCGAGCTCGAGACCGGCGACTTCGCGGTGATCATCGTGTCCGCGGAGATGTCGGTGATCGACGGTCACGAGACGGCGGCTCAGCTCAAGGCGAACGCTCCGCACGTCCCGATCCTCATGGTCACCGACCTGGCGGCCGACTCCGCAGGCGTGACGAAGGCGTACGACAGTGGCGCGGTCGACCTGCTTCACAGGCCGCTGGAAGCCGGGGTCGTGCGCGCCAAGGTCTCGGTGTTCGTCGAGCTCTACCAGGCAAGACAGCGCGTCGAGCACCTCACCGCGAGCCTCGTGCGGGCCGACGAGCTCCAGCAGCAGTTTCTCGCGACCCTGGGTCAAGAGCTGCGGGCGCCGCTCAACACGATCCTCGGCTGGATCCGGATGCTGCGCGACGGCACGCTTCGCGAATCGCAACGCGGACGCGCGCTCGAGACCGTCGAGCAAACCGCGAGCGCGCAGCTCGAGCTGATTCAAGAGATGATCGACATCAGCCGGATGAAGAGCGGTACGCTCACGCTCGAGCTCGGGACCGTCGACCTCGGGCACACCGTCGACCTCGTGATCGAAGCGGTGCGTCCAGCCGCGCTCGCGAAGCAGGTGACGCTCCACGCGGCGCTCGACGGCGACGTCGCGCCGATGTCCGGAGATCAAGAACGCCTGCGGCAGGTCGTGCAGCGGCTCGTCTCGAACGCGGTCGAATGTACCCCCACCGAGGGACTGGTCACCGTGTCGCTGAGCAACGTCGGTTCTCAGGTCGAGCTCGCGATCACCGACACCGGGAGCGGAATCGATCCACAGCTCCTGCCGAGGTTGTTCGACCCGTTCGTCGGGGACGCCTTGAAGGCTCGTACCGGCGGCGGCCTGGGCCTCGCGATCGTCCGTCATCTCGTCGAGCTCCATGGCGGCACGATCTGTGCCAGGAGCGCCGGTCCAGGACTTGGATGCAGCTTTGTGGTCGACCTTCCCGCCGAAGGCCGCACGCCGCGCACCGATGACGAGGTTCGCTAGGCTCAGTCTCGCTCTCCGCCCTGCTTCGCCTGGACCACGGTCGCACGCAGCAGATCGCCCAGGATCGCGCGCGCGCTCCGCACCGCCGGCAGCGGGGCGAGCGCTCCGACCAGCGGCCACACGGCGTCCCGGATGTCGTGCGGAAGAATCGTCTGGAGGTATTCGAGCGCGGTCCCGCGGTGCCGGACATCGGCGTGACGAAGCGCGCGATAGGCCATCCGCATCGGCTCGCGCTCGAGGTGAAGACCGAGGATCGTGAACACGTGCTCGAGCGTGCGATCGACGCGGTCGCGCGCGAGCAGATCGTCCACGAGCGCGCTCGCTTCTTCGATTCCGCTCGGGTCCGCTTCGAACTCGGGGAGCGCCGCGCCCGGTGCCTTCAGGTCCACCTCGATCAGGATCGCTTGCACGATCTTCTGCCGCGAGATCACGATGCTCGGATTCGCCTCGGACAGCTTCATCAGGGCGCGACCACACGCATACCGGACCTCGAACCGCTCGTCGCCGATTCCGAGCAACAAGCCATCTGCGGCGCGCTGCGATGTGCAGGCTGCGAGCGCGTACGGGACCCTGCGACGCACGACGAAGTCCATCGAGGGATCGAGCAGCGCGTCGATCAGTTGCCCGGTCATCATCGGCGCCGCGCGGCGAAGCGCGTCGAGGGCTTCGATGTGCAAACGCTTGTGCGCCAGGAGGAAGATCAAGAACGGCGCCACCGCGTTCGTGGTCGGGACGGGCACAGCTCTCAACGCGAGCGCCGTCGATTCGACCTCCCCTGCGAGCAGGTCGCGGCCGTCCGGGAGGGCTCGCGGATCTCGCAGCGCATTCAACGCTGGACCGCTGCCCTGGCCTCGCTCCGCGATCTCGATGCCGATCCCGGACGGTGGCGTCGATGGGTCGTGACGAGGCCGCAGCAGCTCCACGCGCTGGATCAGGTTCTCTCGCTCGAGGTCCTCGGCGGTCTCCTCGCTCGATCTCTCGCGAGAGGCGAGCGACGGCAGCGCGAGCTTCGTCGCGCCATCACGCAGGCCATGCTCGAGGGCCGTGACATAGCCTCGGTGCAACCTTCGCACGACGGGCAGCGTGACCACGCCCAACGCGATCACGGCGGCGAACAAGCAGGTGGCGACATGCTGAGTCGAGATCGCGAGGAACACGATCACCAATCCCGCTGCAGCGATCGTGCCGAGGCGATCGAAGCCGATGTCGATCTGAGCTTTGATCGAGCGCTTCTGTCGCTCCGAAAGCGGCGTGTACAGGAGCTCGTACGCGGAACGATAGAGCGTGTTGCGCTGCACCGCTTCCGCGCCGCGAAGCAGCGACGTGCTGAGCAAGCCGGGCGCCGCGAGGCCGACAATCCCGCCGGCGATGATGACGCTCGGCAGGATCACGATGTTCGTCGCGAGCCCGAGCTTGGCGAGCGCGCGTTGCCCGAGCGTCAGCTGGATGACGAGCGAGAGCACGGCGACTGATAGCCAGAACAGCGAGAAGAAGCTGAGCAGCGGCGCCCCTCGTGCGAACGTCGCAGCGGCCTGCCGGCTGAACAGATAGTCGAGGAGCGCGGACATCGCGGCCCCGAGCGCGACCAGCATCGCAAGGTTCCGCAGATATGGCTCGCGACGGAGCAGCGCGAAGGCGTTGCTGACCTCGAGGTCCGGAGCCTCGACCCGCGTGACCTGCGGCCGGCTCTCGGCGCGAGCGCCGCCGGCACGAAGCAGCATCGTGCCGACGAGACAGGCGCCGTGCATCGCTGCGAGGAGCAGAATCAGCGTGGGAAGCTCGACGAGCGTGGCGACTCGCCAGGCCATCAGCGCACCGACAAACCCGCCCACCGTTCCGCCGATCGCGATGCGTCCGACGGCTCGCCGCGCGGTATGCGGATCGAAGCGCTCGTTGATCAGTGACCAGAACGCCGACATGAGGAGTGGCCCGAACACCGCCATGTGCAGGTAAACCGCGATCGCAGTCGCGGCGGGGGAAATGCTCTCCACGCCCCATTCGACGACCAGCCCGCACATGCTCGCGCCGAACAGGGTCGGCAGGATCACGGAGGGTGAGTAACGCGCGAGCAAGCGTGACATCCGCAATGCAGCCGCCAGCGAGAGCAATGCCGCAACGGCCATCACCGGAGGCAGCGCTTTGACAGAGAAGCTGGTCAAGAACAGGGCGTCGCGCGCGGCCTTTCCTGCGACCTGATGGGCGATCATCGCAGCCGAGGTGAACGCTGCCGAGCGCGTTCCGATGACAGCTCGGGCGGCCATCTGTCACAGGCCGGGCGTCGTGGACAGTGGCGCCGCGCGCGCCCGCTCTACTTCGCGGGGTGATAGGGCCCGTCCCGACAGGCGAACGGGCAGGCTACCGGATGGTGAGCGCTTCGTGCGACGCATGCCTCATGCTATAACCACCAGCGAACTGCGTCGATGCGGCAGGCTCTTGATCGAAGCGCGCGGTCCCCGCGACCGGCGCGGGACAAGCTCGAGCACGCTCGTCCCGGCAGCGACCGGCGCGCGGTTGCGCGACGTACCGTTCACGCCGCGCGCCGGCAACGCCGCCGGCACGGTCAGCCGCCCTGCACGACGAGCGACTCGCCGATCAGCGCTTCATAGTCGGCGATCGTGCGGGCGGTGCCGACGCCGTACGGGTCCCGCACCTCGCCGCGATAGAGCGCGCGCACGCGCTCGCAGGACACCTCGTTCTGGGCCTGCCAGTGCGCGTGATCGTTCCAGTGCGTGACCCGGGTCGCTCGATCGTAGAGGTGCCAGCCCAGGATCCGGTGGGGATGGAACAGATCGTAGCCGTGCGTGTAGGCCCGGAGCGCGATCGCGATCTCGTCGGCGAAGAAGTAGATCGACGCGTCGATCGCGAGCTCCTCGTTGAACGATCCATCGGCGAGCAGGAAGTGCAACGACGCGAACCGGGCGGGGAGCGGCGCGGCCCGCTGCGGTCCCTCGGGCACGGGATCGCCGACCAGGCGAAACAGCAACCCGTCGTGGCGCTCGAGCGGACGGATCCGGAGGATGGTCGACGCGCGGCCGAGCGGATCGGTGTGCGGATCGTAGGGCGGCAGGTAGCCGGTCAGGATCGGTCTGGCCACACCGGACGACCGCAGGCCCTCGAGCATCGCGATCGCGTCGTCGTCCCAGCCCGGCGCAAAGCGGTGGTGCGAGTCCAGGAATAGCGTGTAGCGCTCGCCGCGCCACCGCTCCTGCAGCAGCCGCCGCGCCCAGTTGCAGCCCTCGCTGTGCTCGGCGGGGATCTTCACGATCTCGACATCGCCCCACCTGCGGAGCGAGGGCTCGACGTGCAGCTCGTCGGCGCCGTACTGCCACGCCACCGCGACGCGCAGCCGCTCGGGGTGCCGGGCCTGTTCGAACAGCGCGCGCAGCGTGTGTGGCAACTCGCGGTCGCGATACGCCGGTATCTGCACGTACACCCGATCGACCACAGGCCCCGGACTGTCGCGCGTCGGCCCCGAAGCGTCAAGCCGGCGCCGGCCGATCGGCCCGGCCGGTCAGCCGAGGATCTGCTCGATCTCGGCGCGCACCGCCGCGTCGATCCCGCCCCAGCTCCAGAACACGCGCAGCGGCCCGTCGTCGACCAGCGGCGACGGCCCGGCGCCGACGTCCACGAACTCGAACGCAGACCGATGGTGGCGGTAGGCAAAGGCACCCAGCGCGTTCCACTCCGAGAACCCGCGAGGCGGCTGCGCCAGGATGTAGCGCTCGATCGATGTGCGGTGCAGCGCCTCGACGTGCCCGCGGAGCGCCGCGTACAGCCAGCGCGGGAACACGTACGGCGGCGTGCGCATGAACTCGTACTCCACCGGCTCGCCGAGCAGCCGCTCGGTGACCGCCTGCCACGCCAGGCGCGGATCCAGGGCGCGATACGCCGCCATCAGCACGCGCGGCCGCCCCGCTACCACCAGCGCGTCGGGGGTGGTGGTGCGCCGGAACAGGCAATCCGAGTCGATGTGACACAGCAGCTCGGCGTCGGTGTACCGATCGGCCGTCAGCTTGGTGACCTGCTGGCCGAGATAGTCATCGCGGTGGTCCTCGCAGTCGACGATCGTGTCCGCGCGGATCCCGAGCCAGTCGAGCTTCGCCCGGCTGCTCCGCGGCACGATGACGATCACCCGGCGAAAGCCGCGGCCGTACCGCTCGATCGATCGCAGACAGTACGCGAGCCACTCGAAGTCCTTGTAGTAGCTGCGGATGACGATGTCGCAGTTCGTCACGGGCGTGCTCCCGCCGGCGCCTTGCTCGCTTGGGACCCCGGTGGGAAGCTCGACCGGCCCGGGACGGCCACCGGCGCGATGACCCAGACCCCATGAACGCGCGCGTGGTCCCCGAGTTCTTCGACGGCGCGGCCGAGCTGCGCGCGGCGTTCGAGGCGCTGGTCGATCCGGCGCGCAGCGACGATCTGCGGCGGTTCGTCTGGGACCTGTGGCATGTCCCCGATCAATACACCTACGTGCGCACCATCGCCCGGCGCGCGCTGCCCGGGAACCTCGTGCACCGCTTGACGTCCCGCTTGCGCGCGTTCGGCGAGGCCGAGCTGGGCTGCATCCGGATCACCGAGCCGTGGCTCAGCTACTACGTCACGGGGTGTCGCCAGGAGCTGCATCGCGACACCTACCAGGGCGCGTGGTCGTTCGTGTACTCGCTGACCGATCCGGCGCGGCGCCGGTTCCGCGGCGGCGATACGCTGGTGTTTCCGCCGGACGGCGGCGAGCCCGACGCGCACGGCACGTGCGAGCGGATCGCACCGCACTTCAACCAGCTGGTGGTGTTCGATGCGCGCCTCCGCCACGCGGTCGAGCCCGTGGACGGCACGATGGATCCGTGCGAGGCCCGCGTCGTGATCCACGGCTGGTTCTTGCCGCCGACGCTCCTGGTCGACGGCGCGCTGCGGATCGCGGACGTCGAGCCGGTGCTGGCCGACGCGAGATCGGCATTCGATGCGGCGATGCACGGCACCGCCGGCACGACCGGCGCGCTCACCCTGCGGCTGGCGGTGGACGGCAGCGGCCGGGTCACCCGCGTCCAGGTGGTGGTGGACACGCTGTGGCCCCGGCCGGCGGCGGACGTGGCTGCGCAGGTCGCCGAGCAGCTCGCCGCGCTGCGCTTTCCGGCGGCGCACGGAGCCACCATCGTCACCGCACCATTCAGCGCAGCGAGCCCGTGAAGTCGCGCCGGACATAGTGGAGGAGCAGCGACGTCGAGGAGCAACCGGCGGCCAGCGGCGCCCGCCAGTGCGGCTGCTCGCGGCCGCGGTAGAGCAGGCCCTCGCCGACGCGCTGGTGCACCGCGACGGCGCCGCCGGCCACGTCGAGGTGAAGCGGCCAGGGCGACGCGCCCTCGGGCTCCGGCGCGAAGTCCACCAGCAGGGTGACGCTGAGCTCGCACTGCGCGCGATCGACGTGGCGCGGGAGCGCCGCCCCGGCCAGATACCCTGCGACATACGCGTACGATGCCATGACCGGCTCGGCGGCGATGTGCGCGACGGCCGGGGCCAGCTGATGGTGGACATAGCGCGCGAGCAGCTCGTCGTGGATCCCGTAGCGCAGCTCGCACTGCGAATCGCCGAGCGCGTGGTGGCTGCCGGCGAACAGCCGGCGATAGTAGTCGCCGACCGCGGCGAGCACGCGCGGTGGTACGAGGCCGTCGAGGTTGACGTGGCCGCGGGCGGCGAACGCCGTGCGCGCCGCGTCCAGTCGCGCGGCGACGTCGGTGTCCGCGTGCGCCCGCGCCGCGCCGCTGACCAGGACGCCGGCGCCGCGCAGCGACCGGGCCAGATCTGGATCGAGATCGGGCGGCGGCGGCGCACCGGGCGAGAGCCGCGCGACCGCGAGCGCGAACCGCCGCGGGATCCACAGCGGCCACACCGCGCCGGTCGGCTCCTCGATCCAGGCGATCGGGCCGTCGGTCACGACGCGGTCGCGAAACTCCGTCCGGTGCAGCAGGGCGGCCGGGATCGACGGACCGAGCTGGTAGTGCAGGCGCGGGTGAGCGATCTCGTCCGCGGCCGGCGGCACGTCGTACGCCGCGCTCGGTGGCAGCGGGAGCACGCACGAGAACGGCGCGGACATGGCTGACGCCGCGAGCGCGGTGGCTCGATCAGCCGCCGCCGCCGCCGCGCTGGCGGTCGATCGGATTGATGACGGCCGGATTGATCACGCCCGGATTGAAGCCGGAGGGACCGGAGGGACCGGTCGGTGGCGTCGGCGGCACGCCGCCGGGCAGCGCGACGTGGAACAGCCCGGCGATCGCGGTGAGCAGCTCGCGCCGCGTCCAGTCGCGCACCAGCGACCCCGCGGCGCTGGCGACCGACAGGTGGAAGTAGGCGTTGCGCTCGAAGGTCTGGTCGTCGAGCTCGTGGGCGAGCAGGTTGGGCGTTCCCAGCTTCTCGATCCCGAGGTGGGCGGCGAGCTGCGCCGCGTCGGCGCGATAGAAGTGATACTTGCCGTCGTGCGTGACCACCGCGTCGTTGGTGCGCGTGAACCCATTGGCGCGCAGCGCGCGGTCGGCGAGCACCGCGCCCTCGATCACGAGGTAGTTGACCTCGGCCTTCTGCTTGCGCGTGATGAACTCGAGGGCCTCCTTGTACACCGCGCTGATCAGGCCGATGTTCGTGCGGTCGTCATCGCTGGTGAACACCGGGCTGATCCCGAAGCTCGCCTCGGCCACGCTGTGGACCTGGCAGACCGCGCCGACGCGGCGGGCGCCCAGCCCCCATGGCGGCCACGGCCGCTCGCGCACCGCGGTGAACAGCGTCGAGCTACCGTCCTTCATCGACGGCGCGATCTGCTCGTCGTAGACGAACCCCGCGCCGAGCTGACGGAAGAACGTCATCAGCGAGGTGCCGACGCTGTGATCATCGAGCGAGTGGAACGAATCGACTCGCACCTTGTCGTTCAGCGCGTCGAAGAGCAATGGTTGCCGTTGCACGGTGCTCATTCCATCCTCCAGTACCGGTTCGGAGCCCAGAGCGACACCGTTACCGACCACGAAATCGGAAGTCAAGCAAAGCTTCCTTCGTGCGCGGCGCGCCGGTACCTTGCTGGGCACGATGGGCACGCAGGGCACGCAGGTCTGGCCGTTCTTCCTGCTCACCGACGAGCGCGGCGCGGACCTGGGGTGGGCGTGTGTGAGCGGCCCCGTGCGCCCGGACCAGGAACCCCTGTTCCAGCGCATCGCCGCCCGGCATCGCCTGCTCGGGTTCACCAGCATGTCGACGTTCCCCGACTGGCGAGATCCGGATGACCCGCGCGACTGGGGCACGCTGTGCGAGGCCTGGTGTCACTGCTTCCGCGCGCCGGAGGCCCACCTGCCGGCGTCGCGTCCGCGCACGCTGCTCGCGTACTCCGACTTCCTGGACTACACCCAGGCCGCGCCCGAGCGCCTCGGCGGTCCGGCGCAGCGCGAGCGCGACTTCGACTTCGTCTACGTCTGTCAGGACGGACCCTGGTACTCCCGATTCAAGAACTGGCCGCTCGCGCTGCGCTGCTTGCCGGTGCTGTGCCGCGACCTCGGCCTGCGCGGGCTGCTGATCGGCCGCGATCCGGTTCCCGAGCTCGACGGCCTCGAGGACCACGTGGTCGTGCGTGGCGCGCTGCCCTGGGCCGAGCTGATGCGCTGCCTGCTCCGCGCCCGGTTCCTGCTCGTCACCGCGGAGCTCGACGCCTCGCCGCGCCTGCTCGCCGAGGCGCTCGCGATGGACACGCCGGTGCTGGTGAACCGCCGCATCCTCGGTGGCTGGCACTACGTGACCCCGTTCACCGGCGCATTCTTCGACGACGAACACGACGTCGCCGGCGCCGCACGCCGCGTGCTCGAGCACCCCGGGAGCCCGCGCGCGTGGTTCCGCAGCCATCACGGGCCGCTGCTCGCGGGTGCTCGGCTGGCGCGCCTGCTCGGCGAGATCGACCCCTCGCTCCGCCGGCTGTCCCGCGCCGCGGTGTCGTTCGAGCTCGACGAGCCGGTCGCCGCGGCGGCGGGAGCCCGGCGATGAATGGCCTGTGGGGCGACGGCGCGTTCCGCGATCCGGCCTGGTTCGCCCGGGCCGGCTTGCTGGTCCGGCCCGGCTTTCTCGACCGCGCGACGTGCGCGCGGCTGCGGGACGCCGCGGCGTCGGCGCCGATGGACAAGGCCACGGTGTTCCGCGGCGCGCGGAACGGGGTCCTGGCCGAGGACGTCCGCCGCACCCTGTGCTCGTTCCTGCCGCCGGGCGATCAGGACGCGATCCTGCACCGCCTGCGCGAGCTGGCACCCGAGGCGGCCGCGCACTTCGCCACGGGCATCGAGGACATCGAGGGCCCGCAGCTCCTGGTCTATCGCCGCGGCGACTTCTTCCGCCCGCATCAGGACACGGCGACCGCGCCGGACACGCCGTCGTTCATCCGCCGCCGCCGCATCGCCGTCGTGGTGTTCCTCAACGCGCAGGCGCCGCGCCCGCGGCCCGGCGACCACTGCGGCGGTGCCCTGCTGTTCTATCGCCTCGCCCCGGATGATCCGGACACGTGGCGGGTCGGGCTGCGCCCCGAGGAGGGGCTGCTCGTGGCGTTCCGCGCGGACGTGCTTCACGAGGTCCTGCCGGTGCTCGACGGCGAGCGCTACTCGATGGTGGCGTGGCTGAGCGCCGGCGAGGACTCGCCCGCACCGGCGCCGGACGGCCCCGCGCCGTGATCGGCGAACCTGCCGAGGCGCTGCTCGAGCGCGCGCGCGGGTGGCCCGGTCCGATCCTCGTGGTGGGGCGGCCGCGCTCGGGCACGCGCGCCGTGGCCCGCCTCCTGCTCGAGGCGGGGGTCTTCCTCGGCGCGGCGGTCAGCCCGGACCACCTGGACAGCGTCGCGATCTACCAGCGGTTCGTGGTGCCGCTGCTCGCGAGCCGGCAGTTCCCGCGCTGGCCCGAGCTCGGCGCCGACCCCGGCTTCGACGCGTTCTGCCACGAGCGGCTCGCGGACGCGCTCACGCATCACCTCGCCGGCGCGGAGCCCCGCGGGCCGTGGGGCTGGAAGTACCCCGAGACGCTGTTCGCGATGCCGCTGCTGGCACCCCTGCTCCCCGGCGCCCGGTTCGTCCACCTCATCCGCGACGGTCGCGACGTCTGCCTGTCGGAGGGCGGGTTCTGGCAGCTCACCGGGAGCCACCACGATCCGCCGGGCTGGAGCCCGCCGCCGCTGCCCCCGGCGCTGCGCCGCGACGGCGCGCCGGCCGTGCCCGACTACCACGCGTTCTGCCTCGCGGTCGCGCTCGGCGACGCGTCCGCACACCGCTTCGGCGCGATCGATCTCGACGATCGCCGCCAGCTCGTCGAGCATCGCTTCGTGCTCCAGATGCAGTCGTGGGTGCACTGCGTGACCACCGCACGCGCGCACGGCCGGGCGCTGGGCGATCGCTACCTCGAGGTGCGCTACGAGGACCTGTGCCTGCGCCCCGGCGACGTCGCCCCGGCGCTGCTCGAGCGGCTGGGGCTGCCGCTCGGCGAGCGCGCCCGCGCGTGGATCAATGGTGGCTTCGTCGCCGGCCGGCTGCGCCGCTGGTCCGCGATCAGGTTCACGCCGGCGGAGGCCCGTGACTTCGCGGCCGCCGAGGTCCACGGCGCGCCGCTGCTCCGCGAGCTGGGCCATGACGCCGGTTGACCGCCCCCGCGCGGTGTTCGCCGTGGCACACCCCGACGACGAGACCATCTTCTTCGGCGGCACGATCGCCGACCTGGCGCGCCGCGGCTGGGCGGTGACGGTGGCGTGCGCCACCTCGGACTTCGGCGACGCGCGGCGATCGTCGGTCCGCGCCGCCGAGCTCGCGGAAGCGTGCCGCCGGCTCGGCGCTCGCCCGATCCAGCTCGGCTTCGCCGATCGGCCCGGCCCGCTCGACGCCGGTGCGCTGGCCGCCGCGCTCGCCGGCGCGTTTCCCGCCGCACCGGACGCGATCTACACCCACGGCCCGCTCGGCGAGTACGGTCACCCGCACCACACCAGCGTGTGCCGCGCCGCGCACCGCGCGTTCGCCGCGGTCCGCGCGCTCGCCGGCCCGTTCGATCCGGTCGAAGTGCTCACGCTCGATCCCGTCCAGCTCGCCGCCAAGCGCGACGCGGCCGCCGCCTACCCGAGCCAGCCGTTCGCCGTCGCGTGGTGCAGCGCCGTCGAGCGCTTCGCCTGCCTCGATCCGGACGACGTCGAGCTGCTCGCGGATCTCACGCTCGGCCCGCGACCCCTGCCGCGGGAGGCGCGACCCCGCGCGCTGGTCCACCGCTGCCTCGCGGCGTTCGCGCCGGATGCAGCTCCGGGCGCCGAGCTCGCGCGCATTCCGCCCGAGCTATGGCGCCCGGTCCACGCCGCGCGCGCGGCCCTGCTCGGCGCGCTGCTCGCCGCCTGACCGGATCACGACACCGACTTCTCGAAGTGCTCCGGCCGGGCGGGGCACATCGCGCACGACGGCTCGGGACCGCGCGCGTAGAACGCGGCGACCTCGTCGTCGCTCGCCTCGAGCGGGAGCGGGCGGTACGCCAGATAGGGCTGCCACGCCGGCCGGCCGGCGAGCGCGAATCGCGCGGCGACCCGCGGCAGGTGCGCCAGCGGCGGACACTTCCACAGCGCGTTGTCCTGGAGCGTGACGCAGTGGCGGCTCGCGCACGCCGACCAGCTCGCGGCGGGCTCGCCATCGTCGAACGGCTCCATCGCAGCCCCGTACCCGCGGTACGGGCGGACCCAGTCGTCGATCGACTCGCGCAGCTCGAGCTCGGCCCCGGCGCGCGCGGCCGCCTCACGGGCGGGCTCGAGCTCGGAGCGCAGCCGCTGTGCGTAGCCCGGCTCGCGCGAGTGCACCGAGATCGTCAGCCGCGTCGAGGTGCGCGCCAGCGCCGGCCACAGCGTCGGCCAGCGGTGGAGCAGCAGACCGTTGCTCACCAGGCGCAGGTGGCTGTGGGGGAGCAACTCGCGCGCGAGATCGAGCCACGCCACGAGCGCCGGGTTCAGCAGCGGCTCGCCGCCCAGGAACGTGAAGTGGATCGGCCGGAGCCGCGCGCTCCACGCGCGCAGCCACGGACCGCCCTCGTCGAGGGTGACCACACCCGGGAAGCCATAATTGGCGTAGTGCGTGCATCCCTCGCAGCGCAGGTTGCAGGCGTGGGCCAGGTGCATCTCCAGCTTGGGTACGGTCAGCACGTCCCCAGACGCTAGCACCCCGGCGCACAGCACCGCTCGTCTGTGACATCGGCGCGCGCTGCACATCGCGCGTCCGGCGCTACAGTCGAGGCAACCCTCGAGCATCACGCGAGCCGTGGCGCGAGCCTGCCTACAAGGAGAGCCTCCGATGACGAAGTCACCGCTGCTGGAGCCACTCGAACGCCTGGTGGGTAGCTGGACCACCGAGGCTACCCATCCCGCGATGCCGGGCGTCGTCGTGCACGGCACCGTCGTCGTCGAGTGGCTGGAAGGCAACCAGTTCTTGCTCCACCGCGCCCGCACCGATCACGCCGACTTTCCGGACGCACTCTCGGTCATCGGCGACGACGAGCAGGATCGCGCCGACGACGCTGCGCCGACCCGCGATCACGGCGAGCCCAGGCTGAGCATGCACTACTTCGACTCACGCGGCGTGTTCCGTCGCTATCAGGCGAGCGCAGATGACCAGGCATGGCGGTTCTGGCGCGACTCACCCGGCTTCTCGCAGCGGTTCACCGGCACCTTCACCGATGGCGGCGACACCATCGTCGGCGTCTCTCAGCTGCGCAAAGGCGACGATCGCTGGAACGACGACCTGAAGATCACCTACCG
>DASWRS010000563.1:0-14182 GCA_036403075.1 Kofleriaceae bacterium
CTGGGTCCGCTGGGTCCGCTGGGTCCGCTGGGTCCGCTGGGTCCGCTGGGTCCGCTGGGTCCGCTGGGTCCGCTGGGTCCGCTGGGTCCGCTGGGTCCGCTGGGGCCGCTGGGGCCGCTCGGGCCGCTCGGCGCGCCGTCCGGTGCGGAGGCACGTGATAGGCTGCCGGCCACCGCGAGCCGCGGCGCGCGAGCCGCGAGGAGGAAGTCGGCATGAGGTACGATCTCCACACCCACTACTACCCGCCGTCGTACTTCGAGCTGATCCGGCGCACGCCGGGCGAGTTCTCGTTCGGCGCCGATCCGACCGGCCGGACGATCATCCGCCACCGCGGCGCGCGGTTCTTCGGCGTCACCGCGCCGATGACCGACCCGGCGCAGCGCGTGGTGGACATGGATCGCGTCGGGATCGACGTCGAGGTGCTGTCGGTCTCGACCCCGAACGTGTTCTTCGCCGAGGGCGAGGGCCAGATCGAGGCCGCGCGCGTGGTCAATGACGCCTACGCCGAGCTGATCGCGCAGCACCCGGCGCGGTTCAAGGGCTTCGCGTCGATCCCGATGGACGCGCCCGACGCGGCGCTGAAGGAGCTCGATCGCGCGCTCGGCGAGCTCCGGCTCAACGGCGTGGTCCTGCTCAGCAACATCCGCGGCCGGGCGCTGACCGATCCGGCGTATCGCCCGTTCTTCGAGGAGGCCAACCGGCGGCGGCTGTGCATCTTCCTGCACCCGATGATCCCGGTGCACAGCGAGCCGTTCAACGAGTACGTGCTCGGGCCGCTGGTCGGGTTCCCGTTCGACACCAGCCTGGCGGTCGCCCGGATGTGCTTCCACGGCATGTTCCGCGACTTCCCCCAGATCCGCTGGGTGATCGGTCACCTCGGCGGCGCCATTCCGTATCTGATGGAGCGCCTCGACAACGGCTATCGCGACTTCGCCGAGTGCCAGGCCCACATCGACGAGCTGCCCAGCACGTACTTGAAGCGCCTGCACTACGACACGGTGAGCTTCAGCGGACCGGCGCTGCGCATGGTCCGCGAGCTGGTCGGGGCCGATCACATGGTGATGGGCAGCGACTATCCCCACATGCTCGGCTCGATCGATCGCGCGGTGACGTCGATCGAGGCGCTGGACATCCCCGACGCCGAGCGGCGGGCGATCTTCAGCGGCACGGCGCTCGGCATCCTCAACAACGTCTGATCGTGGCGGCCTCGACCACGCCCCGCCTGGTTCGCGTGGTCGGCCTCGCCGGGCTGACCGCGATCGCGCTCAACGGGGTGGTCGGCTCGGGCATCTTCGCGCTGCCGGCGACGGTCTACGGCCTGACCGGGGCGGCGAGCCCGGCGGCGTACGTGCTCGCCGCCGTGCTGATGGCGCTGGTCGTGGCGTGCTTCGCGGAGGCGGGCAGCCGGTTCGACGAGACCGGCGGGCCGTACCTGTACGCCCGGGCCGCGTTCGGCGAGCTCCCCGGCTTCCTGGTCGGCTGGATGTTCCTCTTGACCCGGCTGGCCGCGACCGCGGCGATCGCCAACCTGTTCGTCGCGTCGCTCGGCTACTTCGCGCCGGCGCTGGCGACCGGCGCCGGGCGGTTCGCCGCGATCACGGTCGCGGTCTGGGGCCTCGCCGCGATCAACCTGCGCGGCATGCGCGCGGCGTCGTCGACGGTGAACCTCCTGACCGTGGCCAAGCTGGTGCCGCTGGTGATCTTCGTCGTCGCCGGCATGATGTTCGTCGATCGCAGCCGGATCGCGGTGCTCGCGCTCCCCGAGCTCGGCTCGCTGCGCCAGGCCGCGCTGCTGCTGGTGTTCGCGTACGGCGGGTTCGAGAACGCGAGCGTCCCGACCGAGGAGGCGGTCGACCCGCGCCGCCACCTGCCCGTGGCGCTGCTGGTCACGATCGCCGCGGTCGCCGTGCTCTACGTCGCGATCCAGATCGTCGCCCAGGGCACGCTGCCGGGGCTCGCGACCAGCCGGACGCCGCTGGCGTCTGCGGCGCGCGAGTTCCTGGGCGCGCCGGGCGGGCTGCTGCTGACGGCGGCGGCGATCGTGTCGACGCTCGGCAGCATGAGCGCCGTGATCCTCGTCGGGCCGCGGCTCCTGTACGCGTTCGCGCGCCACGGCCAGCTCCCGGCGGCGCTGGCGAGCGTCCATCCGCAGCGCCGCGCGCCGCACTGGGCGGTGATCGCGTTCGCGCTGGTCACCTGGGCGGTCGCGCTGACCGGCGGCTTCGCCCAGCTGGCGGCGCTGAGCGCGGTCAGCCGCCTGGTGTTCAGCGCGACGACCTGCGTGGCGGTGCCGATCCTGCGCCGGCGGCAGCGTGACGTCGCGCCCGGCTTCACGCTGCCGGGCGGGCCGCTGATCCCGGTGCTCGCGGTCGGGCTGTCGATCTGGCTGCTCAGCGCGGTGTCGGCCACGCAGGCGATCGCCGGCGGCCTGGGCGTGGTGTCCGGGCTGGTGGTGTACGCCGCGTACCGCTGGCTCGGCGACCCGCGGCGCTGACGCTCGACTTGGCCGCCGCCGCGGGGGTAGCGTCGGCGCACAAGGAGCTCGCCATGCGCCGCCTCTGGATCGTGTTCTGTATCGTCGCCGGTGCGCTGCCGGTCACGGCCGCCGCGCAGCCGCTGTCGCCGGAGGCCGCGCAGAAGCTCGCGCAGGGCACGTTCCGCGAGTACCTCGAGCTCCTGGCGCTGCCCAACGACGCGATCAACCCGCCCGACATCGAGCGCAACGTCGGCTTCCTCGAGCGCGCGTTCGGCAAGCGCGGGTTCACCACCCGCCGGCTCGATAACCACGGCAAGCCGATGCTGTACGCCGAGTGGGGCAAGCACCCGCCGGGCGCGAAGACCGTGCTGTTCTACATGCACCTCGACGGCCAGCCGGTCGTCGACCGCGAGTGGGCGCAGCCCAGCCCGTGGAAGCCGGTGGTCAAGAAGCGCGGCGCCGCCGGCGCCTGGGAGGTCGTGAGCAGCGACGCGCTGCTGGCCCCGGCGCTCGACCCCGAGCTCCGCGTGTTCGCGCGCTCGGCGTCCGACGACAAGGCGCCGATCATGATGTTCCTGGCCGCGTTCGACGGCCTCCAGCAGGCCGGGGCGGACCCGGCGATCCATGTCAAGGTGGTGCTCGACAGCGAGGAGGAGAAGGGCTCGCCGTCGATCCGCGAGGTGGTCGGGGCGAACAAGGACCTGCTGGCCTGCGACGCGCTGATCATCCTCGACGGCCCGCGCCACGCGTCCGAGCGGCCGACGATCGTGTTCGGCAACCGCGGCGCGGCGCACGTCAGCCTCGTCGTCCACGGGCCGCGGCAGCCGCTGCACAGCGGCCACTTCGGCAACTACGTGCCCAACCCCGCCGTGCGCCTGGCGCGGCTGATCGCGTCGATGAAGGACGACCAGGGCCGCGTGACGATCCCGGGCTACTACGATCGGGTCAAGCTGTCGGCGGCCGACAAGAAGATCCTGGCCGAGACCGGCGACGACGAGGCGGCGATCCGGCGCCGCACCGGGATCAAGACCGCCGATCGCGTGGGCGCCAACCTCCAGGAGGCGCTGCAGTACCCGTCGCTCAACGTCCGCGGCATGGCCGCTGCCTCGGTCGGCGACAAGGCGTCCAACATCATCCCGCACCAGGCGATCGCCGATCTCGACCTGCGGACCACGCCCGAGACCCCGCCGGACTACCTGTTCGGCCTGATCCAGAAGCACGTCCAGGCGCAGGGCTATCACCTGGTCAAGGGCTCGCCGACCGACGAGGATCGCGCCGCGTACGACAAGCTGGCCACGCTGACGCTCGAAGGCGGCAGCCGCGCGGCAAGGACGCCGATCGAGTCGCCGATCGGCAGCTGGGTCCATGGCGCGCTGCGAGACACCAGCCTGCGCGGCGCGCCGGTGCGGATCCGGATGATGGGCGGCAGCGTGCCGACCGACAGCCTGGTCGAGGTCCTCGGCGCCCCGTTCGTCATCGTCCCGCTGGTCAACGGCGACAACAACCAGCACACCTTCGACGAGAACATGCGGATCGGGCACTACGTCGAAGGCGTCGCCGCGATCACCGGGCTGTTGCAGCGGCCGTACTGAGCCGGCGCGCCGCGCAGGCAGGCAGCGCCGGCGCGCCGGTGCGGATCCGGATCGACTACGAGCCCAGCGTCACGGGCGTGGTGAACAGGAAGATCTGCTCGTTGTCCAGCGTGCCGACCACGCCGTAGATCTCCGCCGTGACCGTTGTGCCGTACTTCGATGGATCGAAGATGTCCGTCCACACCGCGTTCGCGAGCCCGACACCCGGGGAGAACGGCTGATCATTGTTGATCTCCGGGATGCCCCAGCCCGCCGTGTACACGGTGTTCTGGTCGGCCGACAGGATGCCGACGTAGAGGTTGAAGATCATCTGGCTGGAATCCACGGGATTGACCACCGCCATCGACTGGAGCTGTCCGCTCTGATACGTGGTCTCCCAGTAACTCACGTTGACCTGCGCATTGCCGTCCGCCGTGGCCGAGCCCCCGAGGGCGGTCCGGTCCACCTTGCCCTTGCCGATCTTCGCGATCAGGTGTGCCAGACGGTTGCTCCGGGTGAATGTGCTCTGCTTCGACATGGTGTCTGCTCCTTTGTGGTTCGGACGCCGCTCTCGTCGTGGCGGGACCTCGTGCCCCGCCCGCGGGTGTTCGTGGATGGTTCGAGCCAGCGTCGCGAGGGGAGTGCGCAAGGCACACGCCGCGGATCATGACGGGCGATTACGACGCATTACAGGCAGGCGCTGGAGGTCGGTCGCTGGCGCGGGGAGTCCATTGGTGGCGGCCTCCGCGGCGTGGCTGGACCCGGCGCTGGCATGCGAGATGACGGAAGACCGCGCGGGTGCCGGGCAGCCACCTCGAGCGTCTGCGGCGGCGCGGTAAAACCGCAAGGCGCGCCGCCTGCAGCGCCGGCGCGCCGAATCGGCGTGCCGCCCCGGCGCGAGGGCCGGAGTTCAGTGGTGTCGCGGCGTTCGGATGGCACGCCGATCGCTATTTGCCACCCGCGTGGCCCTGGAACACCGCGATGTGAACGTGACCCCCTCGACCGGCGATCCGTGGGGCGCCTCGCGCACCGAGCCCGGGGCGTACCTCCTGTGCATCGAGGGCGAGCGCGCGACCACCGTGCCGCTGCCGACCTCGGGCGAGCTCGTCATTGGCCGCAGCATCGAGTGCGCCGTGCGGCTGTCCGACGAGCTGGTGTCGCGCGCCCACGCGCGGCTGTTCGTCGTGCCCGACGGGATCCGGCTCGAGGACTGCGGCAGCCGCCACGGCACGCAGCTCAACGGCCAGAAGCTGAGCGGCGCCCGGCTCCTGGCCTCGGGCGACGTGATCGGGGTCGGCAGCGCCGTGCTGATCGTGCACCGGCCGGCGCGGGCGTCGAGCGGGCGCGCGATGCTCGACGCGCCATCGCTGCTGCGGCGGTTCGAGGAGGAGCTCGAGCGCTCGCTGCGCTACCGCCGCGAGCTGTCGCTGGTCGTGGTCCGCGCCGAGCGCGCGTTCGTCCGGCCGCGGATCGCCGGCGTCCTGGCCGAGCGGCTGCGGCTGATCGATCTCGCGGCGCTGTTCGGGGATCAGGAGCTCGCGATCGTCCTGCCCGAGAACGGCGGCGACGAGGCCGCCGAGCTGGCGCGCGCGCTGGTCGACGTCCTGCCCGACGCGGTCGCCGGCGTCGCGACCGCGCCCGCCGATGGCGTCGACGTCGACACGCTATTCTCGTGCGCCCGCATGGCGGCGATGTCGCCGATCGCCGGCAAGATCGCGTGCGCGGCCGACGCGGTGCACGTCGTCGAGCTCGACGGCTGCCGGGCCGTGCTCGCCGATCCGGCGATGGTCGGGATCTACGAGCTGATCAAGCGGCTGGCGCGCAGCACGCTGCCGATCCTGATCCTCGGCGAGACCGGCGTCGGCAAGGAGCTCGCGGCCGCGGCGGCGCACAAGTTCTCGCCGCGCGCGCAGGGCCCGTTCGTGTCGATCAACTGCGCGAGCATCCCCGAGCAGCTGGCCGAGAGCGAGCTGTTCGGCCACGAGCGCGGCGCGTTCACCGGCGCGGTGGCCGCCAAGCCCGGGCAGCTCGAGATCGCCCACCAGGGCACGGTGTTCCTCGACGAGGTCGGCGAGCTGCCGCTCGCGGTCCAGGCCAAGCTGTTGCGCGTGATCGAGACCCAGGAGCTGCAGCGGATCGGCGACGTCAAGCCGCGCACCGTCGACATCCGGATCGTCGCGGCGACCAACCGCAACCTCGCCGCGGAGATCGCCGCCGGCCGGTTCCGCCAGGACCTGTTCTTCCGGCTCGCCGCGGCCCAGGTCGTGATCCCGCCGCTGCGCGACCGCCCGCGCGACCTCGCGGTCTTGATCCAGAGCCTGTTCTCGGCGGCGTGCGCGCGGCTCGGCCGCCGGCCGTTGGCACTGACGATCGCCGCGACCCAGGCGCTGTTCGTGCACCGCTGGCCGGGCAACGTCCGCGAGCTGAAGAACACGCTCGACTACGCCGCCGCGGCCGCGCCCGAGACCGCGCTCGAGGTCGACCTGTGGCACCTGCCGCCGCCGCTGTCGCGGGTCGACTGCGCGCCGGTCCGGGTATCGGACGAGCCGGGCGACACGCCGCGGCCGCCGGTCGCCGCGCCGGACGGCCGGATGTTCCGTCCGATCGAGGACGAGCTCCGCGAGCTCGAGCGCGAGCGTATGGTCGCCGCGCTCGCCGCCACCGGCGGGATCCAGAACCGCGCGGCGGACCTGATCGGGATGCCGCTGCGCACGTTCGTGACCAAGCTCAAGCGCTACGCGATCGGGACGGCCGAATGGCGCTAGCCGCCGACGACGGCGCCGTGGCGCCGGGCGATCTCGACGAGTTTCGCCTGGTGCGCCCGCTCGGCCGCGGCGGCATGGGCGAGGTCTACCTCGGGCACGACACGCTGCTCGACCGGCCGGTCGCGATCAAGCTGATCGGGTCGCCGACGCCCGACGCGGCGAGCCGCGAGCGGTTCCTGATCGAGGCGCGCGCGATCGCGCGGCTGTCGCATCCCAACGTCGTCGCGATCTTCCGGGTCGGCACCACCGCCGACGGCCGGCCGTTCCTGGTCCAGGAGCTGATCTCCGGCACCAGTCTGGATCACGTGGCGCGGCCGCTGCCGGCGCCGCGGCTATGCGAGCTCGCCGCCGGCATCGCACGCGGCCTCGAGGCGGCGCATCGCCGCGGCATCCTGCACCGCGACATCAAGCCCGCCAACATCATGCTCGACGCCCACGGCCGCGCGCGGCTGCTCGACTTCGGGCTGGCCAAGCTGACCCGCGTGGATCCGGCCGCGCCCGGCGGGCCAGCCTCCGCATTCGCGGGCACGAATGATCACGAGGCCGCGGCGGCCGCGGAGGTCGCGATCACGCGCGAGGCTCCGCGCGCATCGGAGGTCGATGCGGTCGGCGGAGTCGGTGGGGTCAGCGGGATCAGCGCGGCCGAAGCAACGCCTAGTATCCCGCGGCGCCAGCGCGACCGCGCGACGGCGACGGCGACCACGACGACGGCGAGCGTGTCGCTCG
Organism: Kofleriaceae bacterium; assembly: GCA_036403075.1. Taxonomy (GTDB): domain Bacteria; phylum Myxococcota_A; class Polyangia; order Haliangiales; family Haliangiaceae; genus JABFXX01. Next base: position 7,539 of record DASWRS010000563.1, read on the forward strand.
ACGCCGCCCCGCGCACGCCGGGCCGTGGATCGGAGACCCGCCCGGGGTCGATGCTCGGCACGCCGCGCTACACCGCCCCCGAGATCTGGCGCGGCGAGCCTGCGACCGCGCGCAGCGATCTGTACTCGCTCGGCGTCCTGATCTACGAGCTCGCCGCGGGGATCGCGCCGTATCCGCAGACCGACATTGTCGAGCTCGAGCGCGCGGTGCTCGCCGGCGGCGCGCGCCCGGTCGAGGACCTGGCCGCCGAGCTGCCGGCGCCGGTCGCGCGCCTGGTGATGCGCTGCCTCGCGACCGAGCCGGCGGCGCGGCCGGGATCCGCGGCCGAGCTCGCCCACGCGCTCGAGGCCAGCCTGGCCGGCGCGCCGCCGGTGCCCGAAGGCAACCCGTATCGCGGGCTGCGCGCGTTTCGCGCCGAGCATCGCGGCCGGTTCTTCGGCCGCGGCGCCGACATCGGCGGGCTGGTCGACCGGCTCCGCACCGAGGCGCTGCTGGTCGTGGCCGGTGACTCGGGCATCGGCAAGTCGTCGGTGTGCCACGCCGGCGTGGTGCCCGCCATCGTCGCCGGGGCGCTCGCGGACCGCCGGCGCTGGTGCGCGGCGAGCCTGGTGCCGGGGCGGCGGCCGTGGGACGCGTTGCGCGACGCGCTCGGCCTGCCCGCCGCCGCCGGTCACGACGACGTACCCGCGTCCGAGCTGGTGCGCGCGGTCCGGCCGCCGGACGGCCACGGCCTGCTGCTGATCGTCGACCAGCTCGAGGAGCTGATCACGGTGTCGGATCCGGGCCAGGCGGCCCGGGTCGCCGAGGTCCTCTCCGCGATCGGCGACGGCTCGCCGGGGCTCAAGGCGCTGCTCGCGGTGCGCGGCGACTTCCTGACCCGGATCGCGGCGCTGCCCGAGATCGGTCAGGCGATGACCCGCGGGCTGCACCTGCTGCGCGTGCTAGCCCCGGGCGATCTCCGCGAGGCGATCGCCGGCCCGATCCGCGCGACCGGCGTCGCGTTCGAGTCCGAGCGCATGATCGACGCGCTGGTCGACACGGTCGCGAACGAGCCGGGCGCGCTGCCGCTCCTGCAGTTCGCGCTCGCCGAGCTGTGGCAGAGCCGCGACGTCGCGCGCGGCTTGATCACGCGGGACGCGCTCGGCGCGCTCGGCGGGGTCGCGGGCGCGCTCGCCCGGCACGCCGATGCGGTGCTGCGCGAGCTCGGCGGCGACGAGCGCCGCGCCGCGCGTAACGTCCTGCTCCGGCTCGTCACCTCGGCGCACACCCGCGCGGTCCGCGGCCACGACGAGCTGGTCGAGGCGACCGGCGCGTCGCGCGCGGTGATCGAGTCCCTGGTCCGCGGCCGGCTCGTGGTCGCGCGCGACGCCAGCGACGGCGCGCCGAGCTACGAGCTGGCGCACGACGCGCTGATCACCGGCTGGGGCACGTTGCGCGACTGGCTCGACGCCGCGGCCGGTCAGCACGCGGTGCGCGGCCGGCTGCTCGCGAGCGCCGCCGAGTGGCACCGGCTCGACCGGCGCGCCGAGCTGCTGTGGAGCCGCCGCCAGCTCGACGAGGTCCAGGGCCTCGCGGAGCTGACCGCGCAGGAGCAGGCGTTCGTCGCCGCGTCGCGCCGCCGGGCGCGCCGCCAGCGGCGGCTGCGGATCGCCGCGCTCGCCGCGCTGCCGGTGATCGCGCTCGCGATCTGGGCCGGCCTCCGGATCGACGCCGCACGGACGCGCGAGCGCGACGTCGCGGTGCGGCTGGCGGCCGCGGCGCACGCCGGTGACGACGCCGATCGCCTCGCCGGGCAGGCCGCCCAGGCCCGCGCGCGCGCGTTCGCGAGCTTCGACGCGAGCCGCGACGCCGACGGCGAGCCGGCGTGGACCGAGGCCCGGCGGCTCGGAGCGCTCGCGCATGCCGACTACGGCGTCGCCGAGGCCGAGCTCGTGGCCGTGCGCGCGATCGATCGCGACGCCGCGCGCGATCCGATGACCCGGGTCCTGACCCGGCACGCCGCGCTCGCCCTCGCCGAGCACGATCGCGCCCGGCTCGACGCGGTGGCGCGGCTCGGCGACGACCTCCCGGCGGGCGCGCGGCCCTGGGAGGCACCCGGCCGGCTCGTGGTCGACAGCCCGCGGGCGTCGCACATCGCCGTGCATCGCCGGCAGGCGGCGGCCGGCACGGGCGTCGCGCTCGCCGGCGGCTTCGACGCGGCGGCGATCGTCTCGCGCGCGGGGCCGCACCTCGACGTCGCGCTCGATCCCGGCTCGTACCTGATCGTGGTCACCACGCCGGACGCGGTGACGGTCCGCGATCCGGTGATGATCGAGCCCGGTGCCCGGCGGCTGCGCGCGCTCGCGCTGCCCGCGGCAGGCGACGTCCCCGCCGGCCTGGTCTACGTCGCACCGGGGACGTTCCTCTACGGCAGCGATCGCGACGAGGACGTGCGCCGCGGATTCCTCTACGCCCAGCCGCTGCACGAGGTCGCGACCGGCGCGTACCTGATCGCGCGCACCGAGGTGACGTTCGGCGACTGGATCGAGTACCTGCGCGCGCTGCCCGAGGCCGAGCGCGCGGCGCGCATGCCGGGCGGCGGCACCGTCGAGCTCCGCGAGGTCACCGGCGAGCCACAGCTGACCTTGCAGCCGGCCGGCGTGGCGCTGCACTCCGACGGGCCGCTGCTGACCTATCCGGCGCGCGATAGCCACCGCACCGTGCACTGGCAACGCCTGCCGGTGTCAGGCGTGTCGTGGGACGACGCGCGGGCGTACCTCGCCTGGCTCGATCGCACCGGGCGAGTCCCGGGCGCGCGGCCGTGCACCGTCTGGGAGTGGGAGCGCGCGGCGCGCGGCGCCGACGGCCGGACGTTTCCTCCCGGCGACGCGCTGCCGCCGGCGATCGCGAACCTCGACGCGACCTATGGCCGGCGCCCGGGCGGCTACGGCCCCGACGAGGTCGGCACGCATCCCGCGTCGGACAGCCCGTTCGGCATCGCCGACATGGCCGGCAATGCGTGGGAGCTGATCCGCGGCCCGGACGCCGGCTCCGGTGCCGGACCCGGTGCCGGACCCGGTGCCGGACCGTGGATGAAGGGCGGCAGCTGGTACCAGGGCGCGCTGACCGCGACGTCGAGCAACCGCGGCATCGCCGAGCCGACCCAGCGCAACGTCCGGATCGGCGTGCGGGTCTGCGCGAGCGCACCGCCGGCGCGCTGAATCGGCGCGCCCGGACGGCTGACCGGGGCAGCGCGCGTGTAACTGCGCGCCGGCTCCGCGCGCCACGCGGCCGCGCGCTGGCACGGCGCGTGGAGCGTGGTCCGGCTGATGAGACACAGCGTTCTTGCGAGTCTGATGATGATGTCGTGTGCGGCGGGGCAGGGCGCGGTCGAGGACCCGCCGGGCGCGGTCGATCCGCCGAAGCTACAGGTCACGACCTACGGCGAGGAGGAGCAGGGCCGGTTCGTGCTCGGCAACCTCGCCGATGGCCTGGCGAGCGGCGGCCGCCACGTCTCGGTCACCGCACCGACGGGGACGACGATCTCGGTCGACGGCCAGCGGCTGGTGTTCCAGGGCGTGCCCGCGCCGATCGGGCTCGTGCTACCGGCGTCGGGCGCGGACGTCGGCGCGCTGCGGATCGACGACATCGATCCAGGCGGCGCCGGCTACCTGGTCCGTTACTGGAATACCACGCAGGGCGCCTGGCTCGACTACTGCGATCCGGCCGAGAGCCCGTGGGCGCTCGCGATGCCGGGCGAGTGGACGACCGCGGGGCTGCACGATGCCGGCCCGATGGTCACGTTCGCCTGCCAGATCAGCGGCAAGGCCGCCAAGTGCGAGGCGTTCGGGTACCGGCCGGAGACCACCGCGGGCGCAGGGCCCGGCCTGCTCGGCTGGGATCTCAACCAGGCGTGCGTGCAGCTGACCCGGGCCGACTACTGCGGCGACGGCGAGTCGCACACGCGCGAGAAGACGCCGATCCTGATCCGCGACTTCATCCCCGGCGCCGAGCCGAACAACGTCGGGCCGTACCGCCTGCAGGACACGCCGGCGAGCTATCCCCCGGTGCCGCCGCCGCCGGATCAGTACTACTACGAGGCCGCGTGGGCGCCGCGCATGCCGGTCCTGTGCCTCAACCGCATGCGCTGGGCCGACTTCGAGCTCGGCGGACCCTGCCCGCGGAGGCTGAAGGATCCACGCGTCGACCCGAGCGCGAAGTTCTGCGAGGAGCTCGTCCTGGACCAGAACCCGCGCTACCTGCTCGACGCGTGCAAGACGATGGACCTCGCGCTGCACCGCTGGAGCAACGGCGCCGGCGACACGGTCACCACCGTGCATGGTTACGTCGTCGACGAGACCACGACCCGCCGCCACACCGTGCCGCCCGTCGGCTTCCGCGCGCCGGCGCTGATGGGCTCCGAGGGCTACCTGCTGCGCAACCAGACCGGCGAGCTCAAGGAGCCCGACACCGTGTTCAAGGTGTACCGGCTGCACAACGCCACCACCGGCGACTCGGTCGTGGGCCCGCCCGGCATGCTGCCCGGCTACAGCTTCACCGACCCGGACGACTTCGAGGGCTATCTGGTCAAGGACGCCGGGCCCGACTACCTGCCGCTCTATCTGTACCAGGCGGGCGACGACTACGTGACCGCGGTCGACGTGCCGGGCTTGTTCTTCCACAAGGTCGGCGGCCTCAAGGCGCCGCCGATCGGCTACGTGATCGCCGGCTCGCTGTGATCACCGCGGCAGCTCGTCGATCCGCGGCGCGAACGGCGGGCGGGCGAGCCAGTCGAGCGCGAGCGCCGGGTCCGCCGGCGGCAGGCCGAGCACCAGGCCGAGCACCGGGTCGCGCGGCGCCGAGCCGGCGGCGGGCACCCCGATCGCCCGCAGCGCGAGCGGCAGCGCGACGCCGTCGGTGACCAGCGGCCAGTGGCCGGCGTCGGTCTGGACGTAGAGCACGCGCGCGTCGGGCAGACCGCCGGGCGGCAGGCCGTCGACCCGCACCGTGCCCGGGATCTGGCGGTGCAGGTAGCTGCTGAACCGGCCGGTCTCGTACGCGATGTTGACCAGCCGGCGCTCGGGCGAGGCGCGCAGCCACGGCAACAGGCCGTAGTCCTCGTAGGCCGCGTCGAGCAGCACGACCGTGTCCAGCGCCGGCTCGGCCAGCCACCGCGCGAGCGTGCGATACGCGCCGGAGTGACCGACCGCGACGAGGCGACGGCCCGGCATCGCGACCTCGACCCGGGTCGCGACCGCGCGGACCAGGTCGCCGAGCGCGGGCCAGGCGATCGGATCCCACTTCGCCGACGGCGCCTCCGGGGCGATGAACAGCGCGTTGATCCCCGACAGCGCGAACTGCTGCGCCAGCCGGTACCAGCCCCAGGCCTCGTCGACGTCGACCCAGTAGCCGTGCACGAACACCACCGTCGCGGCGGTCACCGCGTCGTAGTCGGCCGGCGCCCAGACGTGCACCGGGCCGCGCGGCGTGTCGAGGCGCCAGTGGCGGCCGGCGCGCACGCGGTCGTCGAGCACCGCGGCCGGTGATCGCGGCGTGGACGCGCCGGGCTCGGGCGCGCGGCAGGCATCGACCGCCACCGGAGCCGAGACCGGAGCCATGACCGATGCCGACTCCGAGACCGACGCCGATGCCGACGCGCCGGCGAGCTCGGTCGACGTACGGACGTCGGCGCCGGCGGGCCAGGCGAACGCGACCGCGGTGGCCGCGGTGGCCGCACGAAGACGGACGAGGGCGGCGCGCGTCACATCCGAGTGTGGCCCGGATCGGCCGAGTACGTCGAGAAATCAGCCGCGTCACACGGAGGCGGCACGGGCGAGGCCCCGCCGTGGTCAGCGCGCCCGGCAGACCACCGGCGTGTCGCCGTGCGAGCAGTCCCAGTGCGCGCCGGCCGATCGCTGGCCGCGCGCGATCTGGGCCAGCAGCGTCGCGACCAGCGGCTTCACGTCGGCCATGCGCGGGTCCACCGATTGCATCAGGTCCTCCAGGTCGCGCCGGGCGCGCCCGAGGTCACCCTTGCGAAGATAGATCTGGCCGCGTTGCAGCTTCGGCAGCGCGTCGTCGCCGGACGCGATCGCCCGGCCGAACGCATCGATCGCCAGGTCGTCGGCGTGCCGGGCGTCGTGGGCCATCCCGACCTCGAACCACAGCTCCGCCGCCTCGGCCGGCGGCACGCGGGTGGTCCCGAGCATCGCCACGGCGAGCGCCTGATCGACGTAGTCCCAGCGCCGGTAGAGCTCGCAGAGCGCGATGTAGGGCAGCCGGTAGCCCGGTTGCAACTTGATGGCCAGGGTGAACTGCTCCGCGGCGCGCCGCGCATCGTCGAGATCGCGGTAGACCCGCCCGAGATAGTAGTGCGCGCGCCACAGATCAGGGGCGCGCTCGACCGCGATCGCGAGCGCGGCGCGCGCGGCATGGAGCGGACGTGCGTCGTTCTGCGCGGGCTCGCCGCGGGCGTGCAGCGCGCCGATCCGCTGGCGCTCCGCCTCGTACAGCGCGATGCCGTGATACAGCTGATACATCGCGCGATCGGGCCGCAGCGTCACCGCGTGCTCGACGGCGGCCCGGGCCTGGGTCCACTCCTGCCGGGCGAGGTGCGCGCTTGCCGTGGCGTACCAGGCGAGGTGATTGTCCTGCCACGCGTCCGT
>DASWRS010000564.1:0-17857 GCA_036403075.1 Kofleriaceae bacterium
GCCAGGGGGCCAGCACCCCGCCGGCCGCGGTGCCCGTGGCAAAAAAGAACGCGATGGCCATCCCGCGCAATTCCAGCGGGAAGATCTCGCTCACCGTCAGGTATGCCGAGCTCGATGCCGCCGAGGCGAAGAAGAAGATGATCGTCCAGGCGATCGTCTGCGTCGTCGCATCCAGGACGCCGAGAGCGAAGAGCCATGCCGTCGCGGCGAGGAGCACCCCCGACACCGCATAGGTCGCGGCGATCATCGTCTTGCGGCCGATCGTGTCGAAGAGGTGCCCGAGCAACAGCGGCCCACAAAAATTGCCGAGCGCGAAAGGCAGGATGTAGCGCCCGACATGCTCCGAGGGGATCTCGTAGAAACGGGACAGGATGAGGGCATAGGTGAAGAAGATCGCGTTGTAGAAGAACGCCTGCGATCCCATCAGCATCAGCCCGACGAACGACCGCTTCGGATAGGTGAAGAGGATCGACTTGACGATCCCGACGATGCCGACGTCACGTCCCGGGTCGATCTGGAGGCGGGCGTCCGACGGTTCCGGCAGGTCGCCTTTCTGCTTCGCCACCTCCTCCTCGATCTGCCGCACCACCTCGTCAGCCTCGTCGAACCGGCCGTGCGTCATCAGGTAGCGGGGGCTCTCGGGCAGGTTCTTCCGAACGAACAGCACCGAGAAGGCGAGGATCGCGCCCATCGCGAAGCAGATGCGCCATCCGTAGGTCGGGTTCACATACCTGGCGTTCAGCAGGTACAGCGACGCGGCCGAGCCGATCGCGGTGCCGATCCACCAGGTGCCGTTGATCGCGAGATCCGTCCATCCGCGCCGGCGGGCCGGGATCAGCTCGTCGATGGCGGAGTTGATGGCGGCGTACTCGCCGCCGATGCCGATGCCGGTCATGAACCGGAAGAACACGAACGATTCGAACCCGAACGAGGCCGCGGTGGCGAGCGTCCAGACCAGGTACCAGATCAGGGAGAACATGAACAGCCGCTTGCGGCCGAGCCGGTCGGTGGCATAGCCGAGGACGAGCGCGCCCGTCGCGGCGCCGGCGAGGTACATGCTGTTGGCGAAGCCGATCTGGCCGGTGCCGAGATCGAGGCCTCCGCCGCCGCCCGTGGTGATGACCGGGGCGATCAGGCCCACGATGGTCACCTCCAAGCCGTCGAGGATCCAGGTGATCCCGAGCCCGATCACGACCATCCAGTGCCACCGGCTCCACGGGAGCCGGTCCATCCGGGCCGGGATGTCGGTTTCGACCGGGCCTTGCATACGCGCCTCTGTGGATGCGGCTCCCATTGGTCCCTCCCATGGATTGGGCGATATTGGCGGGCTGTGCCCGAGCCGTCGCACCGATAAACGCCGTGGTTGGGGGCGGTTGTCGGCCGTGGTGACGGGCCGTGCGGCCGCAGGCGCCTACCCTGCAGGCGTGACCGGCTTTGTCGACACCCACAGCCACATGGTGCCGTCGGGCGACGATGGCGTGCGGTCGGTGGACGAGGGTGTCGAGCTGGTGCTCGAGGCCGGTCGGCGCGGAACGGCGGTCCAGTACGCGACGCCGCACGCGCTCGAGCGCTTCCCCGCGACGGCTGAGCGGCGCCGGCGCGTGATGGCGGCGCGCGAGCAGATGCGTGCGCGGCTGGCCGGGCGCGTCGACTTCCGGATCGGCTGGGAGATCGGGCCGGAGCGCTGGATGCTCGACACGGATCCGGCCGACCTGGCGATGGAGGGCATCGACGCCTGCCTGCTGGAGCTGCCGCTGCCGCACACCGGGCCGCGGAATCTGGACATGCTGATCGCCTGCGCCGAGCACATCGACGCGGCCGGCCTGACGCCGATCCTGGCACATCCGGAGCGGTGCGATCTGGTCGTGGACGACCTTGGCTGGGTGACGCGGTTCCGGCAGCGTGGCTGGCTGACGCAGGTGAACGGGTCGAGCCTGCACGGGCGGCACGGCCGCAAGGCGGAAGACGCCGGGTGGACGCTGGTCGAGACCGGCCGCGCGGACCTGGTCGGGTCGGACGGCCACCGCGGTAACCGGCCGCCGTACCTGAACGAGACGTTCGAGCTGGTGGCGGCGCGAATCGGGCGAGAGGGGGCGGTGCCGCTGTTCACCGGCGCGGCGCTGGAGCCGCTCGGCCTCGGCGGCCGCGACGCCCGCGCCGAGCCGGCCTAGCGCTCCGCGTCTCGCCGGCTACGTCACGCCGGTGTCACGACACGCAACGCTCGCGCAACGAACGCGCCGGTGAAAAAAAGGTGCACGGCACCTTTTTTTCACCGGCCTGCGGTTCGCGATCAGGCGTCGTGGGCCGAAGGCTCGTCGTCCTCAGCCAGCAGCTGGTAGAGGCGACGGCGCGTTTCGCGCAGGAGGGTGGCGGCCTCCGCGATCTGCTTTTCGCTTCCCGCGTGGACGACCTGCCGGGCTGCGGTCCGAACCTGGAACATGAGGTCGCGCAGCTCGAGCACCGGCTCGGGCACATCGGAGCCGACGTCCTGCCAGGGGGCGGTCGCACCGCCCGCGGCCTCCGCCTGACCGGCCTCGGTCAGGGAGAAGACGCGCTTGCTGCCCTGCTGCTCGGCCTGGACGAGCTCCTCGTCCTCGAGCTGCGAGAGCGTCGGGTAGACGGAGCCCGGGCTGATGCGCCATGCGCCGCCGGATCGCTCGCTCAGTTCGCGCATGATCTGATAGCCGTGCATCGGCTGCTCGGCGAGGAGTGCCAGGATCGCGGCGCGAATGTCGCCGCGACCCGCACGCCCGCGGGCCAGAAACGGCGTATCGCCCCGGCCCCAGCCGTGCTCGCGCGCGTGCCGGCGCCCCTGGCGGGCGCATCGGTGCATCAGCTCGCGGAACTCGCCGCGGCTGATGCGCAGTGGCATGACGTACTCGGTCACTGGTGGGTCCTTTCTGGTTGCATGTGGTAGTTGTATCACGATATATCGCGATATGCCAGAAAACGGCTGACTTGACATCTTGCGGCGCCCGTCATTAGAGTCGTCCCAGCACAATAGGAAGGGTTCTTTCCAATACGTGCAAGGGGGTTGGTCATGGGGAAGTCGGTCGTGCGCGTACTGCTGCTCGGCATCGTGCTGCTCGCCGCCGCGAGCCAACCAGCGGCTGCGCGAAACAGCCACGCGCCGACGTCTGGAGCGTCCGCGTTCGTGCGCGTGAACCAGGTCGGCTACCCGGCCACGGCTCGCAAGCAGGCATTCGTGATGGCGAGCGCCGCCGAGACCGGGGCCACATTCACCCTGTGGAACGGTTCCACCGCGTCGCTCACCGGCTCGCTGGGCTCCTCCGTGGGCTCCTGGAGCACTGCATATCCCGACGTCTACGCGATCGATTTCTCCGCCGTCGCGACCGCGGGCAGCTACCACATCACCGTGTCCGGCCCGGTCGCCGCCAGCTCGCCGACGTTCGCCATCGGGACAGGCCCGGCGGTCTACGGCGGCGCCCTGCACAACGCCCTCACCTTCTACCAGAACGAGCGAGACGGCTCGAACTTCGTCCAGTCGCCCCTGCGTCCCGCCGCAGCGCACGTGAACGACCAGAGCGCGATGACCTACAGCACTCCGGCAGCCAATTCGAGCGGGCGCTTCTCAGGCGATCTGTCGGCGCTCGGCGTGCGGATCGACGCCTCGGGCGGCTGGTGGGACGCGGGCGACTACCTCAAGTTCGTGCAAACGACGAACTACACCGACGGCGTGCTGCTGGCCGGCGTCCGCGACCTCCCGTCGCAGATGGGCGCGGGCAGCGGATCGGACTTCACGGCCGAGGCCAAGTTCGGCGCCGACTTCCTGCTTCGCATGTGGGACGACTCCAGCAGAACGCTGTACTACCAGGTCGGGATCGGCGAGGGCAACGCAAAGACGATCGGAGACCACGACATCTGGCGGCTGCCGCAGGCCGACGATGCGTTCGGGGGAACCGACCCGCTCTACCGCTATATCCGCAACCGGCCGGTGTTCCGGGCGGGGCCGGGCGGTTCGCCGATCAGCCCCAATCTTGCCGGCCGGGACGCAGCCGCCCTGGCCGAGTGCTACGTGGTCTTCAAGACCTCCGACCCCGCGTTCGCGAACCGGTGCATCACCGCGGCGGTGCACATCTATGACCTCGCCAACACGTCGCCCGGGCAGCTGCTGACCGTCATCCCGTACAGCTTCTACCCCGAGACGGAGTGGCGAGACGACCTGGAGTGGGGCGCCACGGAGCTGTACTTCGCGCTTGCCTCAGGCGGCGTGCCGTCCGTGCTGACGACGCATACGGCGTCGTACTACCTGCAGCAGGCGGCGCATTGGAGCAACGCGTACATCACGGGACCAGAGGACGCCGCCGACACACTGAACCTGTATGACGTCAGCGGTCTCGCGCACTACGACCTCTACCGGGCGATCGGCCAGGCCGGCAACCCCGCCGGGCTCGAGACCAGCCAGGCGGCGCTGCTCGCCGACCTCAAGAAGCAACTGGACGGCGCGGTGGCGCGGGCGGCCGGCGATGCGTTCGGGTTCGGCTTCCCGTGGGCCGCGTTCGACACGACGTCGCACGGGTTCGGACTGTCCGTGATGGCCAGCGAGTACGACCAGCTGACGGGCACCACGGCCTACGCGGCGCAGAGCGCCCGGTGGATCGCGAACGTGCTCGGCGCGAATGCATGGGGCATCTCGCTCGCCGTGGGCGACGGCAGCACGTTCCCGCACTGCATGCAGCACCAGCTCGCGAACCTTGCCGGCTCGCTCGATGGCTCGCCGCCGGTGCTGGCGGGCGCGGTGGTGGAGGGCCCGAACAAGACGACGTCGAAGGGCCTCGTATCGGGGATGCGCGCATGTCCGGCCAACGGCGTGGACGTGTTCGCGCCGTTCAACGCCACCGCCACCTTCGCAGACAACGTCCAATCGTGGTCGACCGACGAGCCGGCCATCGACCTGTCGGCGACCAGCCCGCTCGCGTTTGCCCGACAGGCAGCGGGGCTGAACTGATGCGCCGTGCCTTGGTGGTGACGATGCTGGCCGGCGTCATGCTGGCGGCAGCCGGCGGCGCGGGGCAGCTTCGGCAGGCTCGCGCAGCCGCGCCCCCGGTCGTTGTCACGATCCAGTTCGACGACGGAAACGCGAACCAGGTGGCCGACGCGCTGCCGATCCTGGAGCGGCACGGGATGGTGGCGACGTTCTACGTGAACACGGGGTTCATCGGCGCCGACGCCGACCACATGACGTGGTCCGACCTGACGACGCTTGCCAACGCGGGGAACGAGATCGCGGGACATACGCTCACCCACAAGAACCTGAAGCACCTGAAGCCCGCGGCGGCGCGGCAGCAGATCTGCCAGGACAGGGACAATCTGATCGACCATGGGTTCGCTCCCACGAGCTTTGCGTACCCATTCGGGTCGTTCGATGCGGGCACCGAGCAGGTCGTCGCCGCCTGTGGCTACGACAGCGGCCGCGGCGTTGCAGGTGGGACGGAGGCGATCCCGCCGCTCGATCCGTACGCCACGCGGACGCCGCCGAACCCGAAGAAGGGCACGCAGGTGTCGACCATCGAGGGCTACGTGACCGCGGCGCAGACCTCGGGCGGCGGCTGGGTGCAGCTCGTGTTCCACAACGTCTGCGTGCGCTGTGACCCGTACGCGATCACGCCGGCCCACTTCGACGAGCTGCTGACCTGGATCCACGACCAGGAGGCAGACGGCGTGACGGTGGAGACGACGCAGCAGGTGATCGGCGGGCCGTTCAACCCGCCGGTGGCTCCCTAGCCGCCGCGATATGCTGTCCGCCTGTCGGCACGGAGCCGGCGTGCCCTCTTAGCTCAGTTGGTAGAGCACTTCCATGGTAAGGAAGGGGTCAACGGTTCGAGTCCGTTAGAGGGCTTCTTGGCTGAACCAACTCCCGCCTGGTCGTCGGGTGCCAGACCAACCCGAGGTGGGCGATCCGCTCTCGGGCGCGACCATCCCACCGTCACCATCACACCTTCCAGCCGCACGAGTTGGCGTTCTTCTCCTGGTTCTACCACTCGAACCCAAGCCTGGGTGTGAACGGTGTTCTCCAACAACGGCACCTTCACGACACCGGCGCCGGTGTGTTCCTGAACTGGGCGCATGCGAATGACGCACCCGCCCGCGCTACGGCGCCTCAACGGGTCGAAACGTCTCGCTCTCAAGGGAGGGTTGGCGGCTGCGGTCCGCGGCGGGGCGGCTCGTGATTGGAGGAAGGGTATGCGTGTTGAGATGCGGGAGTAATCTCGGCCGGGCCGCCGAGCGGTGGGATCCCCAGGTGCCTGCCGAACGCGTATCCCGTAGGCGGCTTGGTCGAGCCAAACGAGGATCGTGGACGAGGGCCGCCGTTCTGGAGAAGTGCGTTCGTGACGGCAGTCGGCCGCTACCATTGGATGTCTTGTCTGATCTGGTGGAGCCTCTGGCTCCGCGGCGTAGAACAGTGGGATTCCGAGTGAACTCGTGACGAAGAGTGGCTGATCGCGACACAGAAGAGCTTTACGCCGAGTATCTGAAGCATGGGCCTCGCGGACGGTTGAGTCGAGAGTCGTTCGGCCGGCTGCAGCACCGCGATCAGGTACGACTTGCCACGCATCCTGACGAACTCGAGTCTGGTGGAATGTCCAAACCAGCCGGGGTCAGCGACAAAGGCACTGAGAGCGACTACTCGAAGAAGTCCTGAACCTCACCGCGTAGGGGAGGGTTCCAGCGAGGGTGGGCGGGTATCCGCGAAGGTTTGGCTGTTCCTCGGTGCTGGTCATCGTGCGAGCGTAGACAGGCCCAGTCAGCCGTTGGGCGTCAAGGCCCCGAGTCGCGAACGATGCCTGTCTGATATGCGAGGACGACGGCTTGAACTCGGTCTCGCAGGTCGAGCTTCCGGAGGATGTGCGTGATGTGCGTCTTGACCGTGGTCTCGCTGATGTAGAGCTCCTGGCCGATCTCGGCGTTCGACATGCCTCGAGCCACGAGTTTCAGGACCTCGAGCTCGCGCTCTGTCAGGTCGTCGAGCTCCTTGGGCGGCGTGGGTCGCGGCGTGCGTGTGTAGTGCTGGATCACCCGCTTCGTGACCGTGGGGGACAGGAGTGCCTCCCCGGCCGAGACTGTCCGGATGGCCGCGAGCAGCTGCTCGGGCGGATCGTCCTTGAGGACGAAGCCACTGGCGCCGGCGCGCAGCGCTTCGTAGATGTACTCGTCGAGGTCGAACGTCGTCAGGATGAGGACGCGAACGCCGGTGTCGGCGGCGAGGATCCGCCGTGTGGCCTCGAGGCCGTCCAACTCGGGCATGCGGATGTCCATCAGTACGACTGTTGGCGAGTACCGCGCCGTCTTGTCGACCGCCTCAAGCCCGTTGCTGGCCTCGGCGACCACCTCGATGTCCGGCTCGTCCGAGAGCAGCATGCGGAAGCCTGCGCGGACCATCGACTGGTCGTCGGCGACGAGTACGCGAATGCTCATGCGACCTGATGCTGGACCGGGAGCTGTGCGCTGAGGACGAAGCCGCCGTCCGGCGACGGCCCGGCTGACATGTCTCCGCCATAGATCTTCACCCGCTCGCGGATGCCGACCAAACCGTGGCCGAGTCCGTCGCTCGCCGCCGCGCTCTTGCCGTCGTCGCGGACCTCCAGCTCCACACGGTTCGGCCGGTAGCGGACGGTCACGTCCGCCTGTGTCGCCTGTGCATGCTTGAGCGCGTTGGTGAGGCCTTCCTGCACGATCCGGTAGGAGGAGAGCTCGATGGCGCGCGGGAGCGGGTGGCGATGGCCGTCGAAGTGGAGCTGCACAGGGAGCCCTGCGCGCCCGACGTCGTCGGCGAGCGCCTCCAGGCCGTCGAGGCCCGGTTGCGGCGTCAGGTCGACGCTGTCACCGTCGCGGCGCATCGCTCCCAGCAGGAGGCGCATCTCGGAGAGCGCCCCGCGACCGGCCCCCTCGACGCGGCCCAGAGCGTCCTTGTCTTCGACCAGCGCCTCGGGCAGCTTGTGGCGCACTGCGCCGACCTGGAGCACCATCACGCTGACGGCATGCGCGACGATGTCGTGCAGCTCGCGGGCAATCCGCGTTCGCTCCTCCGCAACCGCGATCCGAGCAGCGGCCTCTCGCTCCCGCTCGGCAAGCATCGCTCGCATCTCCGCCGCCTCGCGCTCGCGCTCGGCCAGGTTTGCCCGCATCTCGGCCGCCTCGGCCTGCTGTGAGCGCTCACGCATCGCGTATCCCGCGATCCAGGCGACGACGAACCGAAGCGGGATGAAGACAAGGTCGCTGGCCGACTGGGTCCCGGGGATGTTCGCGACCACGACAACGATCGAGCCGACGACGACCGCCAGGCCGATTCCCGCTTTCCGTTCGTCGCGCACGTTCCCGAGCAGGAAGGCCGATGCCAGCCCCACCACACCGAGACTGCCGATGAACGGGATCAAGAGGCCGTTCACATACGTCACCCCGGCGGCTATCAGCCAGTAGGCGACCGGCGCGGCGAAGGGAAACCGGCGACCTGCCAGGAGCGGCGCAACAAGAATCGCCACCGTCGGCAGAGAAAACCAGAGCGACATGGCGGGTGCGCCCGGCAGATTTCGACCGACGATCAGTTCGAGCATGCCGGCGATCCCAAGAACTGCCATCAGCAGCTCGAACCAGTACTCGTATGCGGCGTTTCGGATCCGGTTCACGCCGGTGAACGTACTGCACATCCGAGCGCCCTGCCTCCTACTCAAGTAGGAGCCGGAATCGTCGCCGCGGACGAGGTCGAACCGGGCTTCCCGACGATGCGCCTCGCTCGCCGGGCCCATAGCGTCGGACGTGTTCACGAACCCACCGAGGAGACCCACGATGAACCCGTCACTCACAGCAACGCCCGGAGTGGTACTCGCACCGGTTGACCAGGCGCGCGCAAACGTCGCCATCCCGCAGTACGCGGTCCGGCGAATCCTCGCCGTATGGGCGGCGGCTGCGCTGCCGATGGCGGCGCTGTCCTGGCTCGTCGCTCCCACCCTCAAGGACAGCTTCGCCGGCACGGGAAGTGTGCAGCTGGTAAAGGCCCTGATCGTGTGCCTCACCGCCGGAATGATTTGGCAGTTTGTACTGGTGGCCGCACTGCTCCGGCGTGAGCAGGGCACCCTTCGCTGGACGACGACGCGCGAAGCGCTCTGGCTTCGCTCACCGCAGAGCCCGCGCAGCGGTCGCGTCGGGGGCAGGATCTGGCTGATCCTCGTCCCCCTGATCCTCGTAGCTGCCGTCGTTGACGGCGTTCCGTTCGTGGACGGCCCCAGCAACCGAGACTTCGGGACGTTCCTCGGCTCAGACGCCGGCCACGCATTCCTCAGCGGCGCCTGGGGCTGGTACGCACTGATCCTGGTCATGTTCCTGTTCAACACCGTGCTGGGCGAGGAGCTGCTCTTCCGCGGATTCCTGCTGCCGCGCATGAACCGCGCCTTCGGCCGCGGCGACTGGCTCGCCAACGGCGTGCTCTTCGCCGCATACCACCTGCACGAGCCGTGGGCGATGCCGTCCGCCTTTCTCGACACGTTCATCTACGCCTACCCCACCAAGCGCTACCGAAGCGCATGGATCGGCATCGCCGTCCACAGCGCCTCGAGCGTGTTCCTCGGAATCGTCATCCTCACGCTTGTCGCCTGACATAGGCGCGTAAGGAGATGAGGTCGGGCCGGGCACAGACCCGGCCCGACCGAGTTCGGCGACCGGTGAGGCGGTATCCAGCGGGCCGGCAGCGTTGTGTTCAGGCGGCTCCAGGCGCTAGCTGACCGCCGTGGGCGGCTCGTCGGGCGGCTCGGCGAGCTGTGCCCAGAGCACGCACACGTCGTCCCTCGCTCGAGCGCCGTCGGACATCGCCGTCATTACCGCAGTCACATGGTCCTGGGGTACGTCACGTGCCTCGTACATGCTCACGGTGCGCAGCCGCTCGAGCGAGGCGTCGGGGTGCTCGCGCCGGCCCTCGATCAGCCCGTCGGTGTAGAGCATCACCGCCGTTTCGCTGGGAAGCGTGACGGAGGTCTCGGGCCGGGGGTTGTCGCCGTTTGCGCCGAGCGGGGCGGAACGCCCGCCCCACACGAACGACGCGTCACCGGCAGGCGACAGGAGCAGTGGCGGTGGGTGGCCGGCACACGCGAAGCGCAGGCGGCGCGCCGCGATGTCCAGCTCGCCGAGGACGACGGTGGCGAACTGGCAACCCGGGGTGGCCTCGACGAACCGGTCAAGACTCTCCATCACCATCGACGGCGAGTGTCCGGCCAGGGCCAGCGCCCGCGTCGCGCTGCGCAGCTGCCCCATCGCGACGGCGGCCTGCAGCCCGCGCCCCACCACATCACCGACCACGAGCGCCACGATGCCCGGCCCGAGCGAAAAGGCGTCGAAGAAGTCGCCACCCACCTCGAGCGATTCGACTGCGGCGTGGTATCCGCTGGCGAACCGCACTCCCCTGACTCGCGGCAGGTCGCCACTCAGCAGACTGAGCTGCAGCTGGTGGGCGATCGCCTGCTCATGCTCGAGCGCGACCGCGATGTCGAGCGCAAGCGCGGTTCGATCAGCCAGGTCCTCGGCCAGTGACTGGTCATCGACGTGAAACGCCTCACGGTCATCCGCGCGCCGCAGCTCGATCGATCCACTCCAACCGTTGCGCCCCCGAAGCGGCAGCGCGATCACCCGGTCTTCCGCCAAGCCGGCGGGTTGGTCACCGTGCTCGACGGGCGTGGTGTCGTTGCCTCCGACGCGGATTGCAGTCCAATCGGCGAAGTCGGGCACGAGCAACTCGGCGAGGCGGCGGGCACGCGCAGCCGGCTCCTGGGCTTGGCCGAGCGCCTTGGTGGCGCGCGCCAGCAACGCGAGGCGTTCGCGGGCGGCACGCTCTCTGTCGCGCGCGCGCACCAGTTCCTGCTCGTAGCGTCGGCGGTCGGTGGCGTTGAACACGACCGTGCGAACCGCCACCGGCTCGCCCGCCGCGTCCAGCTGCTGCGTGGAACTGATCAACACGGGCAGCCGGCTTCCGTCCGAGCACACGATGTCCAGTGCGATTTCGCGCACGCGCCCCTGCATTCGCAGCAGCGGCGAGTAGTGGGTCTCGTGATAGATCCGGCCACCGACGGTCAGGAGTTCCTGGAATCGCCGTCTGCCGACCAGCTCGCTCCGCCGGAACCCGGTCCAGCCCAAGAATGTCGCGTTGACGCGCACGATCGTCCCGTCCGGTCGCGTGGTCAGGTAGCCGGACGGCGCGTCCTCGTACAACTCCTCGAGCGAGCCGCCGACGTCATCGGTGCCAGAGTCCGCCGAGTGATCGTTCACGGCTGCAGGAACGCTTCGAGCGCTGCGACCGTCTCGCGCGGCGCGCTCAGGTTCGGGCAGTGGCCGGTCGCTTGCAGGTAGACGATCTCGCTCTGCGGAACGCGGTCATCGACGTACTCGCCTACCTCGCGAGGTGCGATCACGTCGTCGGAACACTGCAGGATCAACGTGGGCACCGGGATCCGTTCCAGGTCTCCCCGGTTATCCGACAAGAATGTCGCGGTCGCGAAACGGCGCGCGATCTCCGGATCGGTTCGGCAGAATGCGTTCGTCAACTCCTCGCCCAACTGTGGCTGATCGGGATTGCCCATGATTACCGGCGCCATGGCGCTCGACCAACCCAGGTAGTTGCTTTCCAGCGATTCCAGCAGGCCCGCGATATCCTCGCGGCTGAACCCGCCGCGGTACCCGGCATCGTCGATGTAGCGCGGAGAAGGCCCGATCATGACCAGTCGAGCGAATCGCTGCGGCTCGGCGATCGCGGCCAACGCGCCAATCATCGCGCTGACGGAGTGACCGACGAACGTCACCTCGGAAAGCTCAAGCTCCTCGCAGATCTCCAACACATCCTGCACGTACCCGTCCAGCGATGCGTACCGCGCGGGATCGTACGGCGACCGCTCGGCCCCGCCATGTCCGACATAGTCGAACAGGATCACCCGGAAGCGATCCTCAAAATGCGGAGCCACGTGTCGCCACATCGTCGAATCACATCCAAAACCGTGTGCGAACATCAGAGGCGCCGCCGCCGGGTCGCCCGCCTCACGCACATGATGCCGCGCCCGCACGCTCGCCACGGCCAGAATCGTACCCCTCGCCATGGAGACCCGGACACTGCCCAAGGGCTGGCAGGGGGGTTGCTCTTCGTATTACGTTGTTGTATGGTTCGTATTACGAATGAGGAACCAGTTCTTCATGCCGGGCGAGCTGCCGCTCGTCCTCCTCGATCTCCTCTCCGATCGTCCACAGGGCGGCTACGAGTTGCTGGGCGAGCTCGGCCGACGGTTTGGCTCGGCGGGCTATCGGCCTTCGCCGGGCAGCGTCTACCCGGCGCTGTCTGCGCTGCGAGCCGAGCAGCTCGTCGAGCAGGAGCCGGGTGGTGGGGGGAAGGCGTCGTATCGCGTGACGGCACAAGGGCGCCGCATGCTCAGCGACCAGCGTGGCGTGCTTGCGAGGATCGAGGCGCGCACGAGCGCTGGGGTCAAGTCCGACGCCTCGTGGCAGCCCGTGCTCGATCGCTTCGTGGATCGCATCAGCAAGCTGAGCGGCCGTGTCGACGCCGCCGCCGTCGAGCGCATCCTCGACAACGCCGCGAAGGCGGTCGCCGACCTGGAGGTCAGCCATGAACAGTGAAGAGCAGTTCGATCAACTGGCGAGACGAGACCAGGAACTCCACGCGCTCGCGGCGCGCGGACGGTGGCGATCGCTGGTGATCATGATCCTCGCCTTCGTGCCGGCCCCGTTCCTTGTCATGCTGACCAACGACGATCGCAGCCTGCTCGGCGTCATCCCGGTCGGCATCGCCTGCGTCGTCGCTACCTCCTACTCATGGACAAAGTGGCAGCGCCGACCGGAAGACACCCAGTTCGTTGCGTTCGTCGGACTCGACCGAAGGCGGCAATGGTCGACCTACCGCTCGATGCGGTATGGAACCGGGATCGACGATCCCGTCGTGCTGACCATCATCGAGTCGATCCACCACCATCTCCGCCGAAGCCTCCCGGCGGTCGTGGCCACCATCGTCGTGGTCGCCGCGATGGCCGTCGCACTCGTCGAGGCCGCAGGCAACCGCACCACCCTCTGGGAGCCGGCAGTCGCTTTGATGCTGGCCGGTGGAGCCATCACCGGACATCGCTGGATCATCAATCGAGCCGGTCTCGTCATCGACCGCAGCCAGCAGCGTTGACACGGTGAAGCCCACCTCGCGATTTGAGCGACCAGGGCGATGCCGCGCTGCGCGCCGGTGATGAGGGCGTTCGGCATGTCAGAGCCTACGGCACCCTTTCGCGAGATGATCGGTTTGCGTGCGTCAGTCGGGATATTCGTCCTTCCGCCACATACGTGGCTCGACCGGCCCCGGCTTCGGTGTGCGCTCCTCCAGGAAGCTGAAATACGGGGCCACGAACGGGTCGGGCGCCGACACCGTATAGGTGTGGTAGACGGTGCCGTTATCGCGGGCGAAGGCGATCCAGCTCGGGTTCTCGCGCATCCCATCCTTCAGCTCGGCGCCGATCTGGCCTGCCCACTCCTGCAGCCAGTCGGGCGGATTGTCGAGCATCTCCTTCACCTCGGGGATGTCCGCGGCCTTCTGCTCAGTCAGCGCCAGGCCGAAGTCGAAGGCGAAGTCGCTGTCGTAGGTGGAGACGTACGGGAACTCCCAGCCCATCCGCTCCTTATAGGCGACCAACCGGTCGATCGGCGCCCGCGAGAAGCAGATCAGGGTGACGTCACGGTGGTTCAGGTGGACCATCGAGCCGTCCAGCCCGTCCGCCAGGCTGGTGCAGCCGGGGCAGGCGCCGAGCGTGTAGTCCGGGCCGAACATGACGTTGTAGGCGAGCAGCTGGCTGCGCCCTTCGAACAGCTCGGCCAGCGTCTTGGTGCCGTCCTCGGTGTCGAAGCGGTACTCCTTCTCGACCGGGACCCAGGGCAGCTCCAGCCGCTTCCGTTTGATCTCCTCGTTTCGCTCCGCCGCCTCGGCCTCAAGCTTTGCCAGCTCCTGCCGGGCCGCCTGCCATTCCTCACGTGTGCCAGTCGTGTGGTTGGACATTCTCGGTGACCTCCTGATCGATTCTCGGTGATACCCAGATCAGACCGGGACTACCCGGCGAACTCATCGCTGCCGCCATGATCGACCCGGCGATGAGTTTTCGCGCTGCGCCCGGTCGACGTTGAGGAACCGCACACGAAGGGCATGGGAGAGAAGGGCATGGGAGAGAGATGACCGAGCACATCGTCGTTCGTAGCAGAACCACGCTGCTGCTGGTCGCCGGCGCGCTGGCCGCGTGGGTGGTAACGATCGACCGCATGCGCGGGATGGACGATGGCCCCGGCACCGACCTGGGCGGGCTCGGGTGGTACCTGGGCATCTGGATCACGATGACCGCGGCGATGATGCTGCCGTCGGCGGCGCCGGCCGCACGACAGCTGGCGCCACGCTCCACGCTTGCCCCGACGCTGCTGTTCGTGGCCGGCTACCTGGCCGTGTGGACGGCCTACGGCGTGGTTGCCTATGGCCTCTACCGGCTGGTGGGCTCGCTCGACGTCGGCCGGCTGGCATGGGATCAAGACGGTCCCTACGCGGCCGGAGCCATGATCGTCGCCGCCGGCGTCTACGAACTGACGCCGCTCAAGCGACGCTGCCTGCGTCGCTGCCGCAGCGCGCCGCCCGGCACCGCATTTGGCAGCGGCATCGCGCATGGCCGCGACTGCGTCGGCTGCTCGGGCGCGCTGATGGCGGTGCTGTTCGTGCTGGGCGTGATGAGCCTGTTCTGGATGGCCGTGATCGCAGTCGTCATCTTCGCCGAGAAGGTGCCGCCCGCCGGCGCGCGGCTGGCACCGCTCGTCGCGGTCGCGCTGGTCGTGCTCGGCCTCTGGGTGGCGCTGTCGCCGGCGACCGTGCCCGCGCTGACCGAGCCGGCCAAGGCGCCGATGATGCAGATGGGCGGGTAAGCGGGGCTCAGCCCGACGGCACCGAGGCGCCGTACTCGTCGTGGCGGCGTACCCACAGTGGCGTCCCGGGGTGCTCGGCGCGGCCCCCCGGCGTGCGGTCGAGCAGGAAGTACTAGGCCATCGCCGGCTCCAGCCCGCGCGAGGTGCTGACGTAGGTGCGGTAAACGGTGCCGCCGTCCATCACATACACGCTTAGGCCCAGTCCCTCCGCCACGTAGCCGGCGGCGGTGGTAGCGCACATCTCAGCGTTCTGCGCGACCGTGGCCGGGATGTCGCCCGCCAGGAACGGCTGGCGTCGGTTGCGACCATGGGGTGAGACGTTGATCGGGCCGCCCTGTTTGCGGCGGTCGAAGACCACGTGAAAACCGGGCCGCCCGTCACGCGAGATATCAAGCGATTCGCGTCCCGTGACGGTATACACCGTTACCGGATGATGACCCCCACGCCTGACCGTTCGCGACCGTCCGTCAACGCCAGGCTGCCCCCAAGCCCGAGGTGAGCGTCTCGGGTGCCAGGGGGAGCCGAGCGGGCCGAGTGGTGACCGTACTGTAGACTGCCCATATCTTGCAGAGTCGCCACGCCAGCCGCAGTTCGTCAATGGGTAACTACAGCGATGCGTGGGTACCCCGAAGCCGCCGCCCGCAGACCACCGCGCACGGGATCTGCCCCGACTGCGGCGCCCGATTGTCGGTCTACCGCCATGCCGGCGAAATGCGCTGCGCACCATGTGCAGCCGACGATCACCCGACGCCGTGAGTCAGGCAGCAGACCTCGCGGTCGCCGTGCCGATCCGGTCAGCAAGGCCTCCGCTGCGCTCACGCGCCGAGCAAATCGCTGACCACCTCGCCGCGGAAGGGCAGCCACCCGAGCCGACCGTGCGCCGCCTGCCACGCTCCATGCCACCGGCGACGGTGCGCACTCCGGGCCGATAGACGTCAGTCGCTGTCTTGCAGGCCCGTGCGTTAAGGTTCTCGTATGAGGTACGTGGTCACCTACAGCCGTACGCCGTTTCCGTTGCCCGATGGGCGCTCGATGCCGGACTGTTTCCTCGTTCGTGATCGGCTGTCGACTCCGCCGACTACCGCCTCGACGCATGCGACGCGCGCTGAGGCGGTCATCGCGGCCGCCGTCCTGAACGATCACGCGCCGCCGCCGGGCGAGGTCTGAGCGCAGACCCGGCCGGCACCCGACCACCGGGAGCCGTACGAGCGGGACTAATCGGCGCGGATGGTGGCCTTGCCGGTCGCGAGCTGTGCCCGCGACCGGCAAGGTCAATGCGCGGCTTAGCTGACGGCTGCTTCGGTTGCGCCCACTTCGCCGTTTCGCTCCGGCGTGACTATCGGCTGGTGGCCGGTCGCGCTGGCGTTTTCGCGGCCCAGGAACGCGGTCAGTTCCTGGATGGTGCTCATCAGCGGGGCCGGGAACACGACGGTGGTGTTCTTGTCCACGCCGATCTCCACCAACGACTGCAGGTTTCGCAGCTGTAGTGCGAGGGGGTGGGCCATCATCACGTCGGAGGCGTGTGCGAGCTCTCCCGCTGCCAGGGCTTCGCCCTCGGCGGCGATGATCTTTGCGCGCTTCTCGCGCTCGGCCTCGGCTTGGCGGGCCATGGCCCGCTTCATCGTCTCGGGAAGCTGGATGTCCTTCAGTTCAACGAGCGTGACTTCGACACCCCAATCCTCGGTTTGGACATCGAGGATCTCGCGGATGTTTTGATTGATTCTTTCGGTCTCAGACAGCGTCTCGTCGAGCGTGTGCCTGCCCACGACCGCTCGCAGCGTTGTCTGAGCGATCTGGTTGATGGCAACATCGACGTTCTCGATGGCGACCACCGAGCGCACAGCATCCTTGACACGGAAGTACGCGACCGCCGAGACGTCGACGGACACGTTGTCCTTAGTGATGATGCCCTGTGACTGAATCGGCATCGTCACGATTCGAAGCGACACGCGATGCACGTGGTCAATCAACGGCACGATGAAGATCAAACCGGGGCCACGTGCCCCGTCCTTCACCTTGCCGAGGCGAAACTGCACACCCCGCTCGTACTGCTTCAGGATCCGCACGGACGCGATCGATCCGACCAGGACCAAGCCCGCCACACCGATCAGTAGATAGGCAGCGATCATGACATTTCCTCCTCGCCAATTCTGCGCCTCGACTCGTACTCGATTGCCCGGCGACCGTAATCGGCGTAAGTGCTGGCTATACGCGGGCGGCCAGCGATCCCGACCGGCTCGGACAGCAACGCCACACACGCTCGCCCTGGTGAACCGGCAACTGAAGCGTAGCACCCGCTCTCCCCGCGAACCGTCGCGACGCACACCAAGCCGACCCTCAAGAACGCAGGAGTTTCCGCCGTTTCTGAAATCACCCATCGCGGCCGGGGCGGTTTGACAGACTGCTACTCTTGGGATTCGTCGACTTGAGAGCCTCGACGTCGGCGGGAATCGCATCGGTGGGACCCTTGCGGTGACTGATGGGCGGATTGCTTTGCAGCATTCCGGCCGCATGCTCCCAGTCATGACCGATAACGGCGCTTGAACTGCAACGTATCAGGTCGTGCTCGAGGCAGACGCGCCGCTAACGCATCGCCGGTCGCCTGACCGACGATGGCACACTGAAAGGTTCTACTATGGAAACCAGCTCATCACGCTATCCGCTTCGACTGACGGGGGAGCTCGCGCCGCAACTGAGCCGCGGGCTCTGGTTGGTGAAGTGGCTGCTTGCGATTCCTCACTACGTGGTGCTGTTCTTCTTGGGGGTGGGCTTTATCGGTGTGAGCGTGATCGCGTTCTTTGCGATCCTGTTTACCGGTCGCTATCCCCGCGCGTTGTTTGACTTCAACGCTGGTGTGCTGCGCTGGTCATGGCGGGTGGGCTTCTACAGCTACAGCGCGCTTGGCACCGACAGGTAT
>DASWRS010000565.1:0-51322 GCA_036403075.1 Kofleriaceae bacterium
CACCCATGCGAAGACCGTGTTCGCCCAGACGCTCGCCGAGATCGACGCGGCGGGGCTGTGGAAGCACGAGCGCATCATCTCGTCGCCGCAGGCCGCGCACATCCGCAGCGAGGGCCGCGAGGTCGTCAACTTCTGCGCCAACAACTACCTCGGGCTGTCGAGTCACCCCCAGGTGATCGCCGCCGCGCGCGCCGCGCTCGACGATCGCGGCTACGGGCTGTCGAGCGTGCGGTTCATCTGCGGCACCCAGGACCGCCACAAGGAGCTCGAGGCCGCGATCTCGGCGTTCCTCGGCACCGAGGACACCATCCTGTACGGCTCGTGCTTCGACGCCAACGGCGGGCTGTTCGAGACCCTGCTCGGCCCCGAGGACGCGGTGATCTCCGACGCGCTCAACCACGCCTCGATCATCGATGGCATCCGGCTGTGCAAGGCCGAGCGGCTGCGCTACGAGCACGGCGACCTGGCCGACCTCGAGGCCAAGCTCGCGGCGACCGCGGGCAAGCGGCTGCGGATGATCGCCACCGACGGCGTGTTCTCGATGGACGGCGACATCGCGCGGCTCGACGCGATCTGCGACCTCGCCGAGCGCCACGGCGCGATGGTCATGGTCGACGACAGCCACGCCACCGGGTTCACCGGCAAGACCGGGCGCGGCTCGGCCGAGCTGCGCGGCTGCCTGGATCGCGTCGACGTGTTCACCTCGACCCTGGGCAAGGCGCTCGGCGGCGCGTCCGGCGGCTTCACCTCGGGCAAGCGCGAGATCATCGACCTGCTCCGCAACCGCTCGCGGCCGTACCTGTTCTCGAACACACTGGCGCCGCCGATCGTCGCCGGCTCGCTCGCCGCGATCGCGCTGATCAGCGAGTCGACCGAGCTGCGCGACCGGCTCGAGCGCAACACCGAGCGGTTCCGCGACGGCATGACCCGGGCCGGCCTGGCGATCCGCCCCGGGACCCATCCGATCACCCCGGTGATGCTGGGCGACGCCAAGCTCGCCGTCGAGATGGCCCGGCGCATGCTCGAGCACGGCATCTACGTGATCGGCTTTGCCTACCCGGTGGTGCCCAAGGGCGCCGCGCGGATCCGCGTCCAGCTGTCGGCCGCGCACTCGACCGACGACGTCGATCGCGCGATCGCGGCGTTCGCGACGGTCGGCAAGGAGCTCGGGGTGGTGTCGTGAAGCCCGAGGCGATCACCGAGCGGATCCGCGTGGCGCTGCCCGATGCCCGGGTCGAGCTCACCGATCTGACCGGGACCGAGGACCACTGGCAGGCGACCGTGATCTCGTCGGCTTTCACCGGCAAGTCGTTGATCGAGCGTCACCGGATGGTCATGGCCGCGCTGGCGGCCGAGATGAAGGGTCCGATCCACGCCTTGACCCTGGATGTAAAGAGCCCGGAAGAAGCGTAATGCGGCGGGTTTTCAGGGTGCGAACTGTGCGAGCCCATGCGACCCTCCCAGCCGGAGGACATGGGCGCTGACGCTGCAGAGGAGCAGTTTGGACCCTATCTCGTCTATGAGCGGCTCGGTGTGGGCGGCATGGCGACGGTTCATCGTGCGCTCGAGCGCGGGATCGAAGGTTTCGAGCGCATCGTGGCGCTCAAGCGGCTACTGCCGCACCTCGCCGCCGACGCGACCTTCATCAAGTCGTTCGTGCGCGAGGCCAAGCTCGCCTCGCTCTTGAACCACGTCAACATCGTCCAGATCTTCGAGCTCGGCCGCGTCGCCACCCAGTACTTCATCTCGATGGAGTACATCGACGGGCGCGACGTCCGCCGGATCCTGCGCCACGCGCGCAAGGTCTCGGGCCCGCCGCCGATCCACGTCACGGTGGGCCTGTTGCTCCAGCTGTGCGACGCGCTCGACTACGCGCACCACAAGGTCGACGACGCCGGCCATCCCCTCGGCCTGGTCCACCGCGACGTGTCGCCGTCCAACGTCCTGGTGACCAGCGCGGGCCAGGTCAAGGTCATCGACTTCGGCATCGCCAAGGCGCAGTCGGCGCAGCTGCGGACCCAGACCGGCCGGGTCAAGGGCAAGCTGGCGTACATGGCGCCCGAGGCGCTCGCCGGCAAGGACCTCGACGCGCGCAGCGATCTGTTCGCGGTCGGCGTGATCGCCCACGAGCTCATGACCGCGCGGCCGCTGTTCGCGAGCAAGAACGAGTACCAGACGCTGATGAAGCTCCAGCGCGGCGAGGTCATGCCGCCGTCGACGTTCAACCAGAGCTGCCCGCCCGAGCTCGACGCGATCGTGCTCCGGGCGCTCGCGCGCGACCCCGACGATCGGTTCCTGCAGTCCGGCGAGCTACGCGACGAGCTGCACGCGATGCGCAAGCAGTACAACCTGCAGACCGCGGATCGCGACATCGCGAGCTGGCTCGAATGGGCGTTCCAGCTCCCGTCGCCGCAGGCCAACGGGGGCAACGGGCACGCCGCGCCGCAGCCCGCGCCCCCGGCCCACGCCCCACGCCCGCCCGACACCGAGCGCGACCTGCGCGCGCACGCGCGACATCGCCCGGCGCGGGCGCCGCGGCGCACCGAGGACGACGAGGCGGTCGAGCTCGCCTGGGGCGACCACGACGAGCACGGCAACGGCGAGCCGATCGTGCTCGATGACGTCCCCGACGTCTCGGCCAAGCACCTGACCCACCCGCGCGCGCTCGGCGCCGAGGCCCGGATCGATCTCGACGACCTGGCCGACGACATCCCGACGCCGCTGCCCAGCCACGGCCGGCAGGGCGTCGATCTGGCGGCGCGCACGGTGACCACGCCGCAGCGGCCGCGCAACGTTGCCCGCAGCAGGGCGATGGCGCAGGTCCGCAGCAGCGCGGTCGTCCCGGCCCAGCTCGGCGTCAACGATCGGCCGACCGTGCCGATCTCCGAGGAGGCGGCGGCGAGCCTCGTGGCGTCTAGCCTGGGCACGCCGTCGCCGGCCGTCGACGACCGCATCACGGAGGCCAAGGCGGCGCTCGCGGTCGGCCTGCACGGCGCGCTGGTGCCGTCGCGCGCCCGCACGATCACGTTGCCGCCCCGCGGCGTACCGTCGTCGTCTGCGGCGCCGCCGCGCAGCATCGCCGCCGCGGCGCTGCCGCCCCGCGCCGTGCCCGTGGCCGGCGAGCCGTCGCGCGCCGTCCCGGTGCCGATGCCGGCGTCGCGCAGCGCCGCCATCGCCGCCGAGCGGTCCCGCGGGGTCGCCGCCGCGGCCGAGCCGTCGCAGGGCATCCCGGCGGCGATCGAGCCGTCGCATGCGGGGCCCGCCCCCGCCGAGCCGTCGCGATCGGTGCCCGTGGCGCTGCCGGCGCAGCGCTCCGGCCCCGCCGCGCAGCCGCCGCGCAGCCTGCCGTCGGGATCGGCGTCGCCGCCGCGCGCCCGCCGCCCGACCTCGCCGGGCACCGGCACACCGCCGCTCGGCATCGCCGTGGCACCGCAGCCGCCGCCCGAGGTCCGCGACGCGATGCGCGACACCGTGCCCGCGGATCGCGCGCCGACGTTCTCGGTCGAGGAGCTCGGCCTGGCCTCGGACACGATGCCGTCGATGCCGGCCATGCCGTCGACACCGTCGATGCCGGCCTCCGAGGCGGTCGTACGGTTCCGCGAACCGACCGCGACGGCGGTCGACCTCGCGCCGCAGACGTTCGATCCGACGCCACCGCCGTCGTCCGCCGCCTCGCCGAGCGACACGGCGACCACCGAGGTCCGGTCGTCGACCCGGCGCCAGCGCCTGATCACCCCCGCGACGGCTCTGTTCGCCGATCCCGACCCGGACCTGGCGACGACCACCGTCGTGTCATCGAGCACGTCCGGCACATCCGGGGCGCCCGGCGGGCAGCGGCCATCGCACAGCACGATCCGCGACGCGCCGCCGGTCCCGCGCCGCGTCACGCTCGGCCGCGTCCTGCTGGTCGTCGCCCTGATCGCCGTGGTCGGCGCGGCCACCGCCGCCGCCGCGCTGTACCTGACGCGCGACGAACCGCTCGCCGATCTGCGGCCGACGACCGCGCTGGTGATGAACCGGAAGATCGCGACGTTGCGGTTCGACGTCACGCCGCGTGACGCCACGATCTCGATCGTCGGACAGCCGCCGCACGACGGCGCGCCCTGGGACGCCGAGCTCGAGCCCGGTGCGTACCAGATCGAGATCCACCGCACCGGCTACCAGGGCGTGCTGACCGCGGTCGAGCTCGTGGCCGGCCAGACCCTGACCGTGCCGGCCGCGCTCGTGCAGCTCCGCGCCGCGGCCTCCGACGCGACCGTGATCCTCGACTCCACGCCGCGCGGGCTCGAGATCATCGTCGATGGCGCGCCGCGCGGCACCACCCGGGCGAGGCTGAGCCTGACGCCGGGGCACCACGTGTTCGTGCTGCGCGCCAACGGCGCCGACGTCTGGAGCCAGGCGCTCGACGTCGACCCCAGCGTGATCCGCGAGCTCCACCCGGCGATCGCCGAGCTCGTGGCGCACCCGCCGGCCGGCTCCGCGACGGCGCCTGCGCCTGCCGCCCGGCCCGGCGCCGCCCCCGAGCCCTCGGCGCCCGCCGCCGAACCGAGGCCGGGCTCGGCGGCGCCACCGCCCGCCGGCCCACCTGCACCTGCGCCCGCCGCGCCGACCGGCGCCGCACCTGCGCCCGACGTCGCGCCTGCACCCGCCGCCCCGCCCGCGCCTGCGCCTGGCGCGTCGGCGCCGATGTCGGTGCCTGGCACGGCGGTCACCAAGATCGCGGGCGCGCCGCCGCGGTTCACGCCGCCCGCCAACGTCGAGCTGCCGCAGGCGATCAACACGAGGCTCTGCATCGACGATGGCGGCCACGTCACCGCCGCCGAGGTGCTCACGCCGCTCGACGCGGCCAGCACCCAGCAGATCCTCGCCGCCCTCCGGGCCTGGCAGTACGAGCCGTACCGCGGGCGCGGCGCCGCGCAGCCCGTGTGCTTCCCGGTGACGTTCCGCGCGAAGTGACTGGCTACGACTTCTCGGCCACGACCGCGCCGTGGAACATGTCCATGCCGCAGGCGAACCCGACCTCGCCGCTCGCCGGCACGGTGACCGCGACCTCGACCGGCGTCCCCCTGGGCAGATCGACCAGCTTGCCCTCGGGCGTCTTGAGCTGGGCGATGCAGGTCGAGTCGGCGGTGCGGGTGAATACCAGCACCAGCTTCTCACCTGGCTTGCCGCCGATCCGCTCGGGCTGGTAGCCCTTCATGCCGGCCTCGACCGCGATCCGGCGCGCGCCGTCGGCGCCGACCGTACCGGCGGTGACCGGCGTGGGCGCCGGCGGCCCGCTCTTGACGTCGGTCTTGCAGGCGGCGAGCCCCAGCCCCAGGGCGATCACGATCGACAGGCGGACCATCCCGGCACGATAGCGCGCCGGGGGTTGCGCGGCCACCGCCGGGCCGGACGGCTCAGAGCCGCGCAGACGTCGCGCCGGTCGGGCTCTGCTGCAGATCGGCCAGCGGGTCGGCCCAGCTCTCGAACTGCAGGATGCCGAGCTCGGCGAAGCGCTGGCGCTGGCGCTCCGACAGCAGATCCATCTTCTTGATCGCGGGCACGATCTTGGCGAACAGCAGCTGCCGGAACATCACCTGGCCCTGGTTGTTGAGCGCGATGTCCATGCACTGCTTGCTCGGCAGCCCCATCTTGTCCCAGACCTCCTGGAACAGGAAGCGATCGCGCATCAGCCGCGCGGCCTCGAACACGAAGTCCTCGCGCTCGCGACGCACCGACTCGGGCTGCTCGCGGTAGTAGTCGCGCAGCGATAGGATGCCGAACGCGACGTGGCGCGCCTCGTCGCCCATCACGTACGCGGTCAGCGCCTTGAGCAGCGGCTCCTGCGTGTTGGTCCGGATCATGCCGAACGCGGCCAGCGCGAGGCCCTCGACCATGATCTGCATGCCGAGGAACTTCATGTCCCACCGGCTGTCCCGGAGGATCATGTCGAGCAGCGTCTTCAGGTGCGGATTGATCGGATAGGAGAACCCGATCTTCGAGTGCACGTAGCGGTTGTAGACGTCGACGTGGCGGGCCTCGTCGACCACCTGGCTCGCCGCGTACAGCTTGGCGTCGATGTTGTCGACCGAGGAGACCAGCTGCGCGGTCGCCAGCAGCGCGCCCTGCTCGCCGTGCATGAACTGCGACAGCGTCCACGAGAACGTCTCGCGCCCCATCGCCCGGCGCTCGGCCTGGGTCATCCGGTTCCAGATCTCGGAGCCGAACAGCGGCTGGAGCTCGTCGGGGCCCATCGGCCGGTCGAGGTCGACGTCGGTGTCCCACGGCAGGACGTCGTCGGAGATCCACTGCGCGCGCACCGCCTTGTCGTACAGATCGCGGAGCTTGGCGCGGGTCTCCTGGTAACCCCAGGTGTACGTGACATCGAGCAGCGACTCGATGGTCTCGATCGACGGAGCGGCGAACGTGGCGGCGGCGGCAGAATCCATCGGGCCCTCCAGCAAAACTGAAATGGGTTTCAACTTTGAACTGGCGCGCCATCGCGCGTCAAGGGCATTGTTGTGGCCCATGGCCCCTCGCGTGCGGTCGCAGGTCGCAGGAAGTGCGGGAGCAGGAAGTGCCCCGTTCGCGCCGGACAGTCTTCCCGCGGTCTTGCGCCCCACCCGCGAGCCGGACTTCCGCCAGGACCGCGCCCGCCGCAGCTACCTCGCGCTGATCGACGCCGCCACCGCCCTGTTCGCGGGCCACGGCTACGACGCCATCGGCACCCCCGAGATCGCCCAGCGCGCCGGCGTGTCGGTCGGGACCTTCTACCGCTACTTCGACGACAAGCACGAGATCTACCTGGAGATCGCGCGCCGGACGCTGGTCGGCGCCTACACCGAGACCATCGCCAGCCTCGGCCCCGAGCGGTTCCACGGCCGCGAGCGCCGCGACACGATCAGCGAGACCATCGCGATCCTGTTCGACCACGTGCTGTCCCAGCCCGAGCTGACGCGCAGCTTCCGCGAGATGTCGCTGCGCGATCCCCAGGTCGCCGAGCTATCGCGCGCCTTCGAGCAGGTCTCGGTGGCACGGATCGCGACGCTGATCTCGGCCATCGTCGGCCGCGACGTCGTCCCCGATCCCGAGGCCACCGCGTGGGTGCTCCACGCCAGCGTCATGGAGGCCGCTTACGGCCTCGCGGGCCACCGCGGCCCGCCGCCGATCAGCTCCGACCGCGCCCGCAAGGCCCTGACCGACTTCATCGAGCGCGCCGTGTTTCCGTAGCGCGCCGCTTCCGTGCGGCCAGGTGACCCTGGAGCGAATCCGCTACATCAGTCCGACAGCATGGCAGTCAGCATCGCGTTCCGGTCGGAGGTGCCGAGCGCGTTGAACGCGTTGCGCGACGCCGTGGCCTGACCGCCGTGGAACGAGATCGCCTGCGTGATGCTGGTCGCGCGGCCATCGTGGAGGAGCTTCGTGCGGTGGTGCAGGCCCCACAGCGGCGCGGTCCGGATCAGCCGGGTGGTCGCCATCGTGTCACCCTTGTTGCCGATCATGTCGCCGGTGCCAATGTCGTGGAGCAGGAAGTCGGAGCGCGGCCGGAACGTGAAGTTGGCCGGGACGCCGTTCCGCGTGACCGAGGGCGTGACGTAGTCCTTCAACAGGTGGCACTGCGCGCACCCGATGTTGTTGAACACCGTGCCGCCCTGAAGGTTGATGTTGGGATCGATGGCAGTACGCGGCGCCGGCGCCAGGAACGTCATGAACTGCGTGAACAATGCGACGTCATCCTGGATCTGGCTCAGGCCACCCGCACAGCTTCCCACGCCGTCGTCGGTCCCCGCCGGAATACCGGCTCCGCCGGGCCCGCGGTCGTCGCAACCTGCCGGCTGCGCGATCCCGTTGGGCTTCGACTCCGTGGCGAAGGTGTTGATCGACACGCCGTTGATGCAGTGCTGCGTGGTGATCCCCATCTCGTTCAGATAGGCATCGGCCGCGAACTGGGTCAGTGACGCAATACCGGCCTTCCAGCCGAAGCGACCCGTGCGGGTCGCGCCGATCCCCTGATTGGGATCCGCCGGGTTCCCGAGCAGGACCGGCACCCGGCTGACGATGCCGCGCACCGACGCGGGCTGGTTGCTGGCGTTCGCAGCGATCACCGAGTCCGGGATCACCTCGATCAGGCCGGCGCCGAACAACGGCGTGGTCAGACGTCCGACGTTGTGCACGGTCGCCTCGGGCGGCTCGGCCTCGAGCGGAGCGTTGCAGGCCTGGCCACCCGAGCCGGTGAACGCGCCGACCGTGAACAGCTGGCGCAACGACCCGCCCTTGTTCGCGAGGTCATCGAACAGCCCGTTGGCGTCGAACCGGCCGAACCGGCGCTCGATCTGGACGCCTGCTCCACCGATCGAGCCCTGGGTGTGGCAATTGCCACAGGCCTTCTCGTTGAAGATCGGCCCGAGCCCGTCATCCAGGCCCTCGACGGTGGCGAACGCCGCCTTGGCCGCCGCAAAGTCCGCTGCCGTGATCCCGGGCAGGGGATCGCCGGCGACGGCCGTCAGCTCCTGGTCGGTAGCGCTGAACGCCACCACCTCGTCTTCATCGCCAGGCTGTGCTGCGCATCCCGCGCCGACACTCCCGGATATGATTACGCCACTCCACACCGCCAACGCCGTGGTTTGATTACGGACTCTGCTACGAATGGCACTGCTCATCGATGCTCCTCTTGTTCTTTCTGTCGCTTTGTCTGCTATCTGGATCTTTAATCTGAAGACACTTCGGATCTTGGCGCTGGCCCGATGACGTTCGGCGATCCGCGAACCAACTTCCGCGCACGATCAGCAAGTGGCACGCACCTCACCCCACCAGGGTGATCCGTGCGCCGTGCCGGTTGATTACCCCCCGAACGCGAAGCCTATTAATGCAGGAAAATTCCGGGGCGCGGCTACTCGTTCGTTGACATCAAATTTTAATATGATGTCGTTTGACAGCTACCTACACGGTGACGGATCCCCAGTGAGATCGAGACGACGAGAACTGCGTGAGAGGGCACACGCTTTCGAATCGAGTCGTTATCCTGCGGTGCTCGCGATTACAGGCACGATACGCGACCGAAGCACGGTCATTGCTGCAATGCAGCGTTCACCCCTGCGTCGATGCGCTGCACGTGGCGAGCGCGTCTGTCCGACCATCGGACATCATGTCCAGCTCCGATCGGAGAGGCCGCTCGATCCAGCGCCGGCGAGCGCCTGGTCGTGACCGACCGCCCGGCGGGTCCACTCGACCAGGCCCGCGCCGATCGGTTCGGCGGCGCCCGCCCAGTCGTGGACGCGAGCCTCGCCAAGAGCACGGAGGTTCGCGAGGTCGGAGCGTTCGGTCATCAGATATCCAGGTAATGGCCCTCGGCCGCCGCGATCACGGGCACCGCGGTGCGCGCGGCGGTGCGTTCGACGACCTCGTCGATCATATCGTCGGTCGCGTCGGGACTGTGATGAAACAGCGCGAGCTTCTTCGCATGGGCGCGCTCGGCGACGACCACCCCCGCGCGCGCGGGTGAGTGGCCCCACCCTTTGCGCAGGTCGTAATCGTGATCGGCGTGCATCGCGTCGTGGATCAGGAGGTCGGCCTCATGCGCGAGGGCGATCGCCTCGGCGAGAGGCTCGTCGATCGACGGATATTCGACGTCCGACAGGAAGGTGACGGTGCGTTCATCCGCAGTAATCCGATACGCGGTGGTCCACATCGAGCCGTGGGGGACCGCGGCGGTCACGACCGAGAACCCGGGCAGCGCGATCGTGGTGCCGGGGATGATGGTCTCGATCGAGACGCCGGCCGCGAGGTTCTCGAGGCCGTTGAGCGGGCTGTAGTGCGGCGCCAGCTGGTTCTGCAGCGTGGCCTCGAGCGAGATGCCGGACAGCGGCGCGGCACCGAGGATCCGGATCTGGTTGCCCTTGATGAAGAACGGGGTGAAGAACGGCAGGCCCTGGATGTGATCGAGGTGGGTATGGGACAGCAGGATCGGCAGCGTGCCGTGGCCCTTGCTGAACTCGCCGCTCATCAGCTCCTTGGCGAGCTCGGTGGCGCCGGTGCCCAGATCGATCAGCAGCCGCTGGCCCGCGTCGGCGACGATCTCGACCGACGTGGTGTTGCCGCCGTAGCGCAAGAAGTCGCGCCCGGACATCGCGAACGAGCCGCGCACGCCCCAGAACCGGAGCTTCAAGTCGCCTCCGGCCCGACCAACAGGGTCATGCCTTCGAACGAGGTCAGGACCTCGATGTTCATGGCGGCGCCCCGCGCCCGGTAGTCGGCGGCGATCCGGTCCATCTGATCGTCGCTGTGCGTCGGGGCGTGGTGGTAGAGCACGAGCCGGCGGGCGCCGGCCTCGGCGCAGATCTCGAGCGCCTGATCGGGCGTCGAGTGCCCGTAATGCGGGAACCTGGCGTACTCGTCGGGCAGAAAGTGCGTGTCGTAGACCACGGTGTCGACGCCGACCAGCCGGCGGACCAGCGCCTCGCGCATCGCCGCGAGCGCGGCGCGGTCGTCATCGGTCAGCGGCTCGGGTCCGGGCAGGAAGTGCTGCTTGTGGAGCACCTCGGTGAACGGCGCGGTGTCCGCGACGTAGGCCCACGACGATCCGTCGCCGTCGATCCGGTAGCCGACCGAGCCGAACGGGTGGTTGAGCGCGATCGGCGTGACGTGGAAGCCGTCGATGTCGATCTCGATGCCGGGCTCGACCTGGTGGAACTCGAACACCGCCGGCACCGCCTCGAGCGGCATCGGGAAGAACTCGTGGCGGGTGATGCCGCCGATCACCTGGTGGAGCTCGTCGGCGGCGGTCAGCAGCGCGTAGACCGAGATCTTGGTGCCGCGGACGTAGGCCGGCGAGAAGAACGGCAGGCCCTGGATGTGGTCCCAGTGCACGTGGGACAGCAGCACGTGATAGTGCTGGGGCTCGGGCGCCTCGCGGTACAGCTTGTTGCCGAGCGCACGCATGCCGGTCCCGGCATCGACGATCAGCGTGTCGCCGCGCGCCGTACGGGTCTCGACGCACGACGTCTGCCCTCCGTATCGCACGGTGGCAGCGCCGGGCACCGGGTAACTTCCCCGGACCCCCCAGAAGGTGATCTGCATCGACCCGGAAATTCTATCCCGTCGGAGCGAAATCCCCAAAACCCCGGCAGTTTGTTATGGAAGGGCATGAATCCGCAGCCGAGGATCCTCGTGATGGGCGCCGGGGGCATCGGTGGCATCGTCGCGGCGACCCTGGCCGAGGTCGGTTCGGCGGTCACGGCGGTGTCGACCAACCCGGCGATCCGGGCGGCGGTGGACCGGGACGGGTACCGGCTGCTCGACGACGGCGAGGAGCGCGTGGTGCGCGGCCGGATGGCGCCGATCGCCGCGGCCCCCGAGGGCAGCTACGACCTGTGCATCCTGGCGACCCAGCCGCCCAACGTCGAGGACGCCGCGCTCGCCGCGCTGCGCCATCTCGCCGCCGACGGCCAGGTCGTGGTGCTGCAGAACGGGCTGTGCGAGGACCGGGTGGCGGCGATCGTCGGGGCCGAGCGGGTGATCGGCGCGATCGTGGCCTGGGGCGCGTCGATGCCCGAGCCGGGCCGCTACGAGCGCACCGCGCACGGCGGGTTCTCGCTCGGCCGGCTGTCGGGCGAGCTCGACGACGACCTGCGCCGGGTCGGCGAGCTGCTCGAGGCGATCGGGCCGGTCACCCTGACCCGCAACCTGCGCGGCGCCCGGTGGAGCAAGCTCGCGCTCAACTGCGCGGTCTCGGCGCTCGGGACGATCGCCGGGGAGCGCCTCGGGCCGCTGGTCCGGGTCCGGCGCTACCGCCGGCTCGCGCTCGAGATCATGACCGAGGCGGTCGCGGTGGCCCGGGCCGAGGGCATCGAGCTCGAGAAGGTCGCCGGCACGCTCGACCTCGCGTGGGTCGCCCTGTCGGACGCCGACAAGGCCGCGTCGGCCTCGGTCAGCCTGACCACCAAGCACATGCTGCTGCTCGCGGTCGGGCTGCGCTACCGCCGGATGCGGAGCTCGATGCTCGCGGCGATCGAGCGCAAGCGGACGCCGGCGATCGACTTCCTCAACGGCGAGATCGTCACGCGCGGCGCCCGGCACGGTCTGGCAACGCCGGTCAACGCACGGATCGTCCAGACCGTGTGGGCGATCGCCCGCGGCGAGCTGGCGTCATCGCGCGCGACCCTCGACGCGGTCTGCCTGCCCGACGACCCCGCGCCGCCCGGCTAACCGAAGGTCGCGATCACCGGGGCGTGGTCGCTCGCGTCCTGGCCCTTGCGCGCGTTGCGATCGATCGTGCACCCAGTGCAGCGCGCGGCCAGCGGCGGCGTCAGGTAGATCAGGTCGATCCGCAGGCCCTGGTCCTTGAAGAACGAGACGCCGCGGTAGTCCCACCACGAGTAGCGCTTCACGTCGCCGTTGTGGGCACGGAACGCGTCGACCAGACCGAACCCGGCGAGCTCACCGAGCGCGGCGCGCTCGGGCGGGCTGCAGTGGATCTGGTTTTGCCACTTCTCGGGCGACCACACGTCGCGATCGTCGGGCGTGACGTTCATGTCACCGCACACCGCGACCGGCTGATCCGGCGCCGTGGTGCGCTCGAGGTACCCGCGCAGCCGCCGGAACCACGCGAGCTTGTACGGGTAGCGGTCCGACGTCAGATCCTGGCCGTTGGGCACATAGACGCAGACCACGCGGATGCCGTGGGTGGTCGCCGCGATCGCGCGCGCCTCGTCGTCGGCCGGATCGTCGCCCAGGCCGCGGGTCACGTCGGTCAGCGGCGCGGTCGACGCGATCGCCACGCCGTTGTAGCTACGCTGCCCGAAGATCGCGACCTCGTAGCCCGCCTTCCGCAGCGCGGCGATCGGGAACCCGGCGTCCTCGACCTTGGTCTCCTGCAGGCACAGCACGTCGGGCTTTTCCTGCCCGAGCCAGGTCAGCAGGCGCTCCTCGCGCGCGCGGATCGAGTTGATATTCCAGGTTGCCAGCTTCACAGGGCGACCCTACATCGCGGCCCCCTGGCAACCCAAACGCGCCAGCCGGTGTCTGGAATGCGACGGGCTCGAGATGGGTTTAGACCCCCAGAAGCCCGTCGAACGTGAGGAACAAGATGAAGGTGCAGAACGACCTGTCTCTGTGGAGCATCATCGAACGCCTGCAGCGCCGGCTCGAGCGCCAGGGCATGACCCCGGCCTCCGCCGACCGCGCCCTCTCGCTGGCACTACGCCAGCTTGCGACGAAGTAGCGAGGCGCACGCGACCTGGCACCCGCCGGCACGCTCGGGGCGCGGCACACTCGGGCGCAGCACACTCGGGGGCGGCACGCTCAGGACGTCGGCAGCTTGTCCGGGGCGGTCCGAGGATCGAGGTAGCTCGCGAGCTTGCCCTGGATGTAGTCCTTGGCGCGGCCCCGCCACAGAAAGCCCGGGTCCTCGCCGCGGAACCGAGCGCAGCCGCCGCCCAGCGTGAGCTCGCCATCGATCCGGACCACCAGGTACTTGCCGCTGAACCGGGCCTTCGCGGTGTCGACCCACGTCACCTTGATGCCGTGCTTGTTCGACAGGTACTGGCCGAGGAGCTCGAGCCGGCTGAGGGCGTCCTGATCGGACAGCTCGTACGGAAAATCGATCTCCATCCCTGCATCCGATCGTTACCACGTTTCAGGCCTGATTCTATCGTGCCAGCGCCGATGTGCCCCGGTTCGCGCGGTCCAGGTCACGGCGCTGCTCGTCGGTGAGCTGGCGCTGGCAGATCTCGAACCCGGCATGGTCGCCGGCCTGGACCAGGCACGTCCTGACCGCTGCGGACCACTTACCCTCGGTGCAGGCCTGGGCCAGCGCGTCGCGCATCGCCGGCAACTGCTCGGCCACGCCCCGCGCCGTGGCCTCGTCGACCCCGGCCTGCGACAGGTCGTACCGCGCCACATCGAGAAACCTCGCAGTCACCGCGCTGCACGGCGGCGCATCATCGGCGACGCGGTGGCATGCGCCGGCGCTCAGCGCCACGGCGCAGCTGATCGCGCAGAACGTCGCGAGGCGCGCACCGGGGACCACGCAAGGGTTTTCGGCTCGGCGCGCGCGTGTGTCAAGGAAGTATAGTCGCGGCCGTGGGCGCGCCGTCGCGATCGCTGCCGCTCGTCGCGCTTGCGCTCGGCGTCGCAATCCTGGTCCTCCAGATCCGGGTGATCGCCGGCGGCCAGACCTGGGACGACATCCGCTACCACACCGAGATCGCACCGCCCCGGCTCGCCGCCGCCGTCGCCGTGCAGCGCGGCACCTTGCCTTCCTGGTGGGACGGCGCGGGCCTCGGCGTGCCCCTCGCCGGCGAGCCGGCCCACGGCGCGCTCTATCCCCCCGGCTGGATCGCAGCGACGCCCCGCGCCCTCGACCTCACCCTGATCGCGCACCTCGCGTGGGCCGCGCTCGGCGTCGCGGTGTGGGCGCGCCGCCGCACCACCGATCCCGCCGCGCTGGTCGCGGGCGTGCTCGCGGCGACCACGGGCCTCGTCACCAGCGCGGCCCTCCGCGGCGCGCTGCCCGCGCTCGCCCACCTCCCCTGGCTCGCGGCCGCGGCCACCTGGCTCGCCGACGCCGACACCCGCCGCGATCGATCGCGCGCGGCCGGTGCGATCGCCGCTGTCCTCGGCCTGATCGCGCTCGCCGGCGAGCTCGCAGTCATCCTCGACGCCCTCGCCCTCTGCCTCGCCCTCGGCGCCTCGCGCCGCACCGCGCGCTGGCTCGTCCCCGCGCTCGCCGCCGGCCTGGCGATCGGCGCCGTGCAGTGGATCCCCGCGCTGCTCCAGCTCCCCCGGGGCAGCCCGACGCACGTCGCCGGCTTGCCGTTCGCGCGGCTGATCGAGCTGCTCGTACCATCCGCCTTCGGCGCGACCGCGCCCGACCGCGCCATCCCCGCCCTCGCGGGCGCGGCGCCCTGGGCACCGAGCCTGTTCGTCGGCGCCCCGCTGCTCGCGCTCGCCGCAGTCCGCGCCCCACCGCGCCGCCTGCTCGGCGTCCTGGCCACCCTCGCGGCCGCCGCGCTGCTCGCCGGGCGCGGCGGCTGGCCATCCTACCTCGGCGCGCCCGAGCTCCACCTCGCGGCGCTCGTCCTGGTCCTCGCCGCCGGCTCGGCCAGCGGCCTCGACGCCCTCGCCTTCGGCCGGCGCCGCGCCGTCCTCGCCCTCGGCTTCGGCGCCGCGCTCACCGCCCTCGCCCTCGGCGCGCTCGCCGTGTTCGGCGTCCAGCACCCCGCGGTCGCGCCCGCGATCCATCGCGCTCTGGTCAACGGCGCCCTCGGCACCACCTGCGCCCTCGCCGCCGCGGCCCTCGCGTGGCGCTCGCCCGGGCGCTGGCTCCCCCTGCTCTGCGGCCTGGTCGTGGCGCCTGGCGTCGGCGCGGCCGATTCGGTCGCACCGGCGATGGATCGCTCCGTCCTCGCTCAGCCCGCCTGGGCCCAGCTCGCCGCCCGCCTGCCACCCCCGATCCGGATGTACCGGCCGGTCTTCCTCCCCGACCACGACCTCGAGGACGCGATCGCGACCTTCGCCGGCACCTCGGCCTCACGCTGGGGCATCGCCGCCGCGCGCAGCGACGATCCCGCGCGCGCCCCGGTCGACGATCGCGCCTGGCTGGCGGCGGCCCACGAGGGCGGCACGCTGCTCGACCGCAACGGCGTCACGCTCGCCATCCTCCCGGCGACCGTCATCGGCGGCCGCAAGCTCCACGCCCTGGGCCGGCGCGGCAGCTGGGCCCTCGTCGAGCTACCGGTCGCTCCACCCGCCTCCGTGATGCACGGCTGGCGCTGGGCACTAGATCCCGACGACGCCCTCGCCCTCCTGTTCCCCAACGGCGGCGGCACGGGCCTGCTGCGCGGCACCACCGTGCTCGCCGGCGCCGGCCCCGAGGGCCCCTCCGCCCCGGCGCCCATTCCCTGCGCGATCCACAGCTGGCACGACGGCGACATCGCCCTGTCATGCGCCACCGACGCGCCCGGCTACGCGGTCATCTCGTCATCGCCCGCCCCGGGCTGGCGCGTCACCCTCGACGACCACCCCACCGACTGGCTGACCGCCGACGTCCTGCGCCGCGCGGTCGCAATCCCCGCCGGCGACCACCGCATCCACTGGACCTACGCCGCCCCGGGCCTACCCACCGGCACCCTGCTCTGCCTCGCCGGCGTCCTCGGCGCCCTCGCCCTCCTCGGGCTCGGCCGGCGCTGGAAGAGCTGGGCGAGCGAGAACGGCGACCGAGAACGGCGAGCGAGAAGGCGAGCGAGAACGGCGACCGAGAAGATGAGCGCGAAGTGACCGAAAGCCAGGATCAGCGAACGCCGGGAGACCCGCAGCACGTCACGCGCAGCGCAGCGACGGCGGGCTGGGCCACAACGCGAGATAGATTCCCAGGCCGGGTGGTCCTCCGGCGGCCCGTCGTGGGGATGGCGCGGACGTCCGATCGCAATCCGGCCGTCAACAGACGAGCGTTGGGCCCAGACCCGCAGTCGCCAGCGCGCGTGTCCGCGTTCTCCCCCGCCTCAGTGCTGCTCAACGGCCGCGACCTTGTGCACGCGCGACGGAATCCGCACACGCGTCGGCGCGGGCTCGGGCGTGGCGCGGAGCTCGGGCGCGGCGCGCAGCTCCGGCGTGGCGCGCAGCTCCGGCGTGGCGCGCAGCTCCGCCGTGGCGCGCAGCTCGGGTGCAATGCGCGGCTCCCGCGCGGGGCCCAGGGGCGCCGCGCGTAGGCGCGCCGGGCGCGGCGGCGCGCCATGCGGCGGTGCGGCGCGAAGCGCGCGGTAGGCCGCGATGCAGCGCGCGATCGCCGTCCCGGTCGATGCCACGCCGCAGATCAACATCGTGACGCCGAGGATCGACTCGGCCAGCGCAGCGGTCTCGACATCCGCGCCGTACCACGCCGCGAGCAGGCTTCCGCCGGCAACCAGCACGATCCGCTCGGCGCGCTGCATCACCCCGCCCGAGATCGCGACTCCCAGGCTCTCGGCGCGCGCCCGCGTGTAGCTCACCATCATCGAGCCACCGACCGCGCTCATCACGGCGACCAGCCACGACGAGTCGCGCAGGAACCAGACGTACCCGGCGAACACGAACAGCTCGCCCCAGCGATCGCTGACCGAGTCGAGCAGCGCGCCCGCGGGCGTCTGCTGGTTCGTCTGCCGCGCGATCCTGCCATCGAGCACGTCGAGGATGCCGGCGAACACGTACAGCCACACGGCGCCCGGCAGGTGACCCAGCGCGACCGCCGCACCGGTGATCCCGCACAGCAGCAGCGACGACGCGGTGATCACGTTGGGCGATACGCGGCCGATCAGCAGGCGCTCGAGCGGACCGATCAGCCACACCAGGAACCGCGCGAAGAATGGCCCGAACAGCTGGTTGTGCTTGACGTGCTCGACCACCGGAGGCCGACCGACCGCGCACAGCGCGCAGTACACCGCGAACGCCAGGCAGAAGGTCGCCAGCAACAGCATCGCCGGCGCGAGAAGATAGAACCGATCCACGTGAGCCTCGGGGAGGCGGCGCGAGCGCCGCAGATGGAGTTATCACGACCCGGCGAGCCGTCCAAAGTCAAAGCCTGCCATCATAATTTGCGGTGTCGATCACTCGTCGAGTGAACTTTTGTTTCACCCTCGCCACATGCGCGCTGATGACCACGCGCTCGTCGTCGCCGCGCGACGGCGCTCGCCCGAGCTATAGTCGAGTCATGCGTCGCCTCGTCCGTCGCCTCGTCGTCGGCGTCGTGGTGCTGTATCCGGTGCTGTATCCGGTGCTGCATCCGGCGCTGGCCCTCGGCAACGGCCGTGCCCCGCTGACCAACGGTGTTCACTTCCGTCCCGGCGACAATCGCTCGCTCTACGTCGCGGCCACGTTTGGCCTGCTGATCAGCCACGACGACGGCTGCTCGTTTCGCTGGGTCTGCGAGCAGAACATCGGCTACGCCGGCACGTTCGATCCGAAATACCGGGTCGCGGCCGACGGCACGATCTTCGCCACCACGTTCGATGGGCTGCGGGTCAGCCGCGACGGCGGCTGCTCGTTCACCACCGCGACCGCCGACGCGGCGCCCGGCGATCCCGGCCGCATCGCGAACCGCTGGATCGATGCGATCGACGTCGCGCCGACCGGCGAGGTCTGGGTCGCCACCGCCGACAGCGGCAAGCCCAACGACATCTATCGCTCGACCGACAACGCGCGGACGTTCCAGCCGACCGGGCTCGCATCGCCGACGATCTGGTGGAAGAGCATCCTGGTG
Source organism: Kofleriaceae bacterium (assembly GCA_036403075.1). Taxonomy (GTDB): domain Bacteria; phylum Myxococcota_A; class Polyangia; order Haliangiales; family Haliangiaceae; genus JABFXX01. Next base: position 18,215 of record DASWRS010000565.1, read on the forward strand.
GCGCCGTCGCGCGCGCAGCGGATCTACGCCACCGGCTACCAGGTCGCCGGCACGCTCGCCGACGGTGGCCCGAGCCCGCCGACCACGCACCTCGAGATCAGCGACGACACCGGCGCGCACTGGCAGGAGTCGCCGCTGGCCGGCGTGCGGTTCGGCGCGATGCCGCAGATCGTGGTGCTCGGCGTCGATCCGGGAAACCCCGACCTCGTGCTGCTGGCGTCGCGGCTCGCCGGCGGCTCGTCGGGCGACCGGCTGTACCGCTCGAGCGACGGCGGCACGACGTGGAACGACGTGCTCGACACGACCTCGCCGATCGTCGATCTCGCGATCGAGGCCTCGGGCAACGTCCTGGTCGCGACGCTCGGCGCCGGCGCGTTCCAGTCGACCGATCGCGGCGCGACGTTCTCGGCGATGATCGGCCCGCCGCAGCTGGCGTGCATCGGCCAGCGCGGCGACGGCGCCGTGTTCGGCTGCGGCGCCAACTGGGAGCCCGACTTCAAGGCGGTCGCGCGGTCGAGCGACGGCGCGACGTGGAGCAAGCTGTTCCAGTTCGTCGAGCTCGCCGGACCGCTCGAGGGCTGCCCGGCGGGCACCGGCGAGCAGGACACCTGCGCCCCGCTGTGGCCGGCGGTCCAGACGCAGTTCGCGGCCACCGGCCCCGCGGCGTGCAACGCAGCGCCGCCCGCCGACGACGCCGTGCCGCCGCCGCGCAGGTCGGGCGGCTGCTGCGACGCCGGCGCGACCGGCGGCGAGCTCGGCGCGCTCGCGATGCTCGCCGCGGTGTGCGGCGCCACGGCGCTACGCCGGCGACGCTAGCTCGGCGGCCAGGCCGTCGCGCCAGCTCGGATAGCGCAGCGCCACGCCGAGCTCGTCGCGCATCCGGCGGTTGGCGATCCGGCGGTTCGCCGTGAGCATGCCGGCGACCTCCGGTGACACCTCGGCGACCGGGACCCGCGGCGGCGGCGGCAGCCCGAGCCGGGCCGCGACCGCATCGGCGACCTCGCCGATCGGCGCCGGATCGTCGTCGGCGACGTTGACCGCGCCGGTGACCGCCGAGCCGCCGGGGGCACCGGCTGCGACGATCGCGGCGACGAGATCGACGACATGGATCCGGCCAACGTGGCTGGTGCCGTCGCCGACCACGCGGTACGTCCCGGCGCGGATCCGGTCGACCAGCCCGCGGCCCGGGCCGTAGATGCCGGCGGCGCGCAGCGCCAGCCACGGCACGATGGCGCCGTCGAGCGCGGCCTCGGCGGCCGCCCGCGCGCGTCCGGACGCGGTGATCGGCGCGATCGGCCAGCGCTCGTCGACCCACGCGCCGTGCCCCGGGCCATAGACCCCGGTCGACGACACGTAGACGATCCGCGCCGCCTCGCGCGCCGCCTCGATCAGCGCGCGGATCTCGCCCGCCGGATCGCCGCCGGGCGGCGCCGTGCACACCACGACGGCGCCGGCGGGCACGTCGAGCGAGGCCGGATCGGACAGGTCGGCGCGCTCGCCGCGGACCCCGAGCGCCGCGCCGAGCGCGCGCGCGACCTCGCGATCGCGGCGGGTCACCGTGACGCTCGCAGCCAGGTCGGGCCGCGACCGCAGCGTGCGGGCGAGCTGGGTCCCCGTGTAGCCGGCTCCGAGGATCAGCCACGCGCGCGTCATGGGCGAGAGTTTGCGCCGATGCGCCGGCGCTCGCTACGATATCGCCTCGTGCGCCCGATGCCGGTCGTCTTCGTCGCCGCCTGTGCGGCCTGTGCGGCCTGTGCCGCCGGTGCCGCCGGTGCCGCCGGTGCCGCCGCACCCACGCGGGCACCTGCGCAGCGCGGTGCCACCGAGCTCCGGGCGGACAGCGACCGCGACTACGCGATCTGGTTCGGCGGCGCGCAGGTCGGCACCGCCCACGAGGTCGAGCGCTGGTCGCCTGCCGGGGTCACCGTGCAGCGGACCGAGGCGATCCACTTCCTGCGCGGCGACGTGCCGGTCGTGATCGCGACGGCGATCGAGATCACCGCCGACCGGGCGCTGCGGCCGTCGCGCGTGACCTGGACCGAGCGCGCGCAGGCGACGCGCCACGGCGAGGCGGTGCGCGATCCGACCGGCTGGACCGTCACCGGCGACGCCGGCGTGCGCCGTCTGCCCGCCGCCGCGATCCCCGCCGAGCTGGCGCCGCTGGTGGTGCGACGCGACGGCCGGTTCGCCGGCCCGGTGTTCCTGCCGGCCCGCGGCTTCGTCGCCGGCGCCGGCCGGATCGAGCCGGTCGCGCCTCGCCGGCTGGTCGCGCGCCTGGTGATCCAGGCCGGCGGCGGCGCGCCGCCCGTCGCCACCACCACCGGCGGGGTCCCCGAGGCCGCGCCCGAGGCCGCGCCCGAGGCTATGGCCGAGTCGACGATCGATCTCGGCGACGATGCCATGCCGATCCGCGTGGTCGACGGCGACGGCGTGATCGCCACGCGGATCACCGCGGCCGCGGCGGCGACCGCGTTCTCGCCGGTCGACCTGATCGCGGCGACGTCGATCCCGCTCGGCGGCCCACCGGCCTCGCCGGCCTCGCCCACCTCGCCCGCCTCGCCCACTCGGCTCGTCCTCGACGGCGCGCTCGCCGTCCCGCCGGTCCCCGGCCAGGCCTCGATCGCCACGTCCGACGGCGTCGAGCTCACGCTGTCACCGCGGCTGCGCGGCGGTCTACCGCCCGGCCCCGCCGGCCCGGATCGCACACACGACATCATCGCGCTCGTCGCCGGCGTCCACCGCCGCATCGCCCCCGATCTCGCGGCCGCGCCGACCTCCGCGCGTGCGGCCGCGGCGGCCTCCGCCGGCGACTGCACCACGTTCGCGCTCGCCTACGCGGCGCTCGCCGCCGCGCAAGCGATCCCGACGCGCCTGGTCACCGGGTTTCGCATCGACGGCGATCGCCTGGTCCGCCACCGCTGGGCGGTCAGCTGGGCCGGCCGGGCGTGGATCGCGGTCGACGTCGCGTTCGGCGCGGTCCCGGCCGGCGGCGACCTCGTCGGCCTCGCGGTGCACGACGCCGACGACGTCGGGCTGCTCGCCGGCGACGCCGCGCTGACCCGCGTCCGCGCCGCCGCCCGGCGCTAACCCATCGCGCGGCACGCCCACAGCGCGCGGTGGATCGCGGCCTCGTCGAGGTCGTCGCCGATCAGCACCAGCTCGGTGCAGCGCGGGCTGTCGCCCCACTCGCCGGCGTGGCGCAGCTCGGTGCGGATCCCCGCGCGCTCGACGAAGCCGCGCCGCGGGTCCCCCGCGAGGTGGACGAAGCCCTTGGCGCGGACCAGGCGGTCGCCGAGCGCCTCGACGCACGCGAGCACGCGGTCGCCGATCAGCGGCGCTTCGTCGCGGAAGCTGACCGCGACGATCTGGTTGCCGTGATGGTGTCCGTGATCGCCGCCGGCGTCGTGCTCGTGATCGGGCCGGCGGCGGCGCTCGGTCCACGCGCGCAGCTTGCGCGGCTCGATCACCCAGGCGGTCATCGCGCGCGCGCCGGCGTCGTCGGCAGGGAACGCCGCGCGCTCGGCCTCGGGCGCGATCCGGTCGAGCACGGCGTGGGTCCGGCGCACCGCCTCGGGCGCGGCGACGTCGAGCTTGGCCAGCATCACGCGGTCCGCGCTCGCGGCCTGCTCGCGGGCCTCATCGCGGCGCTCGATCGCGGCGCCGCCAGCCTCGGCATCGACGACACAGATCACGCCGGCGGGGTGGATCCGATCGCGCACCGCGTCCGGCACCCGGACCAGGCCGTCGAGGATCGCGGCGGGCTCGGCGATGCCGGTGGTCTCGAGCACGACCGAGTCCGGCGACGACCGGGCGATGATGTCGCCGATCCCGTCCCACAGGTCGTTCTTGATGTCGACCTTGCAGCACACGCAGCCGCCGGCGAGCTCGAGCACGTCGCCGCCGCGGCCGATGATCAGCTGGGTGTCGATCGAGATCCGGCCGAGCTCGTTGACCAGCACGGCGATCCGCTTGCCGTGCGCGGCGGCGAGCATCCGGTTGAGCGCCGTGGTCTTGCCCGCGCCGAGCCAGCCGGTGAGGATCGTGAACGGGACGCGGGTCATCCGGCACCAGGGTACCCGAGATCGGCCGGGGCGCTCAGTTCCGGAAGCTCGGGCGGCGGAACAGGATCCGGTCGACCACGTTCGCCAGGACCTCGCGCGCGAACGGCCGCACCACGAACGCGTCGGGGCCACCCTCGGCCCCGACGTCGTAGATGTCGATGTACGACGACGTGATCATCACCACCGGGATCCGCTGCGTCGTGGCGTCGGTCTTGATCCGGCGGCAGACCTCGGCGCCGTCGATCTTGGGCAGGTCGCTGTCGAGCAGGATCACGTCCGGCGGCTCGTCCTTGACGCGGGTCAGCGCGCTCGCGCCGTCGCGCGCGGTCTGCAGGACGTGGCCGCGGCCCGACAGGACCTTGAGGATCAGCCGCACCACGTCGGGCTCGTCGTCGATCACCAGGACGCGCGCCATGACGTCAATCGCCGTCGATCACCGAGCGCAGGCAGGTCTGGGCGACCGGCGAGTTCCAGTCGCGCTTGTTGACGAAGTACGCGCGGATGTTGCCCTGGCGATCGATCAGCGCGCTCTCGGGGACCGCCTTGATGCCCCACGACGCGGTGATCTTGCCGATGTTCTCGTCGCCGGCGGGCGGATCGAGCAGGACGTTGAACTTCGTGCCCTGGGGCAGCGCCTGGCCGAACGCCTGCTTGATCTTGGCGAAGCTCGGCGGGCCGGCGGGCACCGCGGACGGCGCGATCGCCTCGAGCACGGCGGTCATCGGCTCGGCCCACTCCTTGTCGGACGCGAGCGCGAGCACGACGAAGTCATCGCTCGCCATCGCGTTGGCCATCGCGTTGAGCGTGGGCTTCTCGGTCTTGCACACGCCGCACCACGACGCCCAGAAGTTGAGCAGCACGACCTTGCCGCGATAGTCGGACAGCTTGACCGCCTTGCCGGTCAGCGCCTGGGCGGTGAAGTCGGGCGCCGGCACCGGCGCCGAGCAGCTCGCGCCGCCGGGGCACAGCGCGGGATTGAGCTGGGCCTCGGCACGCAGGCCGCGGCACGCCGCCTGGAGCTCGCGCGCGGCGGCCGTCGGCACCATCCACAGGAACAGCGCGAACACCGCGATGCCGATCAACGCGACCGCGCCGCCGACGAACATCACCCGCGGATCGAGCACGATCCCGCGCCGGGCCTGGACCGGCGCGGCCGGCGCAACCGGCGCGGTCGCGACCACCCGGGCGACCGGGAGATCGTGGCTGGGGTGCGATGACTCGTCGGTGGGCATGGGCCACAACATAGCCGATTCTCGGCTATGCTCAAGCGATGTCGGTGCGTGGAGCGCTGGGGACGATGCCGGCGGAGGACGTGCTCGAGTGGGTCGGTCGGCGCCGGCTGTCGACCCCGATCACGTTCGAGCGCCGCGACACCCAGCGCAGCCTCGTCGTCGAGTCGGGCGCGATCGTGTGGGCGAGCTCGAACCGCCGCGACGAGCAGCTCGGCGTGATCCTGGTGCGCAGCGGCATCGTCGCGGAGCGCGCGCTCGCCGAGGCGCTCGAGGCCCGCGCCGAGACCGGCGTGCCGCTGGGCAAGGTGCTGCTGATGTCGGGGCTGATCACCGAGCGCGAGCTGATCGAGATCCTCGCCACCAAGATCCGGGAGACGGTCACCGACGTCCTGACCTGGACCGAGGGTCAGTTCGACGTCGTGCCGCGATCACAACCGCCGGCGACCGGCGTCAATGCCCAGCTCCCGATCGAGATCTGTCTCACGGTGGCCCGCCGCCGCACGGGGCGGATGGCGGCGATCATGGACGTGCTCGGCAGCGACGACGCCATGTTCCACGTCCCCGCCAGCGCACTCCCGCCCCCGGCCCAGGACGGCCAGGTCCTCGATCTGCCGCGGATCTGGGGCATGGCAGGCGACCGTCGCACCGCCGCCGACATCGCCGCCGCGTTCTCGGGCGAGCGTTACGCGACCTACGATGCGCTCGCCCGCATGGTCGAGGCCGGCCGGCTCACCGTCGATCGCCGGGGCCGCGAGCGCACCAACTCGGCGGTCGAGCTCGCCGCCGGGGCACGCGGCCGGCTGCGGCAGGGCGATCGCGCCGGTGCGCTCGCCATGGCGACCCAGGCGCTGCACCAGGACCCGAGCGACGCCGAGGTCCGCAAGACGTTCACGCAGATCGAGCGGGCGCGCGTCGCCGAGGTCGCCAAGCAGCTGCTGTCGCGCCACCGCGTGCCGAAGCGGCTTCGGACGCCGGCGCCCGAGCACGGCCTCAACGCGACCGAGCTCGAGCTCGCCAACCGGGTCGATGGCCGCTGGGATCTGTTATCGCTCATCAAATCGGCCGGGGTTCGCGAGGCCGAGGCCTTGCTCGCGTTCGCGCACCTCGCCGAGGTCGGAGTCGTCGAGCTAGGGTAGGGTTGCTTCGCCCGCCTCGCCTCGCCCGCCTCGCCCCGTGACCTCATGGAAGCCGTCGCCCCGACCCCGATCGATCGTACGCGCCTGCTGCCGCGCAGCGGCATCGGCGTCGATGGCGCGTGGCTCGTGATCGCGCCGCCGGGGAACCCGATCATCCGGCTCGACGCGCGGCTGCTCGATCGCGTCGAGCTGATCGGCCGGTCGCCGACCGGGCCGCTGGTCGCATCGGGCCTGGCCACCGCGGCCGCCGCGGCCGCGGCGCTGGGCATCATCATCCCGGGCACCTGGTTCGCCTGCGCCGGCCTGGCCTACCTCGCGCACGAGCGGTTCAGCGAGGCCCGCCGCCGCACCCGCAGCCGCGATCTGCTGCTCGCGCTCGGCGATCTCGAGGTCGCGCTACACGTCGCCGATGGCCCCGAGGCCGCCAAGGGCATCGCCGAGCAGCTCGCGCCGTACACCCGCGACGCGCCGATCACGCGGCCCGAGGTCTACGAGGACGCCAAGCGCCGGATGCGCGCGCAGGCCGAGGGCAAGGGCGAGTCGGCCGCGCGGCGCGAGATCGAGCACGCGCTGCTGGTCGGCGCCGACGTCGTCTACCTGCGCGGCGACTACCTGCAGGTCGGCCAGGTCGCGTTCCGGATCTCGGAGGTCCGCGAGTATGCGCTGCGCGGCGCCAACCTCCCGCTGACCGGCGGCCGGCTGCTGCAGGCCGCGATGGGCCTCCTGGTCGTGGCGGCCGAGGAGCGCGCCTCGAGCGGCGAGGACGTCTCGGTGCTGTCGAAGCGGATCGCCGACTACGAGGCGTGGTCGGGACACACCGCGGGCCGTTGACACGGTGACCTCGATCGCGCGACGCGACGCGACGCGACGCGCGGTCGCAGTCGTGAAGGTCAACGCGTTTCTGTGTAGCTCGGCTCGGTCGTCAGGCGGAGCTCGAACGTGCAGCCGGCGCCGGCGACCGAGGCCGCGTCGACCGTGCCGCCCCACGGGGCGATCACGCCGCGGGTGAGCTCGCCGAGCGCGGCCGCGCGCGGGCTGCCGGCGCCGTTGTCGGCGATCGTGATCAGGGCCCACGCGGGCTCGGGCATGACCCGCACGCTGAGCGTGCTGCCGGGCAGGTCGCGCGCCGAGCGGGCGGATACCGTGACCAGCTGCGCGACCAGGAGCGCGACGATGCCCGGGGTGCCCCGCGCCGGCGGGGTGTTGCCGAGATCGATCAGCAGCTCGATCCCGCCGGCGAGGTGGTGACCGGCCAGGTGGAGGCCGAGCTCGACCGCGGCCGGGACGTCGAACCAGCCCGGCGGATCGTCGGCGAGCGCGCGATCGAGCTCGTCGAGCCGGCGCGCCAGCGCGGTGGCGTCGAGGTAGGCCGCGGCGAGGTCGTGGCGCAGCGCCTGGAGCGATCGCCACGGGTACGGGGTCGGCCCGGTCGAGGTCGCGACGTGGCGCTCGAGGTGATCGACGACCAGGCCGAGCCGCTCGCGCAGCGCGCGCACCGGGTCGACGAGCTGGCGCGCGACATCGACCGCGACGTCGCCGGCGAGGCTGTGGACGTGGGCGGCCGATGGCTCGGGCTCCGGCGCGCTGGCGACGATCGGATAGGCAGCGGTCGGCTGGTCGATCGCCGCCGCAGGCACCGCCGCCGGCCCGGCCGACCCGGAGACGTCGCGCTCGTTCACAGGCTCCCCGTCAGCAGGAACCAGGTCTCGTTGATGCCATCGTGGGCCAGGCCGCGCGCGTAGCCGATCTCGAACGTGCCCGGCGCGTAGTAGCCGAAGAACGCATCGAGCCGGAGCGCGGCGCCGAGCGATACCCGCAGGTCGCGGCGCGGCAGGAACGTGGTATCGAACGCGGCGCCGAGGTCGTGGAGCACGGCCAGGTTGACGCGGCGCAGGTAGATCGGCAGGGTCGCGATGCCGCGCTCGATCTGGAGCAGCTCCTGGCGATACTCGAGGTTCAGCAGGTGATACTCGTTGCCGGCGACGACCCGGCCGGGGTAGCCGCGGAGGTAGCCGCTGAACCCGACGCGCGTGGTGTCGACGATCGACATGACCACGTCCTGGGGCGGAACGCCGCCGAGCGAGAACCCGCCCGCGCGGACCAGATCGCCGGCGCGCCACGCGCCGACCATGCGGACCGCGACCACCGGGCTCTCGCCCCACAACCGCTGGTAGATGTCGAGGCCGTAGCTGACGGTGACGTTCCGGTAGGTCGCGCCGAGCGCGGGGTGATCGAGCCGCAGGCTGACCGCGCCGTCCCAGCCGCCCTGCGGGCCGTAGCCAAACGTCGTGCCCTTGACGCTGGAGAACGCGACCCGGGTGCCGACGCCGGCCTGGACGTAGTCGGTCGGCGGCGCCTGCGGCAGCCGCTGGTTGGGATCGGGCATGAAGCGCGGCGGCTCGATCAGGCGGAACCAGTCGAGCGCGTAGTCGACCGCGAACGTCCAGCTCGAGCCCGGCCGCGACTCGAACGGCACGCCGAGCGCGAGGTCGGCGCTCCAGTCCTCCTCGGTGAACGGCAGGCTCTTGCCGTCGATCCGGAACCCGCCGCGCTGGATCAGCGAGCGCGCCGCCGCGATCCGCATGCCCGGGCGCAGGCCGGTGTAGCTGTACGACGCGCCGAGGTTGGCGGCCTTCTGGTCGGAGTCGGTCGACACCACCAGCGAGTAGTTGTGCAGCCCGGCCGCATCGCTGCCGCCGGTCTGGATCGACGCAGTCGAGACGTCGCCGAGCCGGTAGTTGACGCCCCAGGTCTGGGGCGCGAGGCTCTCGAGCGCGCGGTACGGCCGCGGCGGGCTGACGGCGGTCTCGGTGTCGCGGATCATCACCGGCGGCGGCCTGTCGTCGATGTGGTCGCGCGCGGCGAGCCAGCTCGCCGGGTCGAGCGCGATCTCGTACAGGTCGTAGCCGCCGGCCGGCACCGCGGCCGCGAACGCCAGGCGGGTGCCGTCGGGCGACGCCGCGGGCTGGAACGCGCCGCCGAGCACGTTGGTGACCTGCCACAGCGCGCGCTCGCGGGTGTCGTAGGCGTAGATGTTCGAGATCCCGGTGCGGTCGCTGTCGAAGAACACGTAGCGGCCGTCGCGCGACCACGCAGGCTCCATGTCGATCGCGCGGTCGGAGGTGATCGCCTCGGCCGTGCCGGAGGCGAGCTCGACGACGAGGATGTCGCGGAACCCGCCCTTGCGCCACGCCGAGAACGCGATCCGGGTGCCGTCGGGCGACCACGCCGGCTGGTAGGCCTGGTCGAAGCGCTCGCCCTGCCACACGATCTGCACCGGTGCGTCGGGCACGAGGTCCTGGACCGCGATCACGCTCTCGGATCGCTGGTTCATCGAGAACGCGACGCGGCGGCCGTCGGGCGACGCCGCGGGGTCGCGGGCGCGCCGGCCGGTCGTCAGCCGAACGCTGTGGTGAGTCACGCCGTCCCAGCGCATCAGGTCCTGGAACGCGTACTCGCGCCGGTAGGTCCGGGTCTGCTCGAACACCACCGAGCCGTCGCCGATCAGGTCGAACGGGCCGAGCGCGTCGAACTGTTCGATGTCGCGCGCGCCCGCCGCATCGCCGCCGACCGGCATCGCGCGGATCCGCGGCTGCGAGTAGCCGTCGTACTGCACCCACCACAGCTCCTTGCCGTCGGCGGTGTAGCGCGGCCAGAAGTTGCTCTCGGCGCTGTGGCTCAGCGCGCGGCCGGTGGCGAGCCCGCGGCGCTCGGCGGCGGTCTCCTGCAGGCTGTAGCGGTCGCGCAGGTAGCGCTTCCAGTCATCGTACAGCTCGGTGAACGGCCGGCCCACAACCTTGGCGATCTGGCGGTTGACCGCGAACGGCGGCGCGTAGCTGCCCGCGACGTGCGCCATCTTGCGCGGCACGTCGTCGCCGAACCGGTCGAACACGTAGCGCAGGAAGTGCGAGCCGTAGACGTAGACCGTGTTGCCGTGCGGGTACTGGCGCGGCGCGCCGCTGATCTCGTCGAGCCGGAGGTCCTTGTGGTCCTTGCGCGCGATCCGGATGAACTGCTCGAACCGGCTGCCGCGGTCGCGCCCGCCGGCCGAGCGCTTGGACTCCTCATAGACCGCGAGGCCCTCGATGATCCACCGCGGCATGATCTGGTTCGGCGCCCAGATCTTGCCGAAGATGTGGTTGTAGAGGGTCGGCAGGCCCTCCATCGTGTCGAGGTGGAGGATGTGGGTGTACTCGTGGGCGACCAGGCCGTAGAGCCAGTCGTCGTGATCGTCGAGCTCGTTGAACCCGCTCGGGCCGGTGGCGAACGCCTGGATCGTGTTGCGCGGCAACACCGTGGCAAACCCGTTGGCGCCGTCGGTGTCGTCGACCAGCACCAGGATCGTCTTCTGGTCGGGGACGTGATCGAGCGCCGGCGACAGCGTGCGGTGGGCGCGCTCGGCGACCACGGCGAGCCGGCGGGCGACGTCGTCGAGCGGCTCGTAGTAGTGGACGACGAAGTGCTCGGTCTCGATCGTCTTGTAGATCCGCGTCGGATCGCCGGCCCAGACCGGCGTGGCTGCGAAGGCAGTCAGCATGATCGCCAGCAGGCCAAGTCGCAGGGCCCGAGGGTCAGGTACCAGGGATGAGGTGAGCACGGTTCCCGCAGATGCAGGGACGCGCGACGCGACGCGCGGGGGGGTGAATGGACCGGCTATGCCGGTCCCGAGGGGGCGGGAAAGCCCCCTCTCGATCGACCGCCGCCGCCAGCAGGGCCTTCACACCCGGGCCTTGGGGTGCGGGGTCAGCCCGAACACGAAGTCGGCGACCATCGCGCGGACCTCGGCGGGTGTCGCCAGCTTGGCGATGCGCTGGACCAGCGCCTCGGCCTCCTGGATCCGGGTCGACCGGATCAGCGCCTTGACCTCGGGCACCGACACCGCGCTCATCGACAGCTCGCGGATCCCCAGGCCGATCAGCACCGGCGCGATCATCGGCTCACCGGCCATCTCGCCGCACACCGTGACCGGGATGTTGGTGGCCTGCGCCGCGCGCGCGACCTGGCCGAGCAGGCGCATCAGCGCGGGGTGCAGCGGCTCGTAGAGGTACGACACGTACTCGTTCACGCGATCGACCGCCATCGTGTACTGGATCAGGTCGTTGGTGCCGATCGAGAAGAAGTCGCACTCCTCGGCGAGGAAGTCGGCGCTGAGCGCGGCCGACGGCATCTCGATCATGATGCCGAGCTTGATCTGCTCGTCGAACGCCTGGCCCTCCTGCTGGAGCTCGAGCTTGACCTCGTCGACCACCGCCTTGGCCGCGCGCAGCTCGGCGACGCCGGAGATCATCGGGAACATGATCTTGAGCGGGCCGTGGGCCGAGGCCCGGAGCAGGCCGCGGAGCTGGGCCTTGAACAGCGGCCGGCCGATCTGCGACAGGCACAGCCGGATCGAGCGCAGGCCGAGCGCCGGGTTGGCCTCCTCGAGGTGCGCGGCCTCGAGGAACGGCGCCAGCTTGTCGGCGCCGAGATCGAAGGTGCGGATCGTCGCGGGCCGGCCGCCGAGCCGGGTCAGGACCTCGACCGCGGTCTGGTAGTGGCGCTCCTCGTCGGGCGGCTCGGCCAGGCCCATGAACAGGTACTCGGTGCGGAACAGCCCCACGCCCATCGCGCCGTAGTCGATCGCGTCGTCGATCTCGTCGGGGCCGTCGATGTTGCAGTACAGCGCGACCGCGGTGCCGTCGAGCGTGTTCGCCGGCAGGTCGCGCATCGCGTGGAGCACGGCGCCGGCGGCGACCTGGCGGCGCTGCTCGTCACGGAACTCGGCGACGGTCGCCGCCGTCGGGTTGACGATCACCACGCCCGCGCCGCCGTCGATCAGCAGCAGGTCGTCGGTCTCGACGATCTCGGTGATGTTCTCGAGCGCGACCACCGCGGGGATCTCGTGGGCGCGCGCGATGATCGCGGTGTGCGAGGTCTTGCCGCCGGCGTCGGTGATCAGGCCCGCGACCGCGGCCTTGTGGAGCTGCGCGGTGTCCGCCGGCGACAGGTCGTAGGCCACGACGATCGCGTCGGGCGGCGGCTGGACCGGGCCGGTCTCGCGGCCGAGCAGGCTGCGCAGCACGCGCTCGAACACGAACTCGACGTCGCTGCGGCGCTCGCGCAGGTAGACGTCCTCCATGCGGTCGAACACCCCGGCGATGTCGTCGACCGCGCGGCGCAGCGCCCACTCGGCGTTGATCAGCTCGTCGCGCATGTAGCCGACGGCGGCGCCGACCAGGTGCTCGTCGTGCAGCATCATCTGGTGGGCGGTGATGATGTGGTAGTCGCTCTCGTTCTCCGAGGCGAGCTTCTCCTTGATCTTGGCGAGCTGCTTGTCGCTCGCGGCGATCGCCTTGTACAGCCGCGCGATCTCGGTGTCGACGTCGTCGGCCTCGATGTGGTGGCGCGGCGCCTTGAGCGTGTCGCGGCCGATCAGGTAGGCGCGGCCGAACGCGATCCCGGCGGACACGCCGAGCCCCTGACGCCGGACCTCGTGACGGATCTCGGTCATCGCGCGCTACTTCCCCTCGCCGAACTTGTCGTCGATCAGCTGTGCCAGCACCGCGACCGCGTCGGCCGCGCGCTCGCCCCGCGCGCGGATCGTGATCGTCGTGCCCTTGGGCGCCATCAGCGTGAGCAGGCTGAGGATGCTCTTGCCGTTGACCTCGTTGCCGCCCTTGGTGACGGTGATCTCGCACGGGAACTTCGACGCGGCCTGGACGAACTTGGTGCCGGCGCGCGCGTGCAGCCCGAGCTCGTTCTGGATCTGCAAGGTCTTCTCGGCGCGGTCGTCGGCGGCCATCACATCCCCCGATCGACGTCGCGGTGGCGAACCAGGATGTCCCACGCCGAGCCCAGGCGCCTGCGCAGCTCCTCCACGATCACCACCGAGCGGTGGCGGCCGCCGGTGCACCCGACGCAGATCGTGACGTAGAGCTTGCCTTCCTTCTGGAACTGCGGCAGCGAGAACCGCAGGATGCCCTCGACCTGGCGGACCAGCTCGAGCCCGTCGGGCCCGAGCACGTAGGCCGCGACCTCGGAATCGCGGCCGTCGAGGTGGGTCAGCGTCGGCTCGAAGTACGGGTTGGGCAGGAACCGGACGTCGAACACGTGGTTGAGCTCGAGCGGCAGGCCGTGCTTGAAGCCGAACGACACCAGGGTGACGGCGAGCTTGCCGGTGCCGCCGTAGCGCTCCTGGATGATCGACTTGAGCTGGTGCATGTTGAGGTGCGAGGTGTCGATCACCGCGGCGCCGTGGCGCAGCTCGGCCATGACCTCGCGATCGCGGCGGATGCCGTCGCTGAGGTCGTCGCCCGACAGCGGGTGGCGCCGGCGGGTCTCGCTGTACCGGCGCAGCAGGACCTCGTCCGAGGCGTCGAGGAACATGATCTCGAGCCGGTGCCCGGCGCCGCGCAGCCGGGTCAGCGCGGTGGTCCAGCCGCCGAGGTTGCGGCGCTGCCGCGAGTCGATCGCGATCGCGAGCTTGTCGCGGTCGCCCTCGTGCGCGAGGTGCTCGACCATCTGCGCGGCGAGCGGCATCGGCAGGTTGTCGACGCAGTAGAACTCGATGTCCTCGAGCGCGCGCAGCGCCGTGCTCTTGCCCGCTCCCGACAACCCGGTGACGATCACGATCTGCATCTATTCCACCGCGTCCATCGGCATGTCGGCGGTTGCCTCGGATTGCGCCTCCATCGCCCGGTGCAGCTGGTCGCGGAACGCGCGCGCCGAGTGCGTGCCCTGGAGCTTGAGCAGCTGGTTGCGCGCCGCGACCTCGATCAGGGTCGCGAGGTTTCGCCCCGGACGCACCGGCAGCTGGACCACGGGCACGGCGACCTCGAGGATCCGGTCGAACCGATCGTCGAACCCGAGGCGATCGTACTCCTCGCCGTCGTTCCACTCGCGGAGCTCGACGACGAGCTCGACCTTCTTGGTGTCGCGCACCGCCGAGATCCCGAACAGGTCCTTGACGTTGATGATCCCCAGGCCGCGGATCTCCATGTGGTGGCCGATGATCCCGGCGCCGCGCCCGACGACGTGGGGGCCCTGGCGGCGCAGCTTGATCACGTCGTCGGCGACCAGCCGGTGGCCGCGGACCACGAGGTCGAGCGCGGTCTCGCTCTTGCCGATGCCGCTCTTGCCGAGCAACAGGACGCCGATGCCGAGCACGTCCATCAGCACACCGTGCATGTCGGTCGACGGCGCCAGCCGATCGGCCATCCAGCCGGTGACCGCGGAGATGAAGTCGGCGGTCGGCAGCCGCGACACCAGCACCGGCACGCCGCGGTTCTCGGCGGCGGCGACCAGCTCGCCCGGCGGCACCAGCCCGCGGCACACCACGACGCAGGCCGGATCGCTGTTGAGCAGCGTGGCGATCCCGACCCGGCGCGCCGGCTCGTGATCGGCGAGGTAGTCGATCTCGGTGGCGCCGAGCACCAGCACGCGGCTGGGGTGGAGCTGCTCGGGCCAGCCGCTGAGCGCGAGGCCGGGCTTCTGGATCCGCGGTACCGTCACGATCCGCGAAAGCCCGGTCTGCCCCGCGACGGCGGTTACCTCGAGCTCCGCGTGCCCGAGCAGCTCACCGACCGTGATCGCGCTCGACATTCAGTACTTGGCATCCTCTTCCGCGACCACGTGGTACATCGCTTCGGCGTCGGGAGCTGCGAGCAGCCGGCGGCGGAACTCGGGGTCCTTGAACACGCGGCTGATCCGCGCCAGCGCCTTGAGGTGCGCGCCGGTCGACGACTCGGGCGCCACGAGCACGAAGAACAGGTACGTCGGTTGACCATCCATCGAGTCGAAGTCGACGCCGCTCGGGGCGCGGCCCAGGCATGCGACGATCTCGCCGACCGCGCTGAGCTTGCCGTGCGGGATCGCGACGCCCTCGCCGATCGCGGTCGAGGCCAGCTGCTCGCGCTCGATCAGCACGCGGGACAGCGTCGCGCGATCGATCCGCGGATGGCGGCCCGCCATGTACTGCGCCAGCTCCTCGAGAATGCCGCGCTTGTCGGACGCCTGCAGCGCAGGGACGACCATGTCGCGTCGTATGAGGTCGACGATCTTCATCAGTCGACCACGAACGTACCATCTTCTCGATCGAGAGGGGGCTCCCCCGCCCGGTCTCGCCCGGCGCTCGGCCGCGGCCCGGCCGCAGCTCGGCCGCCGCTCGGGCGGTCCCTCGAGCCACCGCTCGGGCCCCGCTCAGGCTGCGGTCGCGGCCGTCGGCACGGGCACGGGAGTCTCGATCAGGCCGTAGCTGCCGTCCTCGCGCTTGTACACCACGGCGACGCGGCCGTCGGTGTCGTGGCAGAACACCAGAAACGGCTCGTGCATCAGGTTCAGCTGCACGATCGCGCCCTCGACCGACAGCGGCTGGGCGTGGAACTTCTCGGTCTTGACCACCTTGAACTCGGGCGCCGGGCCGCCGTCGTGGTGGTCCTGCTCCGCCCCGTTGGCCCGACCGTCGATCGAGCTGAACGCCTCGGACACGATCGAGTGCGACCACGGCTGGGCGACCACGTGGTGCGGCCGGGCGCGCATGCCCTCGAGCTTGCCCTTGTACTTGCGGACCTGGCGCTCGATCTTGGCGATGCACAGGTCGATCGAGCTGTACATGTTCTCGGTGATCTCGTGGCCCGAGACCGCGAGGCCGTTGTGCAGCTGGAAGGTGACGTCGATGCGATGGTTGTGACGCTCGGTGCTGAGCACGACGTGGCAAGAGATCGGATCGGGCAGGTACTTGCGGACTCGCTCCATTCGCTCGCGCGCGTATGATTTCAGAGCCTCGGTCGGTTCCATGTGGCGGAACGTCACCGCGAATTGCATCGAGCCCTCCTGATGGTGTAAGGCCATCATACCGCCGCCCACACCCCTCGATCACTCGGTGGTCGATGAGATTTGTACGGGGTCGCACGCGCCCGGAGCGGGGCGGCCGGCGAAGGTCGGGGAGACGCCGGACAACGCGGGGCGACGCAAACCTGCGCGAGGTAGGTCGGGCTATCCGTGACACGCGCGCACAGGACCGACGGGCGTCACGAGCGCGGCCTGTCCGGGCCGTCCCGGCGCGCCGGTGCCGCGGGCTAGAACACTTGCTTGCGCTTGCTGGACGACAGGATGCCGAGCTGCTCGCGGTACTTCGCGACCGTGCGGCGGGCGATGTCGATGCCGGTCTTCTTGAGCAGCTCCACGATCTTCTGATCGCTGTGCGGCCGCTTGACGTCCTCGCTATCGACCAGCTCCTTGATCTTCGACTTCACCGCCTGCGACGCGAGGTCGTCGCCGTTGGTCCGCGAGATGCCGCTGTTGAAGAAGAACTTCAGCTCGAAGATGCCCTGCGGCGTGTGGACGTACTTCGACGTCGTCACGCGCGACACCGTCGACTCGTGCATGCCGATGTCCTCGGCGACATCGCGCAGGATCAGCGGCTTCAGGTGCGAGATGCCCTTGTCGAAGAACTCGCGCTGGAACTTGAGGATCGACTCGGCGACCTTGATGATCGTGCGCTGGCGCTGCTGGATCGACCGGATCAGCCACTGCGCCGAGCGCAGCTTGTCCTGGACGTAGTCCTTGGACGCGGCCGAGTTGCCCATCGCGTTCTTGTAGAACCCGCTGATCTTGAGCTTGGGCAGGCCGTCGTCGTTGGGCACGACGAAGTACTTGTCGCCGACCTTGTGGATGTAGACGTCGGGCGTGACGTAGTGCGGGTCGTCCGAGGAGTACTGCCGACCCGGCCGCGGGTCGAACTCCATGATCACCTTGGCGGCCTCGTAGATCTCCTCGAGCGGCTGCTTGAGGTCGCGCGCGATCGCGGCGTAGTTCTTCTTCTCGAGGTTGCCGAGGTGGCTCTTGATGATCTTGACGCACAGATCGTCGTCCTGGCCCGCGGCGACGCACTGGATCAGCATGCACTCGGCCAGCGACCGGGCGCCCACGCCGATCGGATCGAAGGTCTGGATCTTCTCGAGCACCTGCTCGCACAGCACCGGATCGGCGCCGAGGTCCGCGGCGATCTCGTCGAGCGGCGGGTCCTTGATGTAGCCGTCGGCGTCGATGTTGCCGAGGATCGTCATCCCGATCTCGAGCTGGTCCGGCGGCAGGTTGGTCATCTTGAGCTGCCAGGCCAGGTGGTCGTACAGGCTCGGCGGCCGGGTCAGCGTGGCCTCGAGCGAGGGCAGCTCCTCACCATCGCCGCGGAACGCCGGCATCGCCGGCGCCATCGAGTAGTTGTCGAGGTAGTTCTCCCAGTCGATCTCGTTCACCGCGGTCGCGTCGCCCTTGATCTCGGTCTGGGCGATGCCGTCCACCACCGACCCCTCCAGTGGGGTCTCGGTCGACCCCGCACCTTCCAGCTGATGGAGCTGCTGGTCCTCGCTCCCCATCTCATCCCGCTCACGCGACCGCTCCTGGTCGAGGTCCATCTCGTCATCGAGGATGGGATTCTCGAGCATCTCCTCGTGCACGAGGTCGGCCAGCTCCATGCGCGACAGCTGCAGGAGCCGGATCGCCTGTTGCAACTGCGGTGTCATCACCAGCTGCTGCGACAGCTTCAGTTCCTGGCGCATTTCCATGGCCATAGAAACTCCTTATTTCTTTCGCTCTGTTAGCACTTTTAAGAAGCTCCCGAGCGCAGGGGACGCCGGCTTGGCGCGCCGCTGGTACGAGGCTTGAAACGAGCCTACGTCGGGCGCAGCCGGTTGTAAAGGGCTAATGGCCCGGCTCTTGCTTCAGACTCACGGTAACCCACGGCCCAGGGCGGCCGGGTAGCTCACCGCGTCATCTGGCGGTCGATCGCGGCCCGGATGAACCGGGAGAACAGCGGGTGCGGCAGGCTGGGCCGGGACTTGAACTCGGGGTGGAACTGGCAGCCCACGAAGTACGGGTGCTGAGGCAGCTCGATCATCTCGACCAGGCGGCCGTCCGGCGACACGCCCGACAGCACCATGCCGTGCTTCTCGAGCGCGTCGCGGTAGTTGTTGTTGATCTCCCAGCGGTGGCGGTGGCGCTCGCTGATCTCGGTGGTGCCGTAGGCGTCCGCGGCGCGGGTGCCGGGCTTGAGCACGCACGGGTACGCGCCGAGCCGCATCGTCGCGCCCTTGTCGGTGACGCCGCGCTGGTCGGGCATCAGATCGACGACCGGGTGGGTCGTGGCTGGATCGATCTCGGTCGAGTTGGCGCCGGCCAGGCCGCAGACGTGGCGCGCGAACTCGATGCACGCCATCTGCATGCCGTAGCAGATCCCGAAGTACGGCACCTTGTTCTCGCGCGCGTAGCGCACCGCCGCGATCTTGCCTTCGGTGCCGCGCGCGCCGAACCCGGGCGCGACCAGGATGCCGTCGAAGCTCGCGAGCGAGCCGGTGCCGTGCTTCTCGAGGTCCTCGCTGTCGATGTGCTTGATCTCGACCCGGCAGTCGTTGGCGATGCCGCCGTGGAGCAGCGCCTCGTTGAGGCTCTTGTAGGACTCGACGAGCTGGACGTACTTGCCGACGAAGCCGACCGTGACCTTGCGCCGGGGCTCGGTGATCCGCTTGACGACCTCTTCCCAGGCCGACAGCCGCGACGCGCGCGACCAGATGTTGAGCAGCGCGGCGAGCTTCTGATCGAGGCCCTGCTCGCACAGCATGATCGGCAGCCGGTACACGGTGTCGACGTCGACCGACTGGAACACCGCGTCGCCGGCGACGCTGCAGAACATCGCCATCTTCTTGATCGAGTCGTCGGGCAGCGGCTGCTCGCAGCGGACCACGAGGACGTCGCAGGCAACGCCGATCTCGCGCAGCTTCTGCACCGAGTGCTGGGTCGGCTTGGTCTTGAACTCGCCGGCGGCGCGGATGTACGGCACCAGCGTCAGGTGGACGCTGACCGAGTTCTGGGCGCCGAGCTCGACCCGGAGCTGGCGGACCGCCTCGAGGAACGGCAGCGACTCGATGTCGCCGACCGTGCCGCCGACCTCGACGACGAGGACATCGAGGCCCTCGGCGCAGCGCAGGATCCGGCCCTTGATCTCGTCGGTGATGTGCGGGATGACCTGGACCGTCGAGCCCAGGTACTCGCCGCGGCGCTCCTTGCCGATCACCGTCGAGTAGACCTGGCCCGTGGTGATGTTGTTGAGCCGCGACATCTTGGTCGAGACGAAGCGCTCGTAGTGCCCGAGGTCGAGATCGGTCTCGGCGCCGTCATCGGTGACGAACACCTCGCCGTGCTGCGTCGGGTTCATCGTGCCCGGGTCGACGTTGATGTACGGATCGAGCTTCATGTTCGCGACCTTGAGGCCGCGGTTCTCCATGAGCGCGCCGATCGACGCCGAGACCATACCCTTGCCGAGCGATGACACGACCCCACCGGTCACGAACACGAACTTGGTTTGCTGCGCCATGGTCCCTCGGTGGCGCGACAACCGTGCGCCCGGGTCGTTCTACCGACTGGCCACCGTTCGCGCAATCGCAGACACGAGGCGACCGGGTGATCTGCGAAATTCGACGGTGATCCGCCATCGCGGCGGGCGATTCACCGTTGATCGCGCGCGGCGCAGGCGTATCATCGAAGGTCCGACCCCTGGGATTCGCGGCCGCGCCGGCGCCGTGTAGCGGTTCAGGGGGCGCGCAGCTGGCGGCGCCAGCTCGACGGCTCGGTCGTCGCGGCGCGCTCGGTCGCGCCCGAGACCACGGGGGTCGAGGTCACGGCGTCGAGCGCGGCGGCGATCACCGCGGCGGTGACCTCGGGCTCGCCGGCGCACGGCGTCAGCTCGCGGGCGTTGCGCGCGATGAAGCCGGTGTCGTAGTCGCCGGCCGCGAACGCGGCCTGGCGCACGCAGCGGCGGTGAAACGCCAGGTTGGTCTCGATGCCGCGCACGCAGTACTCGTCGAGCGCGCGCTGCATCCGGGCGAGCGCGCGGGCGCGATCATCGCCCCACACGACCAGCTTGGAGATCATCGGATCGTAGTACAGCGGGATCTCGGCGCCCTCGTAGCACCCGGCGTCGTTGCGCACGTACGGCCCGTCGGGCACCCGGAGGTGCGTGATCTTGCCCGGCGACGGCAGGAACTTGACCGGATCCTCGGCGTAGACCCGGCACTCGATCGCGTGGCCGCGGCGCCGGGCGTCGAGCTCGTGCTGGGTCAGCGGCAGCGGCCGGCCCTCGGCGACATCGAGCTGCCACGACACCAGGTCGAGCCCGTAGATCATCTCGGTGACCGGGTGCTCGACCTGCAGCCGCGTGTTCATCTCGAGGAAGTAGAACCCGCCGTCGGCGCCGAGCAGGAACTCGCAGGTCCCGGCCCCGACGTAGGCCACCGCGCGTGCCGCCGCGATCGCCGCGGCGCCCATCCGCGCCCGCAGCTCGGCCGACACCACCGGAGATGGCGCCTCCTCGATCACCTTCTGGTGGCGGCGCTGGATCGAGCAGTCGCGCTCGCCCAGGTGCACGAGGTTGCCGTGCTGGTCGCCGAACACCTGGATCTCGATGTGGCGCGGCCGCTCGATCGCCTTCTCCAGGTACACGGTACCGTCGCCGAACGCCGAGCTTGCTTCACGCCGCGCGCCATCGAAGGCGGCGGAAAACTCCGGCTCGCCGGTCACGAGCCGCATGCCCTTGCCGCCGCCGCCCGCCGCCGCCTTGATCAGCACCGGGAAGCCGATCTTGCGGGCCGCGGCCAGCGCGAGCTCGGCGGTCGGGAACCCATCACCGGTCGGTCCATTGTCACCCGGCACCACGGGTGTGCCGGCCGCCGACACCGTCTTGCGCGCCTCGGTCTTGCTGCCCATCCGCCGCATCGCGTCCGCGGACGGGCCGATGAACGTGATGCCGGCCGCCCCGCACGCCTCGGCGAAGTCTTCGTTCTCCGACAGGAATCCGTAGCCGGGGTGGACCGCGTCCGCGCCGGTCTCCCGGCACGCGGCGAGGATCTTGTCGATCACCAGGTAGCTCTGGGCGGCCGGGGCGGGCCCGATGCCCACCGCGTGGTCTGCCAGCTGCACGTGCAGGGCGCGGCGGTCGGCATCACTGAACACGGCGACGGTCTCGATCCCCCGTTCCTTGCAGGTGCGCATCACGCGCACGGCGATCTCTCCTCGGTTGGCGACCAGGACGCGGCGAATCGACCGGAGCTGCGGTGACATCGCCGGGGACAATACACAAACCGACCCCCGCGTTGCATTGCGCACGTAGCCGCCCTAGAATCGAGCCAAATCGGCGTGTTGCGTTGGCGCGATCAGGTCGCCGGGGCGCGCCGACGCTGCGAGAGTCGGAGATATCGATTGGCCGATCCAAACACCCGACAAGGGAAACGAACTCCCGTCACGCTCAAGATCAAGTTCAAGAGCGAGACGCTGGAGCAATTCATCGAGCGCTATGCCGTCGATGTCAGTCAGGGCGGCATCTTCATCCGGACCAAGGAGCCGCTCGCCGTCGGCACCCAGATGAAGTTCGAGTTCCAGCTGCGCGACGCGTCGCCGCTGATCGCCGGAGAAGGCACCGTGGTCTGGACCCGCGAGAACGATCCGAGCCGGCCCGCGATCGCGCCCGGCATGGGCGTGCGGTTCGACCGGCTCGCCGACGGCAGCCAGGGGATCCTCGAGCGCATCCTGACCGAGAAGGCCAAGCAGGCGCCGCAGCGCCCCGCCGCCGACACGGCCAAGCCGCCGATGTTCACCGATACGCCGACCCGCGTGGCACCCGCGCCGATGCAGGAAGCGCTGCTCGGCAAGGGCGATAGCGGGCGCATCCGCCGCGGCGACGACGGCCACAGCGACTCGCACACGCCGCTGCCCAAGCCGATGCCGTTCCACTCCGACGCCGACGAGTTCCCCGACGAGGCGTTCGAGGAGGCGACCAAGGTCCGCGCGCTCGACGAGCTGATCGCGCAGACCGCGGAGGGCGGAAGCTCGGAGGACACGCCCGGGCGGCGCGGCCGCGGCGACGTGACCGGCTCCGGCCCGATCCCCGCTCGGCACGAGCATCGTTCCGAGCCTCGGCACGAGCCTCGGCACGAGCATCGCTCGGAGCCTCGGCACGAGCTGCGCGGCCCCGTCGAGGCCGAGGTCCCCGATCTGCCCAACCCGCCCGATCCCGCGCGACCGCCGCCGCGGTTGCTCGACACCTCGCCGTCGCCGCGGATCGAGTCGCCGCCGGCGCTGCCCGAGGCGATGGCCAAGACCCGCCTCGGCGTCGAGCCGGCGCGCGCCCGGGTGTCATCGTCGACCCCGCCGCCGCCGATCCCGGCGTTCGGCCCGTCGCTGAGCGAGCTGCCGCCGCTGCCCTCGGGGCTGCGCGCGGTCGCGGCCGAGCAGACCGAGCCGGCGCGCATGCCGCCGCTCCGGTCGCGCAGCATCGCGCCGCTGTTGATCCTGATCTTCGTGGTCGTCGCCGCGGGCGGCGCCGCGGTGTGGTTCCTGGTGCTGCGGCCGCAGCAGATCGCCGAGCCGCGGCCGGTGGCGCCACCTGGTCCGGGCTCGGCCGTCGCCGTGCCTGCGCCGGGCTCGGCCCACCCTGGCAGCGCGGCGCCCGCCGGCAGCAACACCGGCGCGCCGGCGTCGGGCAACGCGACCGGCAGCGCGGCGCTCGCCGGCAGCAACGCGCCCGCCGCCGAGCTGGTCGAGACCCAGATCGCCGCGAACGTGGACGGCGCGACGGTCGAGATCACCGGCACCGATCAATCGGGGCCGGCGCCGCTCAACGCCAAGCTCGAGAAGGCCAAGCCGTACAAGGCGCGGATCACCGCGCGCGGGTACGCCGCGCTCGAGATCGACCTCAAGGGCGGCGACGCCAAGCAGACCGCCAAGCTGGTCCCCAAGCCCCGGGTGATCTCGGTCGCGAGCGATCCGCCGGGGGCGCAGATCTCGGTCGACGGCACGCCGACCGGCCACGTCACGCCGTTCGAGGTCGAGCTCAGCTCCGCGCAGTCCGGCAAGAAGTCCGTGCGCGTGGTGCTGCGCAAGGCCGGGTTCCGCCCGGTCGATCGCACGATCGAGCTCGCCAAGATGGCCGAGGACGACATCCGGATGACCGCCAAGCTCGACGAGAAGCTGGCGACGGCGCCGGTGGTCGTGCCGAGCCGCGCCGGGTCATCCGGCGGATCTGCCAAGCCGCCCGGACCGGGCTCGGACGCCGGCAGCGGCGCGGGCTCGGACACGTCGCCGTCCGGTAACGGGCCGGGCTCGGGCGATGGCTCGGCGGCGACCCCGCCGGTAACGCCGGCGCCCGGTGGCGGGTCATCGGCCGGGTCGGCGACCGAGCCCGAACCCGAGTTCACCAAGCCCAAGTAGCCGTGACGCCGCGCCGGGTCAGTCCGGCCGCGCCGGCGCCGCGTCGCGCGGCGGGACCTTGCGCTCGCTGCGGATGTTGCCCTTGAGCACGTGGATCGGGACCGGCGGCGTCAGCTCGTAGAGGAAGCCGCGCGTCGTGATCTTGGCGACGAACCGCTCGGACTTGTAGGCCACGACGCGGCGGTAGGTCTCGGGCTGCTCGCCGCGGACCGCGTGGTCGCGGTGGCGCAGCAGGAAGTCGGCGAGCCGGACCGCGAGCTGGTTGTACAGCCGGTGGCAGCCGTGGCTGGTGCCGTTGACGATCGACGTGACCGACGCCGAGCCGTGCGTGCCGATACCGTTGTCGTCGAACCGCTCGCTGCCGTCACGCAGCTTGATGACCTCGTGGTGGACCAGCAGCGTCATGCCGTACGCGGCGTGCGGCCCCGGGCCCATGATCTGCGACTTGAGGCCCCAGTGGCCGTTGTACAGGTTCGTGACCAGATCGCGATCCGGCGTGGTCTTCGGCGGCAGCCAGGTCGGCGCGGCGTACAGCTCGCGCCACACCCGCGGGCCGACGTCGGACTCCTTCCAGCGCTGGATCACGCTGCCGTCCTCGAGCCGCTGGTCGGCCCAGCCGCCGATCGTCGTCGGCCACCGGACCAGCGGGCGGTCCTTGCCGGGCAGCGCGGGGTCCTGGGCGTAGACCACGAGCGTCGGGCGATGCCGGATCAGCCGCGGGATCGGGGTGTCGTCGTACCACACGTCGCCGCGATCGATCTCGGCGCGCAGCGCCATGTGCGGCCCGTGGTACGCGGGCGGCGCGGGCAGCGCGAGGGCGACGCGCAGGCCGTCCGGGTGGCGCTCGAGGAACGCGAGGGTCTCGGCGGGCCCGGTCCAGCCGAGCGCGCGCGCGGCGGCCTCGGTCGCGGCGCTGACCAGGTCCGGTGCGGCGTCGGGCAGCGGCTTCTCGTTGCCGCGCGCCGCGCGCATCTCGGGCGGATCGAGCATGCGGTCGAGGATCGGCCGCGGCCCGTCGCCGGCGGTGCCGTCCTCGATCAGGCCGGCCGCGTCGACCACGCGCTCGCGCAGCACGCGGAGCGCGAGCCGAAAATCGAGCTCGCGGCTATCGAGCAGCAGCGCGTCACGGGTCGCGGGATCGAGCCGCTCGTTGGGCAGGAGGAAGTTGCGGCGCTGGAACAGCTCGGTCGCGTTCGCGGTCCGCCACGTCATGCTGCCGTCGGCGTCGGCCAGCGCGAGCCAGCCCTCGCAGACGTAGTGGTTCTGCGCCGCGACGATGCCGCGGTGCTGCTCGTCGAGCTTGTGCCAGCGCTCGTGGACCGGCGCGAGCTCCTTGACCTGGGCGAGCGCCGAGACGTCGGCCAGGCCGCGCCGGTCGCGCTCGCGCTCGAGCTGCTGCTCGAGGGCCGTCCGGGTCTGGTCGTACATCGCGATCAGGTCCTTGTGGTCCTGGGCGTAGGGCCGCTCGAGCGCCGGGATCGCGGTGTTGTCGATGAACGCGTGGCAGACGTGGCGCGGCTCGTCGGCGAGCCGTTCGCGGACCACCGCGATCGACGGCAGCACGCCGTAGAGCTCGCCGAGCGCCTCCTCGGGATCGATCGGCTTGCCGGCGCGGTCGTGCTCGGCCGCGAGCGCGAGGTAGGTCGCGCGGTAGCTCGGCGCGGTGCCGTCGGGCTGCGGCGCGAACAGCCGCGGCGTCCAGGCGTCGGCGAGATCGACGATCACCAGGCCGTGACCGGCGGTGTCCGCGGGGCACACGACGCCGCGCTCGCGGCCGGCCTCGACCAGCACGGCGGGATCGGGACACGTCGCCTCGCTCACGCTCGATCGCGTCATCGCGCCGCGCTCGACGCTGGCCTCGGACACGGGTGGCGAAGATCCACTCGATCGCGATCCGGAGCCCCCGCATCCGGTGATCGCGATGGCACACAGCAGCCATCTCACGATCCGATCATTGCCCGGGCGCCGGAGAACTGCAACGAGCGACTTGCCCTCCTGCCGCGCGCACAGTGTCGCCGCGGCGCGCGCACCGGCGATGCCCGAGCGACGCCCGAGCGATCCTCCACGTTTCAGCGCGGCGCCGCCGCGACGCGGGCGGTCAGCCGGGATCGTCGCCCGGGCGATCCGCCAGGATGTCGGCGACCCGGCCGAGCAGCGTGGCCGGATCGAACGGCTTGGCGACGAACCGCCGGCTCTCGATCGGCGCGCCCTGGTGGTAGCCCGACATGAACACGACCTGGAGCCGCGGGCGCTCCGCCGCGAGCTCGCGGACGATGTCCTGACCGGTCATCCCCGGCATCACGATGTCGGTGAGCAGGAGGTCGATCTCGCCGTGGTACGCGCGCGCGCGCGCCAGCGCATCGGGGCCGCAGGTCGCGGTCAGCACCGTGTAGCCGCCGCGGCGCAGCACGCGCTCGACCATGCGCCGGACGTCATCGTCGTCGTCGACCACGAGCACGGTGGCGCCCGGGCTGGGCACGGCGATGGTGCCGGCATCGACGTCGAGCGGCCGATCGGTCTCGGGCAGGTAGATCTGGAACCTCGTGCCACGGCCGAGCTCGCTGGTCACGACGATCGTACCGCGCGCCTGGCCGACGATCGCGTCCACGGTCGCCAGGCCCAGGCCGCTGCCGTGGAGCAGACCCTTGGTCGTGAAGTAGGGCTCGAAGATGTGGGCCTGGACCTCGGGCGCCATCCCCGAGCCGGTGTCCTCGACCTCGAGCAGCGCGTAGCACCCCGCCGGGAGCTGCGCGACCGCGCGGGCGTCGAGCTCGCAGCGTAACACCCGCAGCTCGACCCGTCCGTGGTCGGTGATCGCGTCCCGGGCGTTGATCACCAGGTTGATGACGATCTGCTCGAGCTGGGCGCCCTCGATCAGGACGTGGGGAACGCGATCGCCGACGTGGGTCGTGAGCTCGACCCGCTCGCCCAGCGTGCGGCGCAGCATGCGGTCGAGGTTGCGGACCACGGCCGCGGGGTCGACCACCTTCGGGGTGACGATCTCGCGCCGGCTGAACATCAGCAGCTGGCGGGTCAGCTGGCTCGCGCTGGTCGCGGCGCGGATGATCGTCTGGAGGTCCGCGCGCACGCCGGCGTCGGTCACCGACTCCTCGAGCATGTTGGCGTAGGTCAGCATCACCGACAGCAGGTTGTTGAAGTCGTGGGCGATGCCGCCGGCGAGCTGGCCGACCAGCGACAGCCGGTCGCGGTGCGCGGCCTGGGTCAGCTGCTCGAGCTCGTCGGTGTTGTCCGAGATCACGATCACGGTCTCGCCGTCGTCGCTCGAGGTCTTGGTCGCGATCTCGAGTGCGCGGGACTCGACCGCGACCTGGAGCTGCTGATCGGCGCCGCACAGCCGCTCGCACTCGATGCCGGCGATCGCGGCGACCGCGGCGCCGCGTTCGATCGCCCCGAGCAGCGACGCCCGCGACAGCACCCAGTCGTTGGCGATCCGGCACCGCCGGTCGCGGTCGAGCACGATTACCCCGGCGGGCAGGTCGCGCACGACCCGCGCGAGGTGGTGCCAGTCATCGTCGATCGCGGTCCGGACCTGGCGCACCAGCATCGCGTTCTTGATCGCGAGCGAGGCCTGGCCGGCGATCACCGACAGCAGCTCGACGTCGCGCGGCACGAACACGTTGCTCGCCGCTCGCGAATCGAGCTGGATCACGCCGAGCAGCTCGACCTCGTCGGCCCGGTACAGCAGCGGCGCCGCCATCAGCGACCGGACGCTGTTGACCGACAGGCTCGCCGAGCGCTGCAGCGCCGCGTCGGCGTCGATCTCGGCGCTGAGGTGGGGCTCGTGGGTCTCCATCACCACGCTGACCACCGTGGTCGACAGCACGAAGTGCGACTCCTCGCCGCTGCGCTCGCGCGCGACCGTGAGCTGCGGCGTCTTGGACCGGGGATGGAACACGCAGACCGCGCCGCGATCGGCGGCGAGCAGCTGGAAGCAGGTCTCGAGCACGCGGCCGAGCACCTTGCGCAGGTCGTGCTCGACGCCGATCGCGCGGCTGAGCTCGGCGATCGTGCGCAGCCGGGTCAGCTCGTCGATCGCGCTGGGCGCGCCGGCTGCAGCGTGGGCGCCGGGCAACAGCGCCCCGGCGAGCGGCGGCGCGATCGACTGGGTGTGGAACCGCATCCGCGCCGGGCCGATCAGCAGCTCGTCGCCGTCGTGCAGCTCGATCTCGTCGACCTGGCGCTCGCCGACGAAGGTGCCGCGGCGGCTGCCGAGGTCGCGCAGCCGGTAGGCGCCGGTGACATCGCGCACGATCTCGGCATGGCTGGTCGACACCATCGGGTCGTCCACACAGATGTCGCACCGTCGATCGCGGCCGATCGAGGTCCGCTCCTGGAGCTGATAGCGCTGCTCGGTCCCAACTTCGACGAGCGTGGCCATCCAGGGGTCACGATACCCCGGCGCTAGGGCGATTGCGGCGCGAGCTCGGTGATGATCACCGCCCCCTCCGAGAATCCAGTACCGCAGGAGT
The DNA here is from genome assembly GCA_036403075.1 of Kofleriaceae bacterium. GTDB lineage: Bacteria > Myxococcota_A > Polyangia > Haliangiales > Haliangiaceae > JABFXX01. The sequence goes on from DASWRS010000565.1 coordinate 46,369, forward strand.
TTTGCGGCTTGAGTGCGTGTGGGTAGCAGCTCGGCCGCACGCCCGCGACCTGCCAGAACCGGGCGTTCTTCTTCTTGGACACGCAGGTCGCGCCATCCGGGGTCCACTCCGCCTCGGGGACCCAGTCCACGGTGTCGAGCTGCACGCCGGCATGGTCATAGATGTTGACCAGCGTGCCGGTGACCGTGTACGGCGTGCCGTCTCCGCAGTAATCGCCGCGCAGCGCGCGCACGCAGGTGGCGAGCTCGGGCGCGTGGCCGGTCCAGGGCTTGTAGCCGAGCTCGACGCACTTGGCGATCGCGCTGCCGCGACACGCCAGCGTGAACTCCGTGGCCTCCGGGTGGTACGAACCGCCGCCGGCAACGCCCTGGGCGAGGTTCCACGTGCCGCCGACGCTGTCAGCAAACATCGCAGCGCCGCTCGGGTCGAGGCACAGCGGACGCCAGGTGCCGTCGGCCGAGACCGAGATCTTGTACGACCAGACATCGGCGTTCGTGCCCGTGCCCTGCATGGCCTCGTCGATGCGCAGCGCGACGTTGGCGCCGCTCGACAAGAGGCCGGTCCACGTCGAGCCGACCAGCTCGGTGCCGGCCAGCGGCGCACCGGCAACGGCGACGCCGATCGGCGTGCCGTTGGGGCTGATCCCGTTCGGGCTGATCCCGTTCAAGGTGACGCCGTTGGCGCTGATCTCGTTCGGGCTGATCCCGTTCGGGCTGATCCCGTTCGGGCTGATCCCGTTCGGGCTGATTCCGTTCGGGCTGATTCCGTTCGGGCTGATCCCGTTCGGGCTGATTCCGTTCGGGGACACGACGGAGTCGTTGGCGACTGCGAGGATGTCCTCGTTCACAATACAGCCACTGATGATCCACAATGCTACCAGAGCGAGTGTTCGCGACATGCCCTCCCATTCGGCCTCATGTCCGCCGATCTAGAGCGCTCGTAGGAGAGCGGTGGGGATCTAGCGAGGTAGTGGTGGGGTTGCGCACAGACGCAGACCCAGCGTCGCGTCTCGCATCGAGGCGAACTTCGGAGACCTGTTCGTCAGGTGCGCAGTCTTCCTGTCGTGCTGATAACTGCCACTGCGCAAGATATATCCACCCTGCTCCGAGATCGTCCATTCGAAGGCATTGCCGGACATGTCGACCAGCCCGAACGGACTCGTCGACTCGGGATGCGAGCCGACCTCGTCGGGCCCCATGTGGCCGGCTCCGTAGGTGACGTCGAGGTTGGCGTCGTCGTTCTCGGGCAAACGTCCACCGGGATAGTCGCGACCATCGGCACCGCGCGCCGCGCGCTCCCATTCGACCTCGCTGCACAACCGGGCGCCGGGCACCTTGTGCGTGCGGTCGAGCCACGCGGCGTACGCGACGCCGTCGTCGGCGGACACGCCGAGCACCGGGAACCTGCGCCAATCCTGCGCCTTGCGCTCGGTGCGGCCGTCGTAGACCAGGGGCTGATCCCAGCCCGCGACGTAGCGGTTGTCCTCGGGCTGCAGCTCGATCCGCCAGTGGCCGGCGCGGTCGGGCGAGACCTCGACGTCACCGAACAGCCGGGTCGGCGTGCCGGGGAGCCTGACGCGTCGCTCGCGCTCCGGCAGCGCATCGACGTACGCGAGCCAGGCGCCGAACGTGACCTCGGTGCGGCCGATCAGGAACGCCGGCGTCGAGCGCCGGCGCAGCGGGGTGGTCGCGAAGAACGTGTTGCGATCCTCGTCGTTCGCGTTGCCGAACAGAAACTCGCCGGGCGGGATGTACACGAAGTCGGCCGGGACCTGGTCGATCGCCGGCGGATCGACGGCGACGACGAGCGCGCGTCCGCGCTCGACGAGGATCGGTGCGCGCACCGGCACGCGGCCGGGCGTCGAGATCACGACGACGTAATACCGCGGTGGCAGCGTGAGATTCGCGGTGCCGGTCCAGCGCGGACTCGGCGACCCGGGCGGAGGCTCGAGCGTGATCGTCGCCCCGGCGGGGGCGCGGACCGTGACGTATCCGGGGGCCGTCCACCGCGCGCGCCGGCTGCCATCGCGGTCGTAGTGCGGCAGGCGCCCGATCTCCTCGTCGCGCAACCGGCGATCGCTGACGTGCTCGGCAAAGCTCGCGCGATCGAACAGGATGTCGCCAAACAGATCGCTCACGTCGTCGCGCGCCCGATCCCTGGCGAACGCGGTTTCGATGTGGCCGCTCGCCTCGCCGTAGGCCCGGTCGGCGGCCTCGCGCTGCGCGACCACGTACTTCCACCCCGCATCGCGGTCGTCCCTCCACCCGAGGTCGTACACGGCGAACGCCCAGACCTCGAGCTGGGCCTGCAGCTGCTCCGCGCGGTGCGCGGCCGCGAGCTTGTCGCGCGCGAGCCGGACCTCGGCGTCGACCGCGGCCGCGAGCTCGCGCCGCGCGAGGAAGCGCTGAGTGAGAAACGCGAGCACGACGAGCGCGACCGCGCCGAACGCGGCGAGCCAGCGCTGTCGCCGCCGGCGCCGCGCCACGCGCCACGACGCCGCCACGAACCCACGCTCGTCGGCGCTCAGCCCCTCGGGGTCGAGCCCCGCCGCCTCGTCGAGCTGCCTGCCCTGCCACGTCGCGTCGCCGCGCCGGCCGAGCCGCACCCACTCGGCGGCCGCGGCGGTGAGCCGCTCGCGGGTCGCCCGGTCGGCGCTGTCCGCATCGAGCCACTGCCGTAGCGTGGTCCACCCGGTGAGCAAGCACTCGTGCGCGAGCTCGTACACCGGCTCGGGCTCCTCGTCGTGGACCACGACCAGGCGGCCCTTGACCAGGGCATCGAGCGCGGTGCGCGTGAAGTCGCCCAGCGCGAGCTCGCTCGCGGCCCGCCGCGCACGGGTGCCCATCGCGGTCACCAGCCGGAGCAGGATGGCGTGCGCGAGGCCGCGGTCGGCGGCGGTCATGCCGCCGAGCACGACGTCGGCGTGGCGCGACAGCGCACCGGCGACCCCGCCCATCGCGTCGACCGCGCTGCGCGTGATCCGCTCGTGCGCGCGATCGCGCGCCTCCCACAGGTCGGCGAGCGCGAACGAGAGCAGCGGCAGCCCGCCGCTGCCGGCCTGGGCGGTCGCCGCGATCAGGTCGTCGACGATCGCGTCGGACTCGAACCGCGCACCGACCGCGGCCGCCGGGCCGACGATCACGTCGCGCAGCCGCTCGGGCGGCAGCGGGCGCAGGAAGTAGAGCAGGCGCGACAGGTCGCGGCCGAGGTTGGGCAGCGTGGAGATCCGCGCCAGGAAGTCGGCGCGCGCGGTGGCGAGCAGGCGCAGGCCGGGCACGCCGTCCGCGAGCGTCGCGAGCCCGGCGTCGAGCACGGCGACCTCGTCGGGGTCGCCCAGCGTGATCAGCTCCTCGAGCTGATCGATGAACACGATCAACCCGCGGTCGCCGGCGTAGCGGCGCAGCTTGCGAGCCAGCGTCGCCGGGGCCTCGCGCAGCCGCCCGATCAGCGCCGGATCGCCGAGCGCGGATACCAGCGCGGTCAGCGGATGGTCGCCGGGCACGAGCGTCAGGGCCTGCCACGCGCCGCCGAGCTCGCCCTCGAGCACCGCCGGCACGACCCCGGCACGACACAGCGACGACTTGCCGACCCCGGAGTCGCCGGTCACCAGCACGATCGGCTCGAGCTGGAGCCGCGCGACCACCGCGTCGATCTCCGAGCCGCGGCCGAAGAACACGCCGCGATGGCTGGCCTCGAACGGCAACAGGCCGCGGTAGGGGTTCTCGCCTGCGCGTGCGGTGTGGCGGCGCGACGCGTGCAGCCGCTCGAGCGTCTCGCGGACCTCGTCACCGTCGGCGAACCGGGCATCGCGGTCGCGGCGCAGGCAGCGCGCCACGAGCTCGGCCAACGCGGGGTCGACGTCGGGCGCGCGATCGCGCAGCGCGGGCGCCTCGCCGGTCGTGACCCGCTGGCGCAGCGCGGCGGGCTCGACGTCGGCGAACGGCGGCGCACCGGCGAGCAGCTCGAACAGCACCGCGCCGAGCGAGTACACGTCGGCGCGCCGGGTCGGCGCCTCGCCGAGCCAGACCTCGGGCGCCATGTAGTCGGGGGTCCCCACCGGCGCGAGGAGCCCGCGCGCGCCGTCGGCGGCGATCCGCGCCAGCCCGAAGTCGATGATCTTGGCGATGCCGTCGGCATCGATCATCACGTTGCTCGGCTTGAGGTCGCAGTGCACCACGTTGCGGCGGTGCGCGGCGGCGAGCCCGCGCGCGATGCCGATCGCGATGTCGAGCGCAGCCTGGTGCGGCAGCGGCTTGTCGAGCCGTGCGAGCGACGTGCCGCGGACCAGCTCGGTCACCAGGTACGGTCGGCCCGCGACCGCGCCGACGCGGTAGATGCCAACGACGTTGGCGTGGTGGATCTGCGCAATCGCGCGCGCCTCGAGCAGGAAGCGCTGGCGCGCACCCGGAGCCAGATCCGCGATGAGCTTGATCGCGACCGGCCGCGCGAGCATCGCGTCCTCCGCGAGATACACCCGTCCCGTCGCGCCGCGACCGAGCTCGCGCCCGATCACGTAGTCGTCGAATTCCTTCGGTACTTCGAGGTCGTGGGGTTCGCTCGACGTGCACCCACGATAACGCGGCCGAGGCCAGTTGCCGATCTCGCCGGGGTAATCTGGATCAGATTGACCTGGCCCGTACCCAGGCATTGGTCGTACGCGCGCTGTGGTGCGATATATACCCGTGCTGCAGGGCAGTACTGCAGCGCGTGCCGAGATATCAGAAAATTACATGTGCTGTGGCGCTCGGAGGCCGTTCACGATTCCATCACAGCTGCACGTCGCTGTGAGACCCACTCGACCCCGCGGCCGCAGCCCCCGTTCGCGGCAGCGGCTCAGCTGAGCATCGCCTTCATCCAGCGGCTCGGATCGCCGATCCGCGGCCGCTCGCCGCCGCGCACCAGGTAGCGCACGGCCTGGCCGAGCCCGTCGAGGGTCAGCGGCCACATCGCGAAC
>DASWRS010000566.1:0-2768 GCA_036403075.1 Kofleriaceae bacterium
GGCGCGGTACGGCGACGGCGAGCGGCCGGTCGCAGTCCAGACCATCCGCGTGCCGTACAAGTCGCCTAACGGTGCGGCGGTGCGCGAGTTCACCGTCTACCGCACGTCGCACGGCCCCGTCGTGCGCGAGGCGGACGGGAAGTGGATCGCGGTGAGGCTCATGCAGAAGCCGGTGGAGGCGCTGAGCGAGTCGTACCTGCGCACGAAGGCGCGAGACCTCGCGTCGTTCCGCGAGGTGATGGCGCTCAAGGCGAACTCGTCGAACAACACGATCTACGCCGACGCCGACGGCCACATCGCGTACTTCCATCCCCAGTTCGTGCCGCGGCGCGACGACCGCTTCGACTGGACCCATCCCGTGGACGGCAGCGATCCGGCGACCGAGTGGAACGGCGTGCACGGCATCGACGACAGCCCGCACGTGGTCGATCCGCCCAACGGCTGGATCATGAACACCAACAACTGGCCGTACTCCGCCGCCGGGCCGAACAGCCCGCGCCGCGAGGCCTTCCCGCGCTACATGGACATGCACGGCGAGAACCCGCGCGGCCTCCACGCGACCCGCGTGCTCGACGCCGAGCGGCGGTTCACGCTCACCGGGCTGCGCGACGCGGCGTACGACAGCTACCTGCCCGCGTTCGCCGAGCTGATCCCGCTCCTGGTCCACGCCTACGACGAGGCGCCCGGCGCCGACCCGGTCAAGGCCAGGCTGGTAGAGCCAGTGGGGCTGCTACGTGAGTGGGACTACCGCTGGTCGGCGGCCTCGGTGCCGACCTCGCTCGCCGTGTACTGGGGCCAGGAGCTGTGGCGGACCTCGGCGCCAGAGGCCCAGCGCGCCGGCGCGTCGGTCTGGGACTACATGGCGAGCCGCACGACGCCGGCACAGAAGCTCGCCGCGCTCGCCGCGGCGGCCGACCGGCTCGTCGCCGACTTCGGCACGTGGCGCACGCCGTGGGGCGAGATCAACCGGTTCCAGCGCGTGTCCGGCGACATCGCGCCGCACTTCGACGACGCGGCGCCGAGCATCCCGGTGCCGTTCACCAGCGCGCAGTGGGGCTCGCTGGCGTCGTTCGGCGCGAAGACGTATCCGGGGACCAAGCGGATGTACGGCACCAGCGGCAACAGCTTCGTCGCCGTGGTCGAGTTCGGCCCGCGCGTGCGCGCGATGGCGGTCACCGCCGGCGGCGAGAGCGGCCACCCCGACTCGCCGCACTTCAACGACGAGGCCCAGCGCTACGCGAGCGGCAACCTGCGCGAGGTCTACTTCTACCCGGAGCAGCTCGCCGGCCACACCCAGCGGACCTACCACCCCGGCCGGTAGCCGCGATGCGCGCCGACGTCCGCGGGAATTCCGCACCGGCCGAGCCGGTTGTGCGCGCCATGACGATGGCACGCGCCTGGATCCTCGCCGCCCTGGCCGCCTGCGGAGCAGCGGCTGCTCCGCCGTCCTCGAACCCGGCTCCGGATCCGGCGTTGCCACAACCTGCCGCGCCGCCGACCTCGACCTCGACGGCGCCGCAACCGGCAGCCGGGTCCGCGCCCGCCGCGGAGCGCCGGCGCCAGGTCGACGACAGCGTCGCCGGCGTGATCGATCAGCCCGCGCCGCCGTGGCAGGTCTCGCAGTGGTTCAACTCGCCGCCGCTGACGCTCGCGCAGCTCCGCGGCAAGGTCGTGCTGGTGCGCTGGTTCATGGGTCCGTCGTGCCCGTTCTGCAGCGCCACCGCGCCGACCCTGCGCGCGCTCCACGAGCGCTATGCCGACAAGGGCCTCGCGGTGATCGGCATGTACCACCACAAGGAGGAGACGCCGCTCGATCCGGCGCAGGTCGGCGGCTGGATCAAGCACTTCGGCTATCGCTTCCCGGTCGCGATCGACAAGGACTGGACCACGCTGCGGCGGTGGTGGCTCGACGGCCACGATCGGTCCTACACCAGCGTGAGCTTCCTGATCGACAAGGCCGGCGTGGTGCGCCGGGTCCACCTCGGCGGCACGATCGCGTCCGAGGGCGAGGACATCGACGCGATCACCGCCGACGTCGAGCGCCTGCTCGCGCAGTAGCCGGCGCGGCCGCTCAGCGCGCCGGCGTGGGCCGGCGCCGGCCGTCGAGCCCGGCGCGATGCCGCACGCCTCGCGCACGACGCGCCGTGTCGGCATCCGCGCACCTCGCCAGATTCGCTCAGATCAGCAGGCCGGCGAAGTCGTGCGGGACGTACTCGAGCACGAGCACGCTCGAGCGCTGGCCGGGCGGCAGCGGCGCGCGGTGATGGGTCACGGCGCGGCCGTGGTAAAGCACGGCGTCGCCGATCGCCAGGTCCGCCGCGGCGGCGCGGCCGTCGTCGAACGAGAACTGGAGCGGCCAGCCGGTGGCGCCGGGGGGCTCGGGCGCGTGATCGAGCTGCAGCGAGATGCTGAACTCGGCCTGGGCGCGATCCTTGTGGGGCTCGAGCGCGGCACCCGCGACGTACGAGAAGAAGTACGAGAACGACGGCACGACCGGCCGGCCGGCGATCGCCGACATCGCTGCGGCGAGCCGGGCGTGGACGAAGCGCCCGACCGGATCGTTGTACGCCGAGAACCGCGCGCTCTGGCGGTCGCCGAACGGGATCAGGCCGGCGGCGAGCAGCGCCGCGTAGTAGCGCCGGAGCGCGACGAGCTCGCTCGTGGGGAGCAGGCCCCGCGCGACGGCGTATCCGTCGGCCGCGAACGCCGCGCGCGACCCGGCGAACCTCGCGGCGACCGCGGCGGGTCCGGCGGCCGCGGCAGGTCCG
>DASWRS010000567.1:0-8700 GCA_036403075.1 Kofleriaceae bacterium
CGTCCGCCCAACGCCAGCGATTGCACGCGCGATCCCAGCGCGGCGGCACACGGGCGTCGGCGCGCACCAACACACGCGGGGAGGACGCTCCCAGTGTTCGTACGGTGCGCAGCGCGGGACTACCTGCTCCCGCTCGCACTCATCTTGATGACATCGGTGAAGTGCTTGCGCTCGACAGAGAGCTTGACGACCTCACCGTCGACGACATCGCTGACCGGGACGCGCAGCGGGACCTTCGCACGCCGAGCTTCGAGCGCAGTGTATCGACGAAGCGCCTCGCGGGCCGGGCGCGCAAGGGAGGCGATGGCGATCTTGAAGCCGCGCATCGTGCGGCGGCGATCCTTGCGGTTGGCCATGGCCTCGATGCCGTAGCGCGCCGACAGCGAGATGATCTGGGCTCGCGCGGCACGCAGCTTGGCGTCGAGGGCGGCTCGCGCGGGGTTGGGGACGTCGCGATACGGATCCTCCGGCTCGAGCTGATCGTCGACGAGAGCGTCGAGCGCGTACTCATCGCGCAGCTACTTGAAGAAATTCTCCTGACGCCAGCGCTCGAACATCCGGTACGCGACCTCGATCGCGGGCAGAGCGTTCGGCCATTGGACGCCGAGACAACGCGCTGGCCATCCGGCATCACCGCACGCAGTCACTCTGTTGACGTGGCCTTCGCGAGCGGCCCCGTTTAGGTAGCTGGATCGACGTCGATCCGGAGGTCCCAGCGATGTGGCGATGTGGCGATGTGGGATGCCCGATGCGCAGGAGGTCGGCGATCACCGTCGCTCGGCGATCACCGGGCATCGAGGTGGATCACGCGCAGCTTGTCTGGCAATCCGACCGTCACGCTGTGATCGACGACGAAGAGTCGCTTGCCGGCGGCGTCGTACGCGATTCCTCGGACTTGCTCGAAGCCACCGAGCAGCGTCGAGACCTGACCCGCCTGCGTGATTCGCGAGATCGTCGGCCCTCCTCCGGTCAACAGATCACCGTTGGGGAGCATCGCGAGCAGATCCACCGTGGGTGCGCTCGCGATTCTGGATACGGCGTATCCCGGAATCTCGATCTTGTAGATTGCCCGATCGGTTTGATCGGATACGACCACCGCGTTCGGCGTCGCCACCAGCCCGACGACCTTGTGAAAACCGCTCGCGATCTCCGTTTCGGTGGCGGACGTGCCTGCGACCGCGATGGTGGCGATGCCTCCGACCGGGGGCTTGCCGCGGCTCCCGACGAAGTAGGCGCTGTAGATGGCGCCGTCGGCGCCCTGCGCCAACCCGACGCGGCGGCGGGTCGGCTCCAGTCCGGTCAATGCGCTCGCCGCCCCCGAGGTGACGGCAAACATCCCGCCCTGAGTCCCGAAACCGAAGCTCGCGATCAGCAGCGTTCCATCGCTGCGCCGCACGATGCCGCCGAGGCTGACACCCGCCGCGTCCGCCGGGAGCGAACAGACCTCCCGGATGCCCTCCGCGTCGGTCCACGTCAACAGCGAGCTGGTGTTGCTATCGGTCAGATACAGCACGGAGCTGGTGGCATCCCACCAGAGTGCATTGGCGCCCCCGGAGAGCGCCACCACGATGTCACCCGGAGGCTTCGTGGCGTCGACGCGCAACGCCGCGGCAGGGGGTGCCGGGTGGTCGGCGACTCCAGGGTGAGCAGCGCAGCCGCACAAGGTAACCGCGAGGAGCCAGCGCATGCCTCGAGAGGTCGCACGGGCCGGGCTGCGTATACGATTACAGCGGCGTTACAACGTGGCTACGGCGACCGAGGCGGCGGAAACCGCGCTTCGATCTCGGACAACACCTGCGCGGTGTCGTTCGCGACCCGCTGCGAGATCGCAGGGACGTTGCCTGCCCAGCCAAACGCCCGCACCACGCGGGGGTCCGCGTCGGCGAGCGTGTGCACGGACTGCGCGCGCGGCGAGGCAAACCAGCCAGGAAGCGTACTCGGCTGGATCCCGCTGGCCGCCGCGCGACGCGCAGTCAGGAACGTCGCGAGATGACATCCGATGCACTGCGTGTCCGTCGTGTCGTGCAGCGTCGGGTTCTGGAGCTCCGTCAGCGCGGCCAGCGAGCTCCACCGCTGACCGGACGTCGCCGCCCTGAACCGTGGACCGTTGGTCGCCAGCGCGAAGCCGGAGGGGAAATCAGCCATCGGAGCGGCTCGGTAGACGGTGTCTCCTCCGGCGAGCTGCACCGTCTGCTGCGTGGATGCGATGCCCGGAATCACCATCGGCACGAGCTCGTCGCCATCTCGATCCAGACCACGGAAGATCCACGCGAACGCCGCGGAGTCAGCAACCTGGCCGATCACGGTCAAGCGCACCAGGTTCACTGCGCGCGCGTAGCGCAGGACAAGCGCCCGTAGCCCGTCGAGGTAGCGGACATCACCCGCGGTCGCCGCCGGGCTCACCGACAATGGCACGGCCCGCGGGTCGGGCCGGATCCGAGACAGCCGGCGCAGGGCATCGATGACGCCGCTCATCTCGGCGGCCGGAATCGGGTAGAACGCATGGAGTGCCACGTCGTGGGCGAACGTGAGGCCCGCACGCGCGTAGAGTGGCTGCAAGACCAGTCGGAGGCGGCCGGTGGCCTCCGGCGGGCATGGCCCGATCGCGGAGCGGTCGCACAAGTCAAATCGCACGGCCACGACCTGGAAGTCGTCGAACGTGATTGCGCCTCCGGTCCTGGGCGCGATGTCGCCGTGGACCGTCACGAGCGTATCGAACGACCGACGGTCGACCACCGCCCCACCTCGCGCGTCCAGCGCCGCAATCATCGGCCGGCCGATGTCTCTCGGCAGCGGCAACAAGATCGACACGTCGTTCATGCCAAGCGGGCGCCCGACCATCGCGGCGTCACCATGCGGTGCGCGCCGCGGCGGCGCGCCTGCGCTGCACGCAACGAGCAGAGCGATCACCGCGCACCTCATGCCTCGAGCGTAGCCGACCTTGGCAGATCTCCCAAGCCGCTGCGACTCGCCCACGCACAGCGTCGCCGCATCCCCCGTCGAGGTGGCGCTTCAGGTCCGGATCACGAGGACGCGACCACCACGGCGAACGGACACGAAGGCACGATCGCCGTCGCTCGCGATGCCGCGTGGTTCCCAGTTGCCGCTCGCGATGTTCGCGATCGTGCCATCGAGCCACAGCTTGCGCACGCTGCCGATGCCCGTGTCCGCGCAGAAGGTCGTCAGCACGACGGCGTCGATACCGCAAGCGGCGATCGAATCCGGGCGATCGATCCCGGTTGCCAGCTCGGACGATCGAACGGCACGTCCGCCGGCGACCTCGACGCGGAGCACCGCGCCACGCCGCGCGTCGGTGACCACGAGCGTCGGGCCTAGCTTGGCCACGCCCACCGGCTTGCCGAGTCCCTCGATCACCGCATCGACGACCCCGCTGGTCAGGTCGATCCGTTCGATCGCGCCGTCACACGCCTCCCCGCCGATCTTGTGATATCGGGTCGCGTAGAGTGCATGCTCGTGGGCGTCGTACGCCACGCCCAGACGCCACGCATCCGCGGACAGTCCCGGAAGCTGCGTGACCACGCCACGTGGCGCGATCTCGAAGATCGCGCCGGCGTGACCATGACCGAGGCGAGCGACGTACAGCGTGCCATCCGGCGTCGCCGCGATGCCACCGAGCTGGTTGGCAAGGCATCCAGCGGCGTCGATGGTCGCGATCCGGCGGAGCCGGCCCTGCTCGATCGCGATCACGGCCCCGCCGCCGTCGGTGACGTACAGCGTCTCGTCGTGGCAGTCGTAGGCCAGGCCGTTGGGATCCACGGGAACCTGGATCGCGAGGCGGTCATCCGGCAGGTCGTATTCACGTGCAGCGCTCGATCTCACGTGTGGCCGTCTTGCGACCGACGTGCCGGCGCTAACTCCACGTCTTCTGCGGTTACGCTGGCCAGCGTGGCGGGGTGTCGCCTACCCGACCGGGGATCGTGCGGCGTCGTGGCACCCGATTTCGCCCCGCCGTGTTGCCGCGCTGTAACGCGCGGCGGGTGCTGCCGATGAAGAGCGTCGCGTAGTCGATCACGAGAACCTCCTGTTCGTGGGTCCTGGCAACCTACCGTTGTTCGAGGAGCTGAATCGCCCTTTTTGTGTTGCAGCGCTGCGACAGCGACCCTCATCGCAGGCAATGGTGATCACGTGCACTGGGCTGTGCGGTACTGCGGATACCCGCGGCGCGAGCCTCGCGATCAGGGCGCGACGGTGGCTTTCAATCAGGGCCGGGACTGCATCCGCCGAGCAGACGGGCGGTGAACGGGGTCGCCGGGGACGATACCAGCGACGGCAGCTCCCCCCGCTGTACAACGCGGCCACGCTCGAGGACGGCCACCGGCGCGGCGAACGCGCGGACGTCTTCCCGATCGTGGGCGATGACGATGAACGGCCTGTGCTGCGCCCGGAGCTCCGCGACCAGGAAGGTTCGCACACTGTAGTGGGACTCGACGTCGAGCGCGGCAAGCGGCTCGTCGAGGAGGAGCGCGCGCGGGGAAGGCGCCAGCGCACGGGCCAGCGCCACGCGCTGCCGCTCGCCGCCCGAGAGACCGCCGGGGTGCCGATCGGCGACCGAGCCGACGCCGAGGCGATCGAGGAGCGAGCGCGCCCGGTGGATGCGCTCGGCGCGCGGGCCGCGGAGCCCGAACGCGACATTGCCGACGGCGGTGAGGTGAGGAAATAGCGCGTAGTCCTGTGGCAGGTAGGCCAGTCCCCGTTCCTCCGTGGCCCGGTCGACGCCGGTGGCGCCGTCGAACAGGACGTCGTCCGCGATGGTGATGCGGCCCCGCGAAGGTCGGCGTGCACCGATCATCGCGAGGAGTATCGTGGTCTTGCCGGAGCCGTTCGGCCCGACGAGCACCAGACCGCGCTCGTCGACCTCGAGTGCGACCTCCAGATCGAGCGAGCCGAGGCGGACGGCGATGTTCGCGGCCAGCGTGGTCATCGCGCATGCCGCCCGCGCCGCGGCCGAAGGAAGATGATGATCGCCAGCGCGATCACCACCAGGATGACGGCGAGCGCTTGCGCGGCGCGCACATCACTTTCGAGCGCGGTGTAGACCGCAAGTGGCAGCGTCTGCGTGCGACCCGACAGGTTGCCGGCGAACATCAGCGTCGCGCCGAACTCGCCGAGTGCGCGTGCCCACGCCAGCGCCGCGCCCGCGATGAGACCGCGACGCGCGAGCGGCAGCGCGATCCGGAACAGCACCGTCGCCGGCCTGGCGCCGAGCGTCCGGGCCACGACCAGCAGGTTCTCGTCGATGCCGGCGAACGCAGCCGTCGCCGCCTGGATGTAGAAGGGTGCCGCCACGAACACCTGGGCCAGAACGACCGCGATGGTCGAGAACGCGATGTCGATCCCGGTGTCTTCGAGCAGCGGTCCGAGCAGACCGCGACGACCGAACGCGAGGAGCAGTGCCAGCCCGGCAACGGCCGGTGGCACCACGATGGGGAGTTGCACCACCGTTTCGACGAAGCGCGCGCCCCGCGCCTCGCTCCGGCCGAGCCACCACGCCAGCGGCGTGCCGAACGCGACCAGCACGCCCAGGCTGATCGCCGTCGTCACGAGGCTCAGCAGCAGCGCGGGCGCGGTGATGGGATGGCGAAGCCCGGCGAGCCAGTCGGCCGGGCTGCCGGTGACAAACAGCGCGACGACGGGGATGATGAGAAATGCCAGCAGACCGCCGCCGAGCACGTACCCGACGACGCGCAACGTTCCGTGCAGCAGGCTACGGCGCAACAAAACCGGCGGCCGCGAGCCGCTTCTGGCCGTCGGCCGAGAGCAGGAGATCGACGAACGCCCGCGCCGCAGCCGGCTGCGGGGCCTTCGAGAGCACGGCCACCGGGTACTCGGCGATGACGTTGAGCTTGGCCGGGATCTCGATGATCTCGACCTTGTCCTTGGCGGCGCTCGCGTCGGTTCGGTACACGATGCCGGCGTCGGCCTCGCCCAGGCTCACCTTGGCCAGCACCTGGCGCACGTTGAGCTCGCGAGACACGACGTTGGCCAGAGCCTTCTTCTTGAAGTCGGCGCCGGCTTTCTCCAGGATCTCGAGGGTGTACGCTCCGATCGGAACCTCGGGCACGCCGATCACGAGCTTCTTGGCCTTGGTCAGCTCCTCGAAGGATCGCACCTTGGCGGGGTTGCCCTTGGGCACGATGACGACCGGGGTGTTGCGGACGAACACACGCGGCGATTCCACCAGCTTCGCCTTGACGAGCGCGGCCATGTGCTTCTGATCGGCGGAGGCGAACACATCAGCGCGCGCGCCGTTCTCGATCTGCGTGCGAAGCTCCTGGCTGCCGGCCAGGTTCACCCGGACCTTCACACCGGACTTCGCCTCGAAGGTCTTCGCGAGATCCTCGAATGCTTCGCGCAGCGACGCCGCCGCGAACACGGTGATCTCGCGCGGCTCCTCGGCGCGGGTCGTTGCGGCAAATCCGAAGATGACGAGCGCTGCGATGAGGAGCTTCTTCATGTGGGGTAGCCTCGCTGTGATGACGCCCGGTTAGCGCTTCAAGTGGGTGATGTACAACGGCATTGTCCCCCGATCAATGCTCGACGTCGGCCGGGCGGATGAAGTTGCGCGCATGTAACGACGGCGGTCACCGGCTCCCCCGCAGCAGGCCTGGCACCCTCGCCGGGGCTCGGCCGGCGGCCGACCTGAGCGTCGCGCCGGACTGGGGGCGACGTCGAGCGCGCCGCAGCAGTGACCGCGGCCGACCGCGAGCGCGACCCTAGTCGTTCTTGCTCAGCAGGAACTGCTCGAGCTTGCCGTCGGTGGTCTCGTAGACGCTGATCGACATCGCCTTGTCGCCGTAGCTCGCCTTGTAGCGCCGGAAGATCATGCCGCCGCGCCGCGAGCTCGCGACCTGATCGACGCTGTCGAGCGTGCCGAGCGGCTTCAGCGTGTCGGCGTACTCGGCGATCGCCTGGTCGGTGAAGTACGCCGACAGGTTCGCGGTCAGCTTGCCGCGATCGAGCTTCTTGTCGGCGAGCTCGAGCAGGGTCTGCTTGACGCGCTGGTCGCTCTCGACGCTGGCCGGCGTGGTCGCGCGCAGCAGCGCGTCGCGGACCTTGGTCGCGATCTGATCCGCGGCGCCCGAGGCGTCCTGGTTGGTCAGCACGGCGACCGCGAGCTTGTCGTCGGGCCAGACGATGTTGGACGCGACGAAGCCCGAGACCTCGCCGCCGTGGCGGAGCTCGCGGTGGCCGCCGCTCAGGCCGACGCTGATGCCGAGCGCGTAGCGCGTGCCGGCGCCGCTGGCGAGCACGACCTCGGTCTCGAGCTGGCGATACGACGCCGGCGACAGGATCGCCTGGCGGATCACCGCGGCGTCCCACTTCGCGAGGTCCTCGGCGGTCATCGCGAGCTCGCCGGCCGCGTACATCCAGCCCGGGCCCTCGTGCGGCGCGGGGTGAAGCGGGCCGAGCGCGCGGCGGAAGTAGCCCTGCGCATCCTTGGGGCCGAGCGCCTGGCGGTCGGTGTTGGTCACCGAGGTCATGCCGAGCGGCTTGAACACCCGCTGAGTCAGGAGATCGACCAGCGGCATCCCGGCGAGCTTCTCGACGATCATGCCGGCGATCACGAAGTTGGTGTTGCTGTACTGCCAGCGCGTCCCGGGCTCGAACTCGAGCTCCTTGCGCGCCCAGCGATCGAGCACCGCCTCGGCCGTGATCGGCTTCTCCCACTCCGGCACCATGTAGTCCTGCGGTGCGTAGTCGGGATAGCCCGAGGTGTGCGACAGGATCTGGCGGATCGTGACCGCGTCGCCGCGGGTCAGGTTCGGGACGTACTTGCCGACCGGATCGTCGAGCGTGAGCTTGCCGTCCTCGACGAGCAGCAGCACCGCCGCCGCGGTCAGCTGCTTGCTGATCGAGCCGATGCTGTAGCGCATCGGAGGCGCGGCCGGGGTCGGCGGCTCGAGCCGCGCGTTGCCGTAGGCGTGGACGTAGACCACCTTGCCGTCGGTCACCGCGGCGACCGACGCGCTGGGCACGCCGGTCTCGGCCAGGACCTCGGCGGCGATCCGATCGATGTTCGCCGGGATGTCCTTGGGATCGGGCGGCGGTGGCTTGGACCTGGACTTCTGCGACCCGCACGACATCGCGCAGGCAGCCAGGCAGGCGATCAGCGAGAGACTTCCAGCCACAGCGGGGCGTCGCATGCCCCGCACTGTACGACTATCCCTCAGGCGTGTGGTCTCGCAGCGCGAACGGATGATGCGACAGCGAGGCGATCCGGCCATCGCCGGCGAGGCGGCCCTGCCAGATCCCGCCGTTGTGGAACTCGCCCGCCTGGATCGTGTACTCGATGCCCCAGCCGTCTCCGTCGGGCCATGCCGGCCCGGCGAGCCCGAACCGGACGGTCGGCGGGGTCCGGGCGAACCAGCGCTCGACCTCGGGCAGGCCCCCGAACGACTCCGCGACCGGCGCGGTGCCGCGGTCGCCGGGGACGTGGCGATCGATCCGGATCTCGTCGATCACGGCCGCGCGCAGCGCCGCGGGATCGCGCGGACGGTTCAGCGCATCGACCAGCCGCTGGAATGCGAGGTTCACCGGATCGCCCGACACGCGCCCACGATGCCAGAGCGCCGGCCGCCGCGCACCTGCCGGGGCCGGGCCGGTTGCCAGACGCAGCCCGGCGGCAAACGCAACGCAGTTGCATGTACTTGCGCGCCGGGGCGGGGTCGCGTAGAGTGC
>DASWRS010000568.1:0-8648 GCA_036403075.1 Kofleriaceae bacterium
GGCGCGGGTGTGGGACGTGTCGTGGGACGCCGGCACGCTCGCCGACTGGCGCGCCGCCCTGAGCGTGGCGACTGCCACCTCGACCGAGATGGCGTCCTGGTAGCGCAGCCGGCATCACCGAGCCCCCGGGCGGTGGACGAGGACAACGAGGAGCCCCTCAATCGTTGACCCGCGAGCGCGGCGCTCGAACATGCGCCCGTGCGCCGTTTGATAGCCGGAGAGGCGAGCGGCCCCGGCTCACGGGCAACGTGCCAGACCGTGCGCCGTCGGGTTACTGTCGAAGGCGCTCGTGGTGCTGAGATCCACGGCGGGTATCCAGCCGCGGTTGCTATTGTCGTCGCCGATCGTCCTGTACCAGGTCGTGTTGCCACCGGCGTGGAGATCGCCCGTGCCCCAGCACTCGAAGAAGCTGAAGCTCGTCCGCAGATGGTTGACCACGGCGCTCGACAATCTCGGGGTTGCGCGCATCGCGGCACCGGGCGTGTTGTTGCAGAACAAGCGCCCATCGCTGTGCACGGTGCACCCGGCGCTGCCGCCGAACGCGCTCAGCGCCTCCTGGGCGAACGAGATCCGCTGCGATGAGGCGCAGGTGCCGCAGATCTCGAACTTGTCCTGAAACGCGATCACCGCCTGCGTCACCGTCGTCGCCGCGCGAAGCGAGCTGAGTCCGTATCCGGGAAACGTCGTGAGCTCGAACCAGATGAAGTCGAGCTGGGTGTTCAACGCCCCCCGCGACAGGCCGCGGGCGCTCGCAAACGAGGTCACGTTGTCGTTGCGGCTCGTGTCCCAGCGACCGCCGACCGACCACTGGGCGATCCCTCGGCCGGGTCCGCCGCCGAACTGGACGGCGGCAGGGTTGACCCCGGATTCTTGCATCAGGTTGCCGATGATCCCGGCCGACTGGATGCTGGTGAGCCCCTTGGCGACGAAGAAGTTGAAGGCGGCCTGCTCGTTGCTCGACAGCGCAGCTTCGCTGACGCCGGTATCATCCAAGAGGTCCGCGCTCTCCGTGTCCGTGGCGCAGCCAGCTGCGGCGGACGCGAGAACCGTGAACAGCGACAAGGCTGCCTGGTGGAATGCGGTTGCTTTCATGTGTGCCGGGCCGAGCAAGGCTCGTGCCCTCGGGTCCGTAGCGTAGCCAGGCGAAATGACATGCAGTCGCGCGCGAAGGGGTGGGGGTAGGCAACATCGGAACCGGCCGATCGGCCGGCTCCGATCGCAGGCGCGTTAACCTGGAACACAGGGCTGAATCGACGTGATGGGAACGGGGTGAACGGTCGTGGGCGCGGCGACGGACATGGCTACTCCTCTGGCACGGTGACAATCCATGCTTGCGGGCGTGCGGCTGGTCCAGAACCCGGTCGGCGGCCGGCGCGGCGATTACTGGCAGTGGCAGAGCCGGGCGCAGTCGCACTCGGCCGGCAGCTTCTTGGCGGTCTGCGCAGCGCACACGTCGCTGCAGGCGCAGACCGCCGGGCCCAGCACGTCGGGGAACCCGGCGGCCGGGAAGGTATCGACGTGCGGCGTCGCGCCGCCGCCCGCGGGGCAGGCTGGGGTGCCGGCGCCGGCGTCGCACGCGGCGCAGCCGGGGCAGCACGTCGCCGCGCCCGGGCCCATGCCCTGGCCAACGGCGGTGATCACCTGCGCGGGATCGCGCGAGGCGTCCCAGGCCACGAGCGTGCGATCGCCGAGCTTGCTCGCGAACGCGCGGCCGCCGCCGAGCGTGACCGTGGTCCACGCCGTGTTGACTGCCTGATTGACCTGGGTCAATCCGCCGGGGCCGACCGGCAGGCCGCACGAGGCGTGGTCCTGGCACGCCTTGGCCGCGTCGACGAGCTTGTTGGTGTCGAACGTGCACGCATCGATCATGAGCATCGAGAACGTGGCGGCGTGGACCAGGGTCGCCCCGAGCACGGCGGTCCCGCTCAGCGGCACCTGCTTGCACAGCAGGGCAGGATCCTTCGTGCCTCCGGGGGTCGACTTGCCGCCGCACGCGGCCGCACAGAGCACCAGACATCCAGCGATCGATCGCAAGCTCATGCATCCTCCCAACGCCGCGCGCGCGGCTAGCCAGTCAGCAGACCAGAAACACACGGATGGTGACAAGGCCGATCTCGGAGCACAAGTTTTCACCGCGCCGCGTCGGCCGCGCCGCGCCGGCCGCGTCGGCCGCGGAACAGTCCTCGCCAAACGGCCCGATTGCGCCGGCCCCGGCCGATGAACACGCTGCGCCCATGGCCGATTCCGACATTCTCGCCGTCGTTCCGCTGGGGTTCCAGTGGCCGACGCTCGATCCGTTCCTGTTCTGCGCCCACCACGACGACGCCTACCCGGCCGGCAACGACCGGCTCGGCCCCGCCGCGTCGCTGGACGGCCGCGAGCTCGGCATGGACTTCGCGGGCAAGGACGGCTGGCGCATGTACCACGGCACCACCGTGCCGGGGTTCCCGCAGCACCCGCACCGCGGCTTCGAGACCGTCACGATCGTCCGCCGCGGCCTGATCGATCACTCCGACTCGCTCGGCGCGACCGCGCGGTTCGGCAGCGGCGACGTCCAGTGGCTGACCGCCGGCAAGGGCATCTCGCACTGCGAGATGTTCCCGCTGGTCGACGCGACCGGCCCCAACCCAGCCGAGCTGTTCCAGATCTGGCTCAACCTGCCGCGCCAGGACAAGCTGGTCGCGCCGCACTTCACGATGCTGTGGGACCGCACGATCCCCCGGCTCGAGGCGCCCGGCGTCCTGGTCCGCGTGGTCGCCGGCACGCTCGGCGCCGAGACCCCGCCGTCGCCGCCGCCGAGCTCGTGGGCGTCGCGCGCCGACGCCGACGTCGCGATCTGGACGCTCCACCTCCAGCCCGGCGCGTCGTGGACCGTGCCGCCGGCGCGGCCGGGGACGCACCGCATCCTGTACCTGTTCCGCGGCACCGCCACGATCGCCGGCCGGGCGATCGCGACCAACCACGGCGTGCAGGTGCGCCCGGATGCCGCGATCCCGATCGTCGCCGACGGCGAGACCGAGATCCTGCTGCTCCAGGGCAAGCCGATCGGCGAGCCGATCGCGCAGCACGGGCCGTTCGTGATGAACACGCGCCAGGAGATCCAGCAGGCGTTCGCCGACTACCAGCAGACCCGGTTCGGCGGCTGGCCGTGGAGCTCCGACGATCCCGTGCACCCGCGCGACGAGGGCCGGTTCGCCCGCCACGCCGACGGCCGCGTCGAGCGCGCCTGAACGTGTCGGCGAGGCGTGCGCGCCGGCGCGCTCGGAGATGATCGCAGCCGGCATGCTCCGTCGCGCCGCTGGCACGCAGCGTGCTCGTACATCAGCCATGCGTCTACGCAAGCTGATCACGCCACTCGCGCTGGGCCTCGCCGTCGGCGCGATCATCCGTCACCGGCGAGCGCGGCGCGCGGCCCCCGCCGAGCGGCTCGACGACTCCGCTGAACGGCTCCACGACTTCGCCGCCGATCCCCGCGATCCGGTGCAGGGCTTCGACGAGATCCCCGAGCTCGCGGTCATGCCGCTCGACGTCGATGCGCTGTCGCAGGCCGACGCCGAGGCCGCCGACGACCTCGCCGGTCTCGAGGTCGACGTCGACGACACCGCCGAGCGCGATGCCGAGGGGCTCGCGATGGGCGATCTCGACGAGCCGTCGCCGCTGCGCGATGCCGGCGACCTGTACGGCGCGCACACGCCCGCGGCCGTGGATCGCGTTCACCCCGATGGCGATCGCTCGTTCGATACCGGCCAGAACTGGATCGAGGCGCTCGAGACCAGCGCGGTCGAGAACGGCGCCGAGCCCGAGCGCGAGCTCGACGACATCGTCGACGACGAGGACGTGCTGCGCCCGCCGCACGCGTCGCACACCCGCGACACGCCGATCGCCGACCTCGGCTCGGCCGGCCGCCGCGGGTTGTGACCGCGCGGGAGGACCGAGGGCCGCGGCCGCGCCGGTCACCACGCGCAGCGGTTGCCGCGCCAGCGGAGGAACTCGGCCGGGTCGGCGACGGTGGCGCGGTCGCGAGCGAGCGCGTCATCGTGTGGAGCGCCGCCTTGGACATCCCGTAGGCGTAGAACCGCCGCTCCGCATGACGCGGAGCCTGGAACGCCGGGCCGCGCCGCGGCCGTGCTCCCCGGGGGGCGAGCCCGCGTGCCGGCCCGCGGAACGCGCATGGTGCGCCGGTTTGCCCCCATCGCGGCGACGGATGGCCGACAATCCGGCTCCCGTTCAGCCGCGAGGAGAACGCCGATGCTGTCCCCCGAGACCACGAACCAGCCTGCCCAGGCGCCCCGCGACGACGACGCCGGCGCGCCGCTGTGGGCCCGCTCGGCCGTCGCGCTCGCCGGCGAGCTTGCCGCGGGCACGATCTCGGCCGTCGAGGCGGTCGAGGCGCACATCGCGCGGATCGAGGCGGTCGATCCGGACCCCGGCGCGGGCCCCGGCGCGGGCCCCGGCGCGGGCCCCGGCGCGAGGCTCGGCGCGGTGATCTGGAAGCGCTACGACGCGGCGCGCGCGGAGGCCGCGGATGCCGACCGCAGGCGGCGCGCGGGCGAGCTGGTCGGCCCGCTGCACGGACTGCCGATCACGATCAAGGAGTGCTTCGATCTCGAGGGCTCGCCGGCGACCTTCGGCGTGGTGTCGCGGCGCGACGACCGCGCGACCCGGGATGATCCGTACGTGGCCGCGCTGCGCAGGGCCGGCGCGATCGTGCTCGGCAAGACCAACGTGGCGCAGCTGCTGCTCTACGTCGAGAGCGATAACCCGCTGTACGGGAGGACCAGAAACCCGTGGGACCTGGAGCGCACGCCGGGCGGCTCGTCGGGTGGACAGGCGGCGATCGTGGCGGCGGGCGGCTCGTCGCTCGGGCTCGCCAACGACGTCGGCGGCTCGGTCCGGGTGCCGGCGGCGTTCTGCGGCATCGCGGGGTTCAAGCCGACCGCGGGGCGGATGCCGGACCTGGGCCGCGGCTCGATGTCGATCGGCCAGCAGGCGATCCGCAGCCAGGTCGGCGTGCACGGCCGCGACGTCGCCGACGTCGTGCTCGGGATGCAGGTCACCAGCGGCGGCGCCGATCCGATCGCCGGGGTGACGCCGCTTGGCGATCCCGGCGCGGTCGACGTCACGGC
The DNA here is from genome assembly GCA_036403075.1 of Kofleriaceae bacterium. GTDB lineage: Bacteria > Myxococcota_A > Polyangia > Haliangiales > Haliangiaceae > JABFXX01. The sequence continues at coordinate 5,127 of DASWRS010000568.1, forward strand.
GCTCCGGGTCGGCTGGTTCACCGACGACGGATTGTTTCCGCCGACCCCGGCGGCGCGCCGCGCGGTGACCGAGGCCGCCGACGCCCTCGCCCGCCTCGGTGCCCGGGTCACGCCGTGGCGGCCGCCGGACCCGGAGCACGCCGAGGGCCTGATGTACGGGCTGTTCGGCGCGGACCGGTTCACCGCGAGCCGGCGCATCCTGGGCGACTCGCCGCGCGATCCGCGGATCAAGCTGCTCGAGAATGCGGCCCGGCTGCCGCGCACCGTCGTGAACCTGTTGCTCACGGTCACCGGCCGGCACCGCATGCGCGCGGTGATGCGCCAGGTCGGCCCGTACGACACCGCGAGCTACTGGCGGCGGGTCGAGGCCTTGCACGACTACCGCGACCAGGCGCTCGCGGCGCTCGGCGAGCTCGACGTGATCCTGTCGCCACCCGCCGCGCTGCCGGCGTTTCGCCACGGCGCCTCCGCCGAGCTCGGCGCGATGGGGATCTACGCCGCGATCTACAACGTGCTCGGCTGGCCGGCCGGCGTCGTGCCGTGGACGCGGGTCCGCGCCGGCGAGGACGGCGACCGGCCGGCGTCGAAGGACCCGTGCTTCATCGCGGCGCGCGAGGCCGAGCGCGGCGCCGCCGGGCTGCCGATCGGCGTCCAGGTCGCCGCGCGGCCGTGGCGCGATCACGTCGCGCTGGCGGTCATGGCCGCGCTCGAGCGCGCCGGGCGGACCCGACCGGACTACCCGCGCACGCCGGTGTCGCCGGCCTGACCGAGTCGGCCGAGTCGACCGAGTCGACCGAGTCGAGCTACGGCGCGTCGCGGTCGACCACGCCGTCGTCGTCGGCCACGGCCGGGTCGTCGGGCACGGCTGGGTCGTCGGCCGGTGGCGCGGGGTTCGCGCGGAGGCGGCGCACGACGAACGCGACCAGCGGGGTCACCGCCAGCGTGATCAGGATCCGGATCGGCAGCGTCGCCTTGGCCGCGACCCAGCCGGCGAGGATCACGCCGAGCACGCCGGTCGCATCCGACGGCTCGACGCCCATGCCGATCGCGATCGAGAACCCGATGATCGTGAGGATCGACAGCGTGAAGTACGTGATCACCGCGACCCGGCCGTACTCGTTGAAGTGCGCCGAGAGCCGCTCCTTGAGCGTTGGCTTCGCGGCGCGCGCGGGCGGCGGATCGTCGCGCTCGATCATCCGGCTGGTCTACCACGGCCTCGCCGCACCCGCCGCCACCGTCACCAGCGCCATCACCAGACCGTGCAGGTCTTCGCGGGCCGCATCGGCGTGCCGGCCGGGCAGCGGAACGCGTCGGCGAACTCCGGGAGGTTGCGCAGCGCGCCATAGACCCGGAACTTGGACGGCGAGTGCGGATCGACGGTCAGCCGGCGCTCGGTCTCGGCCGGCCGCTCGCGGCCGCACCACGCCTGGCCGACCGCGAGGAAGAACTGCTGGTCTTCGGAGAACCCATCGGCGACGTAGGTCTTGGCCGCGTCGCGGCGCAGCGCGCGATAGGCCCGGAACGCCATCTTGACCCCGCCGATGTCGGCAATGTTCTCGCCCAGCGTGAGCTCGCCCTGGATGTACTTCCTGGGCAGCGCCTCGAACGCCGAGTACTGGTCGGCGACGCACTTGCCCTTCGCGGCGAACTTGGCGAGGTCGTCCTTCTGCCACCAGTTGACCAGGTTGCCATCGCCGTCGAACTGCGCGCCCTGATCGTCGAACCCGTGGGTCAGCTCGTGGCCGATCACCATGCCGATGCCGCCGAGGTTGGCCGCGACCGCGCGATCCTGGCCGAAGAACGGCGGTTGCAGGATCCCCGCCGGCAGCGCCGTGTTGTTCGCGCTCGGGTTGTAGTAGGCGTCGACCTGGTAGGCGTTCATGCCCCACTCGCCGCGATCGACCGGCTTGCCGGCGCGGGCGAGCTCGCGGTGGACCTCGAACGCCGCGGCGCGCAGCGTGTTGCCGGCGAAGTCGTCGCGCTTGACGTCGAAGTCGTAGGTCCGCCAGCGCTCGGGGTAGCCGACCATGCGGACGATCTTGCCGAGCTTGGCGATCGCGATCTGCTTGGTCGCGTCGGCCATCCAGTCCAGGCTCGTGAGGTCGTCGGTCATCGCCTGGGCCAGCGCGTCGACCAGCCGGGTCGCGTTCTGCTTCGAGCTGCCGGGGAAGTAGCTCGCGACGTAGAGCTGGCCGAGCAGCTCGCCGAGCGCGCCGGAGGTCTGCTCGATGCACCGCTTGCTGCGCTCGCGCTGCTTCTCGACCCCGGTGATCAGCCGGGCGAGCTCGAACGCCGCGTCGTCGAGCTGGTGCGGCATCGCGAACGCGAACGACTGCACCAGGTGGTAGGTGAAGTAGCTCGCCCACTGCGCCGGCTTCCACCGCGCGCGCAGCTTGTCGAGCGCGGCGAAGAACCGCGGCGTGCCGAGCACGATCTTCTTGCTCGGCGGCGCCCCCAGGCCCTTCCAGTACCCCGGCCAGTCGACCGACTTGACCTGCCTGGCGAGCGCCCGGGCGTCGGTCGGGTTGTACGCGGCGGGGACGTCGCGCTGCTCGATCGCGGTCTTGGTCAGCTTCGCGAGCTCGGTCTCGATCGCGATCACGTCGCCGGCGTCGAGCTTGCCCGGCCCGGGCGGCACCAGGCCGAGCAGCCGCGCGACCTGCGCGCGGTAGCCGTCGAGCTTGTCCTTGAGCTCGGGCTTGACGTAGTAGTCGCGATCCGGGAGGCCGAGGCCGGCGGCGTCGAGGTACGTGATGTAGGTCGCCGAGTCCTTCAGATCGGCGGCCACGTGGTTGTCCCACACCACGAAGATGCCGAGCTTGTGGAGCTCGATCACCTCGGTGAGCCAGGTCCGCGGGTCCTTGACGCCACGGGCCCGGGCGACGAGCGGCGCGAACGCCGCGGTGCCGGTGCGCTCGATCGCGGCCTCGTCCATGCACGAGGCGTAGTACGCGCCGAGCTTCTTCGCGGCCGGGTTGGTGGCCGCCGGCTTCGCGGCGTCCTCGAGCAGCGTCCGGATCGCGGCCTTGTTGCGCTCGTCGAGCTCGCCGCCGCGGCCCCAGCGCGCGCGGTCGGCGGGGATCGGGTTACTCTGGATCCAGCCGCCGCACGCGAACTGGTAGAAGTCGACGCACGGATCGGCGGTGCGATCGAGCGACGCAGCCTCGAGGCCGACGTCGGCGAGCGTGACCTTGATGCCCGGTGCCGCGGGCGGCGGCGGTGGTGCGCCCGGCCCGGAGGCGACGGCACCCGGAGCGGCGGCAGCAGGGGCCGGCGCCGGTGTGCTCGAGGTGGCCGCGGCCGCGGCCGGTGTCGCCCCGGCGGCCTCGGGCTCGCGCGCGGGCGCCAGGCTGCCCGGTGCGGCGTCGCCGGCGCCAGTGGCCGCGCCGGTCGGCGACGGCGCGCTCGGTGACTTGGTGGATCGGGCAGAGCAGGCGGCGATCACCAGGACCGCCGCCGCGCAGCATGCGCGGGTCATGGAGGCCGGTTGTAGCACGGAGCCTCCGCGGCCTCGTCGGGGCG